>NZ_JASPJJ010000001.1:0-201695 GCF_030232825.1 Corynebacterium sp. MSK044
AACTGCAGTGTTACTCGATACTCACCATCGCGTTACCCGATAGTCACCACGGTGTTACTAAATGCACGCGCGCAACATGTTTCGGGGGGATGAATCGAAAACACAGCACCACGTATGCCAAAATAGGTGCATTGACTCTTTTCCCTAACCCGTGTCAAGGAGTTTGCTGTGAGCGCTAAGGATGACGCACCCCAGGTCTACAACGGTGTTTCCGAGGCTGATGTGCCTTCCGCCAAGTGGGGCTGGTCTGAACTGACCCCGAAGACCATCCAGATCGCTGGCTGGGTGTCCGTGGCTTTCCTCATTGCCTACAACTTCGGCAACCACCAGGGCCATGTTGAGACCATCTGGCTCATCGCACTGGCTGTCCTCATCGCTCTCGGCCTCGTGCTGTTTGCCATCCGTCCGGAACTCTCCCAGGTGCGCACCGTCACCGCCTTCAACCAGCCGGTCGGCTACGTGGAGAAGGACTGGACCGAGCTCCAGCGCACCATGACCGGCCCGTACGCTGAGCTCACCGACAGCCAGCTACGCGCCCTCAACATCGAGCCGGAGGCATTCCGCGCATCCCAGGGCCGCCACGAGCTCAGCAACTAGTTCGCTAGCTCCCTCAGGCAAAGCTTCAGCCCCAGTCAGCAAATGCTGGCTGGGGTTTGTTCTGCTCTGAAGAAGTTAAGCCTCTGCCTTTTCATCGGCGGCGAGCTGGCCGCACGCCGCGGCGATTTCCTGGCCCTTGGTGTCACGCACCGTGCACGGCACACCCTGGGCGATGACGCGTCGGACGAACTCGTCTTGGCGCTCACGCGGGGACGCATCCCACTTCGAGCCAGGGGTGGGGTTCAGGGGGATGAGGTTGACGTGGACGAGGGGACCTAAAGCGTCGTGAAGCTTTTTGCCCAGCATGTCCGCACGGAAGTCATGGTCATTGATGTCGCGGATAAGCGCGTACTCGATGGACACGCGACGGCCGGTTTGGTCCGCGAAGTATCGGGCGGCGTCCAAGACGTCGGCAACAGAGAAGCGGTTGTTCATGGGGACGAGGGTGTCGCGGAGTTCGTCGTCAGGCGTGTGTAGGGACACGGCGAGGGTGACGTTGAAGCCTTCGTCCGCGAGTTTGCGGATCGCGGGCGCCAACCCCACTGTGGACACGGTGACGTTGCGCTGCGAAATGCCAAAGCCTTCCGGCGCGGGCGAGATGATCTGGCGCACCGCTTGCACCACGCGGTTGTAGTTGGCCAGCGGCTCCCCCATACCCATGAACACGACATTGGTCAGGCGGCTACCTTCGGCCTCCATCATGGCGGCTGCTTCGCGCACCTGGTCCACGATCTCCGCTGTGGACAAATTACGGTCCAACCCACCCTGGCCGGTGGCGCAAAACGGGCACGCCATGCCGCAACCGGCCTGGGATGAGATGCACAGGGTCGCGCGGCCTGGGTAGCGCATGAGGACGGACTCCAGCAGGATTCCGTCGTGAAGTCGCCACAGGGTCTTGGTGGTGTCACCGTTATCAGTCTCCACCTTGCGTACGGGGGTGAGCAGGCGCGGGAACAGTGCTTCCTTGACTGTCTCACGCTGGGCCGCGGGCAGATCCGTCATCGTGGACGGGTCCGCCTCATAGCGGCCGTAGTAGTGGCGCGCGATCTGGTCGGCGCGGAACTTGGGCAGGCCAAGCTCCCCGAGCGCGGTAATGCGTTCTTCGACGGTCAGGTCCGCGAAGTGCTTCGGCGGCATGCCGCGCTTGGGGGCCAGCAACTGGATCTTTGGAAAATCACTCATGACGTGGCCCATTGTGCCTGGTTTGCTACGTCATAGCCAATTTTTACAGCACGACGACGTTCATCAGCAGCCACGTTGCTGCAGCCGCGGGCAGGATGCCGTCAACCCGGTCCATCATGCCGCCGTGTCCGGGCAGGATCGCAGACATGTCCTTGATGCCCAGTTCGCGTTTGAATTGGCTTTCCACTAGGTCCCCCAAGGTGGCGCACACGACGATGCCCAGGCCGAAGACGAGTCCTGCCCACCACTGCGTGCCCAGCAGGTACATGCCCGTGAGTACACCCGTCACTGCGCCGAAGAGCACCGAGCCGGCGAAGCCTTCCCAGGATTTCTTCGGGCTCACCGCCGGCGCCATTGGGTGGGAACCGAAGAGAACACCGGCGGTATAACCACCCACATCGGAGGCCACCACGCATGCGATGAACGTGATGATGAAGAATCCGCCCGTGACCCCCGGCGCCTCCAGGCGGGAAATCATGGCGGCAAAGGCGCCGAACATGCCGATCCACACGAGGACAAAAATGTTCACCGCTGTATCACGCACGTAATTGCGCGGCGCGGTGTCCGGGCCGTGGAAGAACAGGCGCGCAAACATGAGCGCCAGAACACTCACGGTGAACGTAGCCAGCAGGCCCGTATAGCCGAAAGGCCACGTGGACACAATCATGCATATGCCCAGCACGATGCTGGCAAACCGGTACACGCCAAAGCCGTGTTCACGTAGCCGGGTGAATGTCTCCCACATCGCCAGCGCAGCCGCAACGCTAACCACGGGGTACCACATGACAGGTCCCACGTAGGTGGCCACGAGCACCAAGGCGATGAGCACCACGCTCGTGGCAATGGCCACGGGCAGGTTCCGGCCCGCCGAGTTTTTCGGCTTTGGCAGGTGAACCCGGCGCTGGTGTTGGTTTGAAGGATTGTCCGTCACGGAATTTAGACCTCGAGGAGCTCTGCTTCCTTCTTGCCCACTAGGTCATCGATTTGCTCCACGTACTTGGCGGTGGTCTTGTCCAGTTCCTTCTCAGCTGCGGTGACTTCGTCCTCGCCTGCGTCACCGTCCTTCTGAATCTTCTTCAGGGCTTCCATGCCGGAGCGGCGGACGTTGCGGATGGCAATCTTGCCGTCCTCACCCTTGGCCTTGGCCTGCTTGACCAGGTCACGGCGGCGCTCTTCGGTGAGCTGCGGGATGGTCACGCGGATCACGTGGCCGTCATCGGTCGGGTTCACGCCGAGGTCGGAGTTGCGGATAGCGTTCTCAATCTCACCCATCGTGGACGGGTCGAACGGCTTGATCAACAGCATGCGAGGCTCCGGCACGGAGATGGTGGCCATCTGGTTGATCGGGGTGGGTGCGCCGTAGAAATCAGCCATGACACCGTTGAACATGGCGGGGTTCGCGCGGCCAGTGCGGATGGTGACCAGCTCGGAGCGGGTGTGCTCTACAGAGTTGGTCATGCGCTCTTCGGCGTCAAGCAGTACGTCGTCGATCATGGGGGGTGTTCATCCTTTCATCGCGCGCGTTGTGCGCGCCGTTGTCGTGTACTAACTTAGCAGCCACTTCTACACTGATCTCCACGATGCATCCTGCTTTTACTTACCTCGACGATTCTGTCCGCCCCCAGACGGCTGGCCGGCTGGCGGGTTGGGTGATTCCTGCGAAGGATTTGTCGGATGTTGCGGGTATGCCCACCACGATGGGGAACCCCGCGCGCGAGTACGTAGCACGCACGACATCGCCGTTTCTCAGCAAGCTGCAACACCAGGGCGCGGCCATCAATGGCAAGACCGTCACCGCGGAATTGGGTGCCACGGTGTACGCGGAGCGCGTGCCTGAGCTTGCGTCCCCGGCATATCCAGGTGCTACGCCGGGTGGTTCTTCCTCGGGTGCCGCGGTTGTTGTTGCTGAAGGCCTGCATCGCGCGGCGCATGGCAGCGATGCGGGCGGCTCCCTCCGCGTGCCCGCCGCCGCGTGTGAAGTGGTGGGTTTCAAGCCTTCCGGCAGAGGCACGGTCGACGGGTTCTTAACCCAAACGGTCGCAGATCAACTCACTCTTCATGGGCTTCGCAAGAATGCTTTTCGACGTCTCCGCCTCGGCATCTGCACCTCCCCCCTCTTCACCCCCGGCGCACCCGTGGATGAGAAGCGCATCGCGGTGGTGGAGCGTGCGGGGGAAGTGTTGGAGGAACTAGTGGGCGTCGAAAAGCATGTGCTTGAACCGTTCTCTGGCGCTGAGCGTGCGTTTGGCTACTTCCGTACGTTGATCACACATAAATTTGTGGACGTGGACCCGGCGGACAGTGAGTATGTGGCGTGGTTGCGCCGTGAGGGACGGGCCTTGACCCCGGGCGATGTCACCCTGGCTCAGCAGCAAGCAGCGGGCTTGGCCACGCATGTGGCTGCGCAGTGGGACGTGGATGTGCTGCTGACCCCGACGATTGCGACGGACCCGCCCGCGGTGAACTACTTCCCCGGCCTATCGCCGGAGGACAGTTTCATGGCGCAGACCGAATGGACGCCATGGTGTTCCTTGTTCAACCTCACAGGCGGGCCTGCCGTTGCAGTGGGGCCTGTTCACCTAGGCGGACTGACCGTGGATGATGCGACGGTGCTCCAGCTGGCGCAGGCCATTGAGCCGGTTGTGCGTCAGTGGCGTTAAAGCGCGCGCACTAAGACCGCGCCCAGGAAGACCAGGATGAGGCCGAGCACGCGGTTGGTTTGCAGCAAGGTCTTCGGGCTGCCGAAGAGACCGAAGCGCTCGATGAGCTGACCACACATGATGGTGCCGGCAAGCTGGCCGACGACGGTTGCGCCCGTACCGATGATCGGTGCGAGAGTAGCCATGCCCACCACGAAGATCGCGCCGAAAACGCCGCCGAGCCACATCCACCACGGGCCCGGCTCGATCCTGGACAGTAGCGCGCGGCGGGAAGAGCTGAAGGTCAGGCTGAGGAGCAACAGCAGAGTTGCCCCGACCACAAGGTTGACGGCGCCCGCTTGAATGGAGCTTCCCAGGACGGTGCCCAGATACCCATTGGCCGCGGTTTGGGTGGCGGAGCACATACCCATGAATACGCCGAAGGCGCGCCACCCCCACAAGAGGCCACCGTCCGCGTGGGCTCCTGTGTTGCTGCGACGGAGGACGTGAATGCACAGAATGCCAGCGAATACCACCACCGCACCGAGAAGACGCAGCGCGCTGATTTCCGTCTGTGGGGAACCGAAGAGGCCAAACTGGTCGATGACCAACGCCATGATCACTTGCCCCAGGATCGGTATGACCACTGTTTCCACACTGCCCAGTCGCGGAAACAGCACAACGTTGCCGGTGAGGAACACGGTGCCCATGACACCGCCGATCCACACCCACCAGGGTTCCGCAGCAGCGGCTGCAAAATCCCAGCGGACCCCAGACGTGGCCACGGCCAAGGACACCGCGCACAGAAAAGCGACGGTGAAGGAGTAGAAGCTCGTTGGCAGCGGCGCACCCACGCTCAAGCGCAGCCGACTATTCACGGCGGTTTGAGCGGGAATGACCGCCCCCACCGCCATCGCGGCGAGAATAAGCATTACTTCACGAGGGTGCCGATGCGCTCCCCCGCAACCGCCCGCGCAATATTGCCTTCCTTGAGCAGGTTGAACACCAGGATCGGCATCTTGTTGTCCATGCAGAGGCTGAACGCGGTGGCGTCAGCGACCTTGAGGTCCTTCTCCAGTGCCTCACGCGGAGAAATCTCACTGAAGAGCTCAGCGTCCGGGTTCGTGCGCGGGTCATCGGAGTACACACCGTCCACAGCTTTAGCCATGAGCAGAACGTCACACCCGATCTCCAGCGCACGCTGTGCTGCCGTAGTGTCGGTGGAGAAGTATGGCATACCCATACCTGCACCGAAGATGACCACGCGGCCCTTCTCCAGGTGGCGGGATGCGCGCAGCGGCAGGTACGGCTCCGCCACCTGCGCCATGTTGATCGCGGTCTGCACACGGCATTCCACGCCCTCCTGCTGCAGGAAGTCCTGCAACGCCAGGCAGTTCATCACGGTGCCCAGCATGCCCATGTAGTCCGAGCGTGCACGGTCCATGCCACGCTGCTGCAGCTGCGCGCCACGGAAGAAGTTACCGCCGCCGATCACTACGGCGATCTCGGTGCCACCACGGGCAACTTCCGCGATCTGCTTGGCCACACTTTCAACCACATCAGGGTCAATGCCGACCTTGCCGCCACCAAACATCTCACCACCAAGCTTCAGCATTACTCGCTTGTAGCCTGTACGCATGGGTGCCGTGGCTTCGGTCACGTTTGTCAACTCCTTTGAAAAGGGGGTCAGATACACTCGGCGACAATCTTACGCTGCCGGAGAAGAAGGACCCAGATGCGCGCCAAACTCACCACTGCCACCCTCTCCTGTTTGCTTCTAACATCCTGCGGCACACATGCTGACCAACACGCGCTGCAGGACGCACTGTCAGAACACGGGGGTGACGCTTCTGTCACGCTGCACATCAGCGACGTTTATCCCAACGCAACACAAGTCCTCCTTGTTTGCCCGTACGCGGGCCAGGCGGCAAATGACCTCCTTGGCCGTCATGTGTTTCGCGACTATGAGGACTCATACGACTCCACCAATTGGGTGCTCGTCCAACAACCCAACGGCAAAGTGTCAAAGGTGGCTTTGGAACGATCCCAGGTCGACTTGTGTGCAGGCGACGCCGAGGCAGTGTTAGCGCTGAACCCAGATGCGCAGATGGTGTTTGAGGGGCGGGATGGGGTGTGGGCGCTAAGACATCGATAAGCAAAAAGCCCCAGGCGAACCTGGGGCACATGCTGCGTTAGGGCTGTGAGCTAGGGCTTAAGCCTGGCCAACCTCGAAGCGGACGAAGTCCTTGACCTCAATGCCGTTCTCCTCAGTGAACTGGCGGACGGTCTTCTTGGAGTCAGCCAGGGACGGCTGCTCGAGCAGAGCAACGTCCTTGAAGAAGCCGCCGAGACGACCCTCGACGATCTTCTCGATAGCAGCTTCCGGCTTGCCCTCATTGCGGGTGATCTCTTCCTGAACTGCGCGCTCCTTCTCCACGACGTCAGCCGGGACGGAGTCCTTATCCAAGAAGCGAGCCTTCATAGCAGCGATCTGCAGAGCAACCTGGTGTGCAGCCTCAGCGTTGTCACCGGTGTAGGACACGAGCACGCCCACTGCCGGCGGCAGGTCTGCAGCCTTCTGGTGCAGGTACTTAGCAATGTTGTCGCCCTCAACGGTAGCCGCACGACGCAGCTCGAGCTTCTCGCCGATCTTTGCAGACAGTGCCTGCAGAACATCAGCAGCGGTCTCGCCGTTGACGTCAGCGCCAGCGAGCTCCTCAACAGAGTTAGCCTTCACAGCTGCTGCAGCCTCAGCGATCTGCTGAGCGAGCTGCTTGAACTCGTCGTTCTTAGCCACGAAGTCAGTCTCAGAGTTGATCTCAACGATGGTGTTGCCGGAGACAGCCACCAGGCCCTCAAGAGCGTTGCGCTCAGCGCGCTTGCCCACATCCTTAGCACCCTTGATACGCAGGATCTCAACGGCCTTGTCAAAGTCGCCGCCGGATTCTTCCAGAGCCTTCTTGCAGTCGAGCATGCCGGAGCCGGTGGTTTCGCGCAGCTTCTTCACGTCTGCAGCGGTGTAGTTCGCCATAGTGGGGCGACCCTCCTCGTGGTGGTTGTTCAAAGTTTGTAAAAGGTCAGTTGACAGCGTAGTGGACACATGCCTTGCCGGCATGCCCAGCTCACTAAAACCAACTGTGTTGTGAGGAAACCCCCGTGCCCGTGCGTCCGTCACGCTCTCGTGCGAGGCGGGGCGGGGCGCTGCTGGACGCGGGGGTTACCTGTTGTGAGGAATGACCTCAGTTTAGTTTTCCGGAGTAGCCTCAGCTGCCGGCGCTGCCTCAGCCTCAGCCTGCTCTGCGGCCGGAGCCTGCTCTGCCGCCTCAGCTGGTGCGTCGCCTGCTGCTTCGCGTGCCTTGGCCAGAGCGCGCTCTTCGCGCTGCTGCTTACCAGCAACAACTGCCTCACCGATGATGTGGGTGAGAACCTTGACGGAGCGGATTGCGTCGTCGTTGCCCGGGATCGGGTAATCAACAACATCCGGGTCACAGTTGGTGTCCAGGACTGCCACGACCGGGATGCGCAGCTTCTGTGCCTCGGAGACAGCGATGTGCTCCTTGTTCGTGTCCACGATCCACAGTGCGGACGGGGTCTTGGTCATCTCAGAGATGCCGCCCAGCACGCGCTCCAGCTTGGTGCGCTCGCGGGTGAGCATGAGGATTTCCTTCTTGCCGCGGCCTGCGTAGCCGTCCTCGGCTGCGTCCATGGCCTGCAGTTCCTTCATGCGGGCGAGGCGCTTGGACACGGTCTGGAAGTTGGTCAGCATGCCGCCGAGCCAGCGGTGGTTGACATACGGCATGCCCACGCGCTGTGCTTCTTCCTGGACAGGCTCCTGAGCCTGCTTCTTGGTGCCCACGAACAGGATGGTGCCGCCGTGTGCGACGGTCTCCTTGACGAATTCGAATGCCTCATCGATGTAGGTCAGCGTCTGCTGCAGGTCGATGATGTAGATGCCGTTGCGGTCGGTGAAGATGAAGCGACGCATCTTCGGGTTCCAACGACGCGTCTGGTGGCCGAAGTGCACACCTGCGTCGAGGAGTTCACGCATGGTTACGACTGCCATGGGAATGTCTCCTTTGGAGTAAATATCTCGGTTTCTTGTCTTGTTGTGTGGGTTTGCCCCACACCCTAGCGGTGAGCCGTACTCGCACCTTCCGTGGAATCTAAAAATAGTCCGTGGACGTGGAACCGCCCACAGATTAGTTACGGAAGGACCGGCGCAAGTGGCGGCACCTGCTCCACTACCCCTATCAAAGATAGGCTGTGACCAGGTATTTTCACCGCGCGTAGTCAACTCGCCCGAATGGACGCGTTGCTGCCGTGTAAGTCTACATTGCTCCAGCGTATGCGCCAATTTACGGCACGCCCCTGTGGATAACTTCTCGTTTTCCACAGCCCCTTTTCGCTTATCGACGCCCCCTTCCCCACAATCGACACCATGATTCCTTTTCAACGCATTTTTATAACTATGACAGTGTCAGCTGCACTCCTCGGAGGTGCCTCTCCCGCGTGGGCGTATGTGGATCCGACGACTGGTGCGCCGAGCGCCACGCGGGTAACGCGTGGCGCTGACATACCGGAGAAGAACTGGATGCCGGGCCATCGTGGCGTCGACTTAGCGGCCCGGCCAGGCCAGGACATCCTGGCAGCCGAGGATGGCGTGGTGGCATTTGTCGGCGTGATTGTTAGGGTGCCGGTGATCTCCATCGACCACGCCGATGGCATCCGCACGACGTACCAGCCGGTCTTTCCGTCGGTGACCGTCGGCGACGCGGTCCGGGAGGGGCAGCCGATTGGGAGGATGGCCTCGCCCAATGGGGACCACGACGGGCTGCACTGGGGCGCCAAGACCGGCCCGGATTCTTACATCAATCCGCTGTCTCTGTTGGAAGCGCCGACGATTCGTCTTAAGCCCGTGGATGGGCTTGGTCATACACCGCTTTCAGGCGTTGCGCGCTGACGTGGGTGTAGATCTGCGTGGTCTGCAAGGAGGAGTGGCCTAATAGTTCCTGCACGACGCGAAGGTCCGCCCCACCTTCCAGCATGTGGGTGGCCGCACTGTGGCGCAGCGCGTGCGGGCTTAGGTCACTATCACCTGTGCGCTGGGCGGCGCGTTCGACAACACGGCGCACCTGGCGCACATCAATGCGTCCGCCTCGGGACCCGAGGAACAGCGCGTGACCGGCTGTTCCCTCTTTGTTCTTAGCCACCAACTCGCACCGGCGCGTCAGCCATGCGTCGAGCGCAGCCTGGGCATTGTCCCCAAAGGGAACGACGCGCTGTTTATTGCCTTTACCGGTGACCTTGGCAAGGCCTCGGCTCAGGTCCACGTCATCTACATCAAGGCCATTGAGTTCGGAGACGCGCATCCCTGTGGCATAAAGCAGCTCAAGCATCGCCCGGTCGCGGGCTGCCTCGGGCCCATCGGCATCGGGGTTGATCTGTGCTTCGACGAGCTCCCCGGCGCGCTTCGGGCTCACCACATCGGGTAGGTGGCGGTTGATCTTGGGAGTGACCAGGCGGGCAGCCACATCGGATTCAAGATGGCCATGTTCATAAGCCCAGGTGGAAAACGCCCGCGCAGCAGCAGTGCGCCGTGCCATGGTCGAGCGGGCCAGCCCGGCGCGCATGCCAGCGGCGAGCCAGGAACGGAGGGTGGGGAGGGTGAAATCGTCGAAAAGCGGGGCGAATTCCGCAAGTGACCGTAAGTCACTGCGGTAGCCCTTGACGGTGGCTTCGGAGCGGCCTTTGACCAGGAGAGCGTGGTCGGCGAAGTCATCGATGGCTGCTTCGAGTTGCGTCATCGTGCCTCCTGCCGTTGTTAGATCTCCCGGCAGTATATGGCCGCTCCTGGTCTAGATGTCTAGAGGCACGCCATCAGCTCTCTCCCAGAGCTGGCCTTTGCGGACGACCATGCCCTTCTTATTCAGAGCCATGAGCAGATGAACTGTGAGCCCGATGGTGAAACCGCATGCTTGGGCAATGTCCCCGGCCTCGAGCCCGCCGGTGTCGGCGAGCGGCAGCGAGTCATAGACACGTAGCTCGTTGCGGGAGAGCTGCTGGACGGCGTTGGCGGCGTAGTCGATCTCATACTGGCCATCCACATCCGATGTGCCGATGGGGCTGAGTTGCTCGTGGGCATCATCCGCGCTCAAGACCATCGCTGCGCGCTCATCCCTAATAGCCAGATTCGTGCCGAGGGATCCCGGCCCGAGGATCGGCCCTGGCACCGCCATTCCCACGCGGTTGAACACCTCCACCCACTTCAGGGTGTTCAGCGCACCGGACCGGAACGCTGCTTCCACCACGATGGTGCCTTGCGTCAACGCGGCTACGAGCCGGTTGCGAGTGAGGAAGCGGTGGCGGTCCGGCGTCACCCCGGGTGGGTACTCCGTGATGATCGCACCGCCTTCATTAGCAATCCGCGCGAACAGCTGCTCATTGCGTCGCGGATAGACCTGCCCGGCACCACACGCCGCAACAACGACGGTTGTCCCGCCGGCATCAATCGCTGTGGAATGCGCCACCGTGTCAATGCCCAGCGCCCCGCCGGAGACAATCGTGTGCTGGTGTCGCGCGAGTCCCTGGCACAAATCAGTCGTGGCATGGTGCCCATACGCGGAGGCCGCACGCGTGCCCACGATGCCCACCGAGCTGGCGAAGAGCTGCGCCAGATTCGTGTTCCCCCGCACCCACAAGGCATGCGGCGCATAGGCATCGGGCGGAAGTGTCGATTTATTACCTACTTTTTCGCGCTCAGCTTTTGCACGGGCCACCTCGAAGGACGCTGCGATCTCATCACGTGGCCATTCCGGTGAATCGGGAGTGAGCAGCGCGTAGCCTTCCCGTTCTGCCGCCGCGAGATCCTCAGCAGGCTGATCCCACGTGTACCGCGATTCAGTCGCTGGCCCCAAGCCTCGCAGCCAACTCGCCCGTGTGCGAATGCCGTGCGCAATTTCATCAGCATCACAGCCCGCATCAAGCAGAGCCAACAAGTGTCGGTTTGGGCCTTCCACAACGCGGTTCAAATACGCCCAGGATTCAAGCGAACTCATGCTGCCACCCCCTGTTGTTCCGTTTCGCGCAAGTTCAACGCGTCCATCACCTCAGACAGTCGTGGCCTATCCACCCCGGCAAGATCCGCCAGTGTCCACGACAAGCGGAGAAGTCGGTCCACCCCGCGTTGAGTGATCGCGCCATCAGCCAAAGCACTACTGATCACGCCCATACCGTCTTCCGCTGCTGGGAAGTCGCGCCGCAATACCGCGCCAGGCACGCGACCGTTCGTCGTGGCGGGTAATCCCGCTTTGGCCCATCGCCATTGGGAGCGGTCCCGCGCGGCCAGCACGCGTTCGGCGATGACAGCAGAAGACTCCTGGTCTGACGCCGTAACAACACCACCCACAGAGGTAGTGGTTAAACAGATATCAATGCGGTCCCGCAGTGGTCCGGACAGGTTGCGCAGGTACTTCGCCCGCTCACCAGAAGAACATTCACATTTCGCCGCATTATCCACACCACAGCGACACGGATTCGCGGCCATGATCAGCTGGAAATTCGCCGGATACACCACCACCCGGCGCGCGCGTGTCAGCTGCACCTCACCCTTCTCCAGGGGCACACGTAAGGCGTCGAGAGTGCGGGCGTCGATCTCACTGACCTCATCAAGAAAAAGCACCCCGTGATGTGCATGGCTCACCGCACCAGGGCGCGGAATGCCAGAGCCTCCTCCGATCAAGGCAGCTCTGCCTAACGACGGATGCGGTGCCACAAACGGCGCCCTCATAATCACCTCCCCGGAGGAATTCCCGGAAACAGAATGGATCGCGGTTGCTTCCACCACCTGCTCCGGTGTGAGGTCCGGCAAGATCGACGGGAGCCTTTCTGCCAGCATGGATTTGCCGGAGCCTGGTGAACCGATCATGAGCATGTGGTGGGCGCCCGCTGCTGCGATTTCCATGGCGCGGCGCTCATGAGGTTGGCCGATCACATCGCGGAAATCAGGCACACGGACTGGCTCAACCGTGTGCGTCACGGTTTCCAAACCGGGAAGTTCGCGCTCCCCGATCACCCACTGCCACGCTTCGGTGAGACTGTGCGCGATCCTCACTGATGGATGCCCAATGAGCGCTGCCTCCCGTGCATTGCTCGCGGGGATGATCACGTGCTCAATGTCGCTGTTCAGTGCCTGCACGATGATCTGCAAGATGCCATCAACTCGGCGCAACTCACCGGACAAGGCCAACTCCCCCACGATGAGTGAACGCTTAAGTTTTCGCTCCGCCCGCGGATCCATGCTGGCGAGCACTGCCAGGGCAATGGGCAGATCAAAATGGGAACCAGACTTGGGCAGATTCGCCGGGGACAAAGACACCATGATCTTCGTGCGCGGCCACGGCAACACGGAGTTGGCTACTGCGGTACGGATGCGGTCACGGGACTCACCCACCGCTTTATCCCCTAAACCCACGATGTGGATTCCCGGCAGACCCGGCCCCACGTTGGCCTCCACCGTGACAAAGTGGGCGGTCACGCCCTCAACAGCCGCGCTATAGGTACTAGCAAGCGCCATCTTCAACCCCCTGGTACATGCGGTGGAAGAACATGTGGCCGTTATAAAGCACCTCGACAACGTCGAAACGCACGGGCGTATACGGCTTATCCATCAGCCACTCAGATGCAGCGGCGCGGATGCGATTAAGTTTGCGCGCCGTGACCGCCTCCGCCGCGCCGAAGCTATGGCCACGTCGCGTTTTCACCTCGATGAAAACAATCGTGCCGTCCTCCGCGCGGGCAATCACATCGATTTCGCCCCGCCTAGTTCTGTACCCAAGCTGGACAATCTCATATCCCATCTCCTCGTACCAGGCAGCTGTACGTGATTCACCAAGCGTGCCCAGCACCCACTGGTTCGTATCCACACCAGCGTCAGGCGTACTTTTCACCATCGTGTTCTCCGATCTTTTGTGTCAATGTGCACCGCGCATCAAGGCGGTCTACTGCTTTAGACGACACAAAAGGCCAAACGGATCCCTCAGAATGAAAAGTGGCCCTAAATAAACAAAACACCCTGTGGATAACGCTTGTTTATCCACAGGGCGCGCACACGACGGGCTATTCCGGGATGACCATCTCCGGCTTATCCAGCTCCTCAATATTGACGTCCTTGTACGTGATCACGCGCACGTAGCGGACGAAGCGCACAGCACGGTACATGTCCCACACCCAGGCATCAGACATGCGCACTTCGTAGTACACATCCTTGCCCTCGGTGTGCGGGATCAGCTCCACGCCGTTAGCCAAGTAGAAGCGGCGGTCAGTCTCCACCACGTAGGAAAACTGGCTGACCACGTCGCGGTACTCGCGGTACAGAGAAAGTTCGACCTCTGCTTCGTAGTTCTCCAATTCCTCAGCGCTCATGGCTTGGTGCTCCTCATATACGTCTGGTGGGCTGCTGCAACGTTGGCATAAGTGTAGCGATGCTCAGGGCTTCCACCGTGACGGCGCACCGCATCCATATGCGCCTGCGTGCCATACCCCTTGTGCCCCTCCAAGCCGTACTCCGGAAACTCTTCCGCCATCTGGGTAATCAGGCGGTCCCGGCTGACTTTGGCCAGGATGCTCGCTGCCGCGATGCAGCGTGCAGTGTAATCCCCACCCACGATGGGAAGTTGGGGGGTGGTCAGGCCGGGGACCCGGAAGGCGTCCACGAGCACGAAGCCTGGTTCAACAACCAACTCGGAGATCGCGCGGCGCGCACCGTCGAGGTTCGCGTTCTGGATGCCGCGGCGATCAATCTCCCCCGCGCTGATGTGCACGACGGAGTAGGCGGTGGCGGCCGAGACCACTTCGTCGAAAAGCAGCTCCCGCCTCTTCGGCGTCAGCTTCTTGGAATCGGTGAGACCCTCCAGCCCAGGCAGCGGGCGCGAGGGCAGAATGCACGCGGCGATGGTGATGGGGCCAAAGCACGCACCACGACCCGCTTCATCAATGCCCGCCACGGGACCGAGGCCGGCTTTATCCAACGCCACCTCGTACGTGCGGAGCTGCTTCAGCCTGCGCATTTACTGTTGCAGCAACTCCACATCACCGTTTTTCACCGGCCCAATGCGGGTCAACGGCAAGACGATGAAGGAGACTTTGCCGCGGATATTCTCCTCAGGAATGGTGCCTTGGTACTCATCTCCCATGTGGTAGCGCGAATCCAAGGAATTGGTGCGGTTATCCCCCATGACAAAGACATTGCCTTCCGGCACGGTCAGCGGACCGAAGTACTGGCCACCGCACGCCTCAGAACCGCCTTCCGGCAGCACCGGATTATCCGGTGGCTGAAGGGTAAACGTCTGATCCGTGGGCTGGCCGTCCACCATCACTGACGGGTCGCCCGCCTGGCAGGACACGGTCTGACCGCCAGTAGCAATCACGCGCTTGACCAGGTTGTTCTCATCCGGCGCAACAAGCCCCACGTAGGACCCCAGTTGCTGCAGTCCCGCCACAAACGGGTTATCCGACCGGTTGGATTGGTAGGACGTGTTCCACGATGGGGTTCCTTCAAAGACCACCACGTCGCCCGGCTCCGGGTCGGAGAAGTAGTAGGACACCTTCTGCACGAAGATGCGGTCACCATTGCACCCCTCACAGCCGTGAAGCGTTGGTTCCATGGAGGCAGATGGAATCAGGTACACGCGGCCAACGAATGTTTGCAGTAAGAAGATGAGGCCGAGGGTGAGAAGAACCACCATCGGGATCTCCACATACCACGGCATCGTGCGGTCTTCTTCGGTGCTATCAGGACGCTGGCGGGGGGTATCAGTCACGGAGAACCACTTTAACACTGAGCACGCAAAACGCCCCCTTCCCCACGCGAGACTAAGCGGTGGGTGAAGGGGGCGTGAAGGCGCTGAAGTTTAGCGGCGCTCTTTGATGCGGGCAGCCTTGCCGCGCAGGTCGCGCATGTAGTACAGCTTCGCACGGCGGACACGGCCACGACGCAGAACCTCAATGCGGTCAATGTTCGGGGAGTGAACCGGGAAGGTACGCTCCACACCGATGCCGAAGGAGATCTTGCGGACAGTGAAGGTCTCACGGATGCCGGAGCCCTGACGGCGGACAACAAAGCCCTCGAAGAGCTGGGTACGGGTGACGCTACCCTCGATCACCTTGACGTGAACACCCAGGGTGTCACCAGGACGGAAGTCCGGGATGTCGTCGCGCAGCTGGCCTGCGTCGACCTTATCGATAATGCCGTTAGACATACGAATTCCTTTTCAGATTTGGACAGAGGAACCTAGCGGCTCTTCCCCTCCTGGGGCGCTCGACTGGTTCATGTCGGCTACAAGACCTGACTATTCTTGCATAGCCCCGGGTCACTTCCCAAATCCTGCTCGCTTCAAAGCATCCGCCATCGAGCCCTGCGCAGGCTTCGCATTTTTCGCTTGTCGACGTCCCCCGTTCCCCGCCCCATTCTTCCTCCCTGCGAGTTTGCTGGGCTTGCTGGGCTTCCCCGGCTCATCCTCAAGCCGCAGCGACAGCCCGATGCGATTGCGCGCGACATCGACGTCCATGACTTTCACCTTGACCACATGGCCGGAGCGCACCACATCATGCGGGTCGGAGACGAACTTATTGCTCATCGCAGATACGTGCACGAGACCATCCTGGTGCACGCCGACGTCGACGAATGCGCCGAAGGCAGCGACATTGGTCACCGTGCCTTCCAGAATCATGCCGGGTTTGAGGTCCTTGATCTCATTCACACCTTCTTTGAACGTAGCGGTGGTGAATTCCGGGCGCGGGTCACGGCCGGGCTTGTCCAACTCCGCGATGATGTCCGTCACCGTGGGCACGCCGAAGGTCTCATCGGCGAAATCGGCCGGCGCAAGCTTGGCCAATACCGCGGTATTACCAATGAGGGACGTGGTGTCCATCCCAGTCGCGGTGGCAATGCGCTCCACCACTGGGTACGCCTCCGGGTGCACGGCTGAGGCATCCAACGGATCCTTGGCACCCTGAATACGCAGAAAGCCCGCTGCCTGCTCAAAGGCCTTTGGCCCTAGACGCGGAACCTTGCCCAGCTCCTTGCGGGTAGTGAAGCTGCCGTGCTCATCGCGGTAGGCCACGATGTTCTTGGCCACCGTGTTGGACAGCCCCGCAACACGTTCCAGCAGCGGCGCGGACGCCGTATTCACATCCACACCGACGGAGTTCACCGCATCCTCCACCACCGCATCCAGAGTTTGGGCGAGCGCAACCTGGTTCACGTCATGCTGGTACTGGCCCACGCCGATGGATTTCGGATCCACCTTGACCAACTCCGCCAGCGGGTCCTGCAAACGCCGCGCGATGGAGACCGCGGAACGCAGGGAAACATCCATGTCGGGAAACTCTTCCGCCGCGATTGCGCTAGCCGAGTAGATGGACGCACCGGACTCACTCACCATCACCGGTGTTGGGCGAGTGCCACCCGCCTGCGCGATGAGGTCTGCTACTTCACCCGCCAGCTTCTCCGATTCACGCGACGCCGTGCCGTTGCCCACCGCGATGAGCTCCACGCTATGTTCCGCCACCAAGGAGGCAAGCTCCGTGCGCGCCGCATCCCACCGGTTCTGCGGTTGGTGCGGGTACACAATGCTGGTGGCCAAAACCTTGCCGGTGCCATCTACCACGGCGCATTTGACGCCGTTGCGGTAACCAGGATCAAGCGCCAGGGTTGCCCGCTGGCCAGCAGGTGCTGCCAAGAGCACGTCGCGCAGGTTGGTTTTGAACACCTCCAGCGCACCCTCATCCGCCTTCTCTTTCAGGCGCATGCGGGCGTCCACGTTCGCGGAGATCTGCAGTTTCGTGCGCCAGCCCCAGCGCGCTGCCTTGGCCACCCATTCCGACTCTTGCACCGGCAGATCAAAGCGCTCGGCGATCATGCCTTCGTACACAGCCTCCTCACCCGGATCAACGTTGAGGGTGAGCACGCCCTCCGCTTCACCACGGAACAAAGCCAAGATGCGGTGTGACGGCAGCTTGGTCAGGTCTTCAGCGAATTCAAAGTAATCCGCAAACTTCGCGCCCTCTTGTTCCTTGCCTTCCACCACGGCAGAACGCATCGCGCCCTCTGCATACACACGGTCACGTACGGCGCCAACCAGATCAGCATCAGTGGCAAAACGGTCAACCAAGATCGCCCGAGCACCATCAAGAACAGCCTTGGTGTCCGGGAAGCCCTCGCAGATGAACTTTTCGGCGGTGGTTTCGGGGTTGGTGCTGGGGGCGTCGATAAGCAATTGCTCCAGCTCCTCAAGCCCTGCTTCGCGCGCGATATCCGCCTTGGTCTTGCGGCGCTTCTTGTACGGCAAGTAGAGATCCTCCACGCGGGCCTTCGTGTCGGCGGCGAGGATCTCGTGCTTGAGCTCGTCGGTGAGCTTGCCCTGCTCCTCGATGCTGGCCAGCACTGCTTCCTTACGCTCCGCGAGTTCAAGCAGGTACGTGTTGCGCTCCTCGATGTGACGCAGCTGCGCATCATCCAGCCCACCAGTAACTTCCTTGCGATAGCGGGCGATGAAGGGCACGGTATTGCCCTCCGCGAGAAGTGTGAGCGCCGCCTCTACTTGGGTGGCGCGGACGTGAATTTCTTTCGCGATAATCTCTGCGATAGTCATTCGGGGAAGTCTAGTAGGCGGACGTTATAGAGCTACACCTCGCGGGTCGTCCCGTACCAATCCGTGCCCTTCGGCAACGCTGCGACCACTGCTTGCGTGGCATCAGGGAGACTCAATGCCGTGCGCCCGTGCACGCGCAGCTTCACCAGCGGATCAGGGCTCGGATGCCCCTCACGCCGCTCATACTCTGTCTCCAGCATCGACGGCCCAAAGCACACGTCGGTCCCGCGCTCTTTTGCGCTTATCTGTGCATCGCGGTAGCCGACTTTCTTCAGCGCCCTGCGCATGTTCTTTTCTGCGCCGGGCTTCCAGCCCAGAACGTCCAGCTCCGTCACCACATCGCGGGCGTCCAACATGAAGCGATCCTCTTCGGTGAGTTCCGCGGCGACGATAAGCTCCGGGCGCACTTCCCTGGTGCGTTTGAGGGACTGCTCACGGCACCACAGCTCCACCTTAGCGTGATCGCCTGACGTCAACACCGGCGGGGCTTCGATCCCGCGCCACACGCGCGGCTTGGTGTAGCTCGGACCTTCCAACAAGCCGTCGGAAAAGCTGTCATCCTCGTGGCTCTCCGTATTACCCAGCACGCCGGGGATCAGGCGCGTGACTGCCTCCACAATGACGAGCACCGCCACCTCCCCACCGATGAGCACATAATCACCGATGGATACTTCGCGCACACGATACCGCTGCGCTGCGTCCTCAAAAACGCGCTGATCAATACCCTCATAACGGCCACAGGCGAACACAATGTGGTTCTCCCGCGACCACGCTTGCGCATCCGCCTGGGTAAAAGGTTTGCCTGCTGGCGTGGGCACCAAGAGCAACGGCGCGTCCGGGTCTTCCCCGTCGCGCACATCAGCGGGGACGGTGTACGGGCGCGCGGCAACCTCTGCCACATCATCGTGGCGTGCCTTGTCATTGCGGTGTGCTGCCGCGGTGGCCAGATCAAACCCAGCGCGACCTGCGTGCACCTCATCGAGTGCTGGGCCCCACACATCCGGCTTCATCACCATGCCCGGACCGCCACCCAACGGCGAATCATCTACCGCTTTGTGCCCGCCCGTGGCCCAGTCCCGCAGATTATGCACCCCGACCGCCAAGATGCCTTGCTCAATCGCCTTGCCCAATAGCGCGTGGCGCATGGGCTCGAGATAGTCGGGGAAGATCGTGATCGCGTCAATGCGCAACGCCGGCGTACCCGTCATAGATCCAGCAACCCTTCCGGTGGGGTGATTTCTAGGAAGCCTTCCTCCAGATCCACCTCGGGCACAATGTCCATAACGAAGGGAACCAGCACTTCCCTACCCTGATACGCGACTTCCAAGATCTTCCGGTTCGGGGTATCCATCACACCAGTGACCTCCCCAATCTCCTTGCCGTCCTGCACGACTTTCAGACCAATGAGTTCATGGTCATAGAACTCATCCGAGTCCTCATCGCGCTCCAGCGGCTCGGCAAAGAACTGCATTCCACGCAGCGAATCCGCGGCGGTGCGGTCCGGGATCTCCTCAAACGTGACCAACAGACGCTTCTGGTGCGGGCGCACCGAGGCGATGGTCAGGTCTTGTTCCTTCCCCGCCTGCTTCCCGTGAAGCACCTCCCCGACCGCGTAACGGATGTCCGGCTCGTCGGTCAACACCTCCACGGCGACCTCCCCTTTGACACCGTGGGACTTGACTACTTTGCCGATGAGCAACTTCATGGGAGCTAAGGCTACCAGCACCCATCAATGCAAAAACTGCCCGCGCACCAAGTGGCACACGGGCAGTCGCTTCAAAGCTTGAGGGAGTTTAGTTCTCCTCGGACTCCTCAGCCTTCTCTTCTTCAGCAGCCTCTTCAGCCGGAGCTTCCTCAGCCTCTTCAGCGGCAGCCTCAGCAGCTTCTGCCTGTGCAGCAGCCTTAGCCTCAGCCTCGGCTTCAGCAGCAGCCTTAGCCTCTGCCTCTTCCTTAGCCTTCTTGCGCTTCTCGGTGATGGCCTCAGCGGTCGGGCCGTTGGAAGCCTCCTCCAGAGCCTGGTTGAACAGCTCGAGCTTGGACGGCTTCTCCTCAGCAACCTTGAGGGTGCCCTCAGCACCGTCGAGGCCCTTGTGCTTCTGCCAGTCGCCGGTCACCTTCAGCAGAGCGAGCACCGGCTCGGTCGGCTGGGCACCAACGCCGAGCCAGTACTGAGCGCGCTCAGAGTCAATCTTGATCAGCGACGGCTCTTCCTTCGGGTGGTAGATACCAATGTTCTCAATGACAGCACCGTCACGACGGGTGCGGGCATCAGCGATGACAACGCGGTACTGAGCATTACGGATCTTGCCCAGACGCTGCAGCTTGATCTTGACAGCCATGGTTAAAAGTCCTTTACTTCGGTCACTGGGCAGTTCAGACACCCGCCACGTGTTTGGCGGGCCGGTTCAGCCCTTGGTTTTCGTCTGCGTGTGACTAGGGCCGGTCGAAGGGGAATCCATGATTCCCGTCGGATCCGGCGCTAACGCAGGAGTGTTGCTAAGCAACCCGCAATACCCTACCTGGGAAGTGCTACCCACACCAAAATGGGCATGCCGCACAATGCTGGGTTATAGCTCTGCCTCGTATCACGGGTAAGGTCACCGGAAGGTTTAGTACTTTCACTTCCCTGTATCCCCTATTTTTCTGTGACACAAGCCCGATGACAACCTCAGTTCGCACCTCTACGCCAACGGTCAAGCAGCCGGTGTCGTCGTCACCGTACCGTTTTGACCTTGATGGTTTGCGTGGTTTTTCCATCATGCTCGTGGTTGTGTTCCACGTCTTCGTGGGCAGGGTCTCTGGCGGCGTGGACGTGTTCCTACTGTTGTCCGGTTATTTCTTCATGGGCACACAGCTGCGTTATGCCATGCGCCCAAACCCGTCGCTGAACCCGTGGTGGCCTTTCTGGCGCACCGCACGAAGGCTCCTGCCAGCGCTGGCAGTGGTACTCGCGGCTGTCTACGCCGGCATCCGATATCTCACGCCGCAGGTCATGAGCCAGGAAATTGCTCGCCAGTTCAAGGCGTCTGTGCTCTACTACCAGAACTACGAGCTGAGCAGCCAGGATGCTGCCTACGCAGCAGCCGGTTCGCAGACTTCGCCACTGCAGCACTTGTGGTCCATGAGTGTGCAGGGGCAGTTCTATCTCTTCGCCATTACCTCTGGCATTCTGGTGGCCATTTTGGTTACTCGCGCCCATGTGGGTGTTCAGCGTCTGCGTCGCTGGATTGTGGTCATCCTCGCTCTGATCACCATCGCATCTTTCGCCTATGCATCCCGTTTTGGTTTCGTGGGCACGCCCGCCAACTACTACGCTCTCCCCTCCCGCTTATGGGAGCTGAGCTTCGGTGCTTTGCTGGCCATGCTGCCCTCCAAGGTGGCTATTCCCGCGAGGTTCCAGGCCCCCGCTGCTGGCTTGGGTGTCACGATGATCGCAGCCACCGGCTTCATCATTCCAACTTCCCTTGCCTTCCCAGGCCCAGCCGCGCTCATTCCTCTGCTCGGTGCGGCGCTCGTGGTGCTCAGTGGCCCGCAGCACGTCGTGGCTAAGCTGCTCTCGTCCTCCCCGATGACCTGGCTGGGCAAGGTCGCCTACTCCTTGTATTTGTGGCACTGGCCTTTGCTCATCTTGCTCACCGTGTACACGGGCAAGGACGAGCCTTCCGTGCTGCTGGGCATCGGCGTTATCGCGGCGTCACTCGCGTTGGCTCACATCACGTACAAGCTCGTCGAGGATCCTCTGCGCCAGCACGGAAAGCGCCCGAAGGCAACAGATCAGCCAGTGCGTAATGCGCTTGCTAGCTTATCGACGTTCCCCGGCCGCGCCCGCGCCATCGGCGGCGTTGCCATCGCCGTGCTCCTCGCCGGCACGCTTGCTATCTTGCCCATGTTCAACAAGCAAGTGGAACAGGCGAGCGGCGAGCTTGACCCGGCACTGTATCCCGGCGCCATGGCGCATTTCGGGGCTGATGTGCCGCGTGCTTTGGCTGCACCCGACCCGCACTTCATCTCGGACATGTGGCCCCCAACCGTTGACCGTGGCTGCATGATCTTCATGGACCAGCCGGGAGACTTACTCCCCCACGAAGGCTGCGTTTTTGGCGACCCGGATTCTGATGTCACCGTGGTCCTTTTCGGTGGCTCGCATGCGGAACCGTGGGTGGTTCCACTGGACAAGATCGGCCGTGAGCGTGGGTTCAAGGTGATCACTTACGTGCGCCAGGAGTGCCCGCTGGTTTTGGATGATTTGGACACGGTCTCAGAAGTCTGCGCAGAATGGTCCCGCAATGCTTTTGCGGAGATCATCGCCCTGCAGCCTGACCTGGCCATCTCCAATGCCACCCGCCCCGCCGGCCGTGCTGGTTCCGGCGGCATCGGCCCTGATATCGTGCCGGATGCCTATGCCACCGTGTGGGACAAGCTGCGCCTCAATGGCATTCCTTTCGTGGGGCTGCGCGACAACCCGTGGGTCTTCTCCCGCGAGGGCGATCACATGGACCCCAATGAGTGCCTCCTCGCCCGAAACACGATGAATGATTGCTCCACGCTGCGCTCCACGGTCTACGCCCCTACGAACCCGGCTGAGCAGTACCTCTTTGCCGCTGATAAGCAGTGGACGGTGGATACCGCTGACTGGTTCTGTGAAGAGACCTACTGCCCACCGATCATCGGTAACATCTACGTCTACCGCGACCAGAACCACATCTCTAACGCCTACGCAGAATCCACCGCACCGATCATGTGGCAGAGTCTCCAACCCATCTTCGATGCTTTGGATCTGCCCTACCGAAATGAAGAGGTCCTCGAAGATCTTCAAATCATCGAGAGTTAAGGGGTGCGAGGGTTGTCCTTGGCCACTTCTCTTCGCCGGGTGTGTGTAGAAAATTATAATGCGAAAAATCGACGCGGCTGAAACACCTGGTAGCAAATTTCTACCGTTCGGTAGTTACCGCAGCAATGTAAAGTTTTACACCGGGAGTGAGTTCTCAAGGTCTGATCCCTAGAACTTCTTCTTCCCCATGCGCTTCATCGCGCTGCCAAAGTCCAGATTGTTCAGGTCCAGGCCTTCCATTCCTGGTGGCATCTGCTGCTGCATCTGCTGAAGCTGCTCCATGCTCGGCATGCCCTGGCCACCTGGCATGCCCGGCATCCCTGGCATCCCTGGCATCTTCGGTCCGCCCTGGCGCTTCGCTGGCTTACGCTTGCCGTTCTTGCCTTTACGGCCCTTCGGTTTCTTCTTTGTTGCGGAACGACCCATGCCTGGCATACCGGGCATTCCACCCATGCCGAACTGGTTGGCCATCTTGCCCATCATCTTCTTCGCCTCGAAGAAACGCTCCACAAGCTGGTTCACATCAGCAACGGTGACGCCGGAGCCGGCGGCGATGCGGCGACGTCGAGAAGCATTGAGGATCTTCGGATCCTCCCGCTCCGCTGGGGTCATACCGCGAATGATGGCCTGGATGTGGTCGAGCTGCTTCTCATCGACCATGTCTGCCATCTGGTTCATCTGCTTGCCGCCCGGCATCATCTTCAGCAGATTGCCAATCGGACCCATGCGACGGATCATGAGCAGCTGATCAAGGAAGTCCTCGAGAGTCAGCTCACCCGTACCCAGCTTGCGGGCGGCTTCTTCCGCCTTCTGCTGGTCCATCATGGTCTCGGCCTGCTCAATCAAGGAGAGCAGGTCGCCCATGCCAAGGATGCGGCTGGACATGCGATCCGGGTGGAAGACATCAAAATTCTCGAGCTTCTCACCGGTGGAAGCAAAGAGAATCGGCTTACCGGTCACTTCACGGATGGACAGTGCTGCACCACCACGGGCATCACCGTCGAGCTTGGTCAACACAACGCCGGTGAAGTCCACACCATCAGCGAAGGCCTGCGCGGTGTTCACCGCGTCCTGGCCGATCATCGCATCGATGACAAAGAGGACCTCATCCGGATTCACCGCATCGCGGATGTTGCGGGCCTGGGTCATCAGCGTTTCATCAATACCCAAACGACCAGCGGTATCGATGATCACCACATCCGCATTCGTGCGACGCGCTTCCTCGATGGACGCCAGCGCCACCTCAACTGGATCACCGTGGGACGTGCCCATCTCGTGGTCATTGGAATCCAGGGAGGTACCCGGATCCGGCGCAAACGTCCTCACCCCGGCGCGCTCACCGACGATCTGGAGCTGCTGCACAGCACCCGGGCGCTGCAGGTCACATGCCACCAGCATCGGGGCATGGCCCTGCTTGGACAGGTGGAGAGCCAACTTACCGGCAAGAGTCGTCTTACCAGCACCCTGCAGACCAGCAAGCATGATCACTGTCGGCGGGTTCTTAGCCAGGTTCAGGCGACGAGTTTCACCGCCGAGAATATTGGTCAGTTCCTCATCGACGATCTTGATTACTTGCTGCGCCGGATTCAGTGCCTCAGACACAGCTGCGCCAAGCGCGCGTTCTTTCACACGCTGGATGAAAGCGCGAACAACGGTGAGCGAGACATCGGCCTCGAGCAGGGCGATACGGATCTCACGGGCAGTGGCGTTGATGTCCTCTTCCGTGAGCTTGCCCTTGCCTCGCAGCCCGGTGAGTGCTGATTGAAGGCGATCGGACAATGACTCGAACACGTAAAAGCTCCCTTGAAAGTCTTTGAGTAAATGTCTCTAGCCCAGTGGCTAAAAAGATTAAGTGGTGGGTTACAGCCTAACTGCTACCCACCACCAAAATCACATGTGGTTCAACTCGACGCCACCTCCCCCCACATTATTGCCCGGATTTCCCGTCAACCGGTTCCATTGTCCGGACTAGATAGCTGCGTCGTCTTCCTCTCCCGTACGCACGCGCACGGCGCGGGTTACTTCCGTCACCCAGATCTTTCCGTCACCGACTTCCCCGGTATGCGCCACATTCAAGATCGCGTTTACGGCGGTTTCTTCCTGGTCGTCGGTAACCAGAACCTCGATCTTGACCTTCTGTACAAAGTTCGACGTGTAGCGGGCACCCCGGTAATACTCGACGCTGGCCATTTGTCGGCCCGCTCCCTGAGCCTCAGTGACGGTGATGCCTTTCACTCCTGCCTCGCTGAGAGCCTGACGGATGTCACCGAGTGTGAACGGTTGCACTACTGCTGTGACAAGTTTCATGTCTCTTCCCTTCCTTCTGCCTATTGATTGGCCGTGGCTTCAGCAGCCAACTTATTGCCAGCTGGAATTCCACCAGGCCGAAGACCCGGTCCGCCGAAGTCATAGCCTGTCTCACGGTGAACGGAGTAGTCCACACCAGCGAATTCCTGCTCCCGCGTGACACGCCACCCCATGGTGTGCTTCACGACGATTGCGATGAGATACGTCAACACACCAGAGAAAAACATCGCCGCGATAGCCACCACCGTCTGGACTGCGAAAAGCTTCCACCCATCTGCTCCCCCACCGGTGAAGACTCCATTCCCTTGAGCAAAGAACGCGAGTCCGATTGTCCCCCATACAGCGGCAACGAGGTGAACACCGACGACATCCAGGGAGTCGTCATAGTTGAAACGGTATTTCAGGCTCACACCAAAACACGAAAGAATGCCGCCGCCCGCGCCAAGGAGAATGGACGTCATAGGGGTGAGTGCTCCTGCCGCCGGGGTGATGGCAACAAGTCCTGCCACCAAACCAGAGGATGCACCAAGCGACGTTGCGTAGCCATCCCGGATCTTCTCTACCGCCAGCCACCCCAGCATGGCGCCCGCAGCAGCCGCCGCGGTGTTCACTCAAGCAAGACCCGCCAAGCCATCAGCAGCAAGCGCAGAACCACCATTGAAACCACTCCACCCAAACCACAGCAGCGCGGCGCCAAGCATGACGAAGGGGAGATTGTGGGGACGCGAGTTGGATTGCGGGAATCCTTCGCGCTGCCCGATCACCAATACCAAGATGAGTGCGGCAGTGGCTGCGGAGATGTGGACGACCGTGCCGCCCGCAAAGTCAATGGGAGCAATGTGAGCCTCACCGTTTTCACTCCCGAATATCCACGCAGCGATCGAGCGCGCCCCTTCACCAAGAATGCCCCCACCCCACACCATGTGTGCGAGGGGAAAATACACAAGCGTGACCCACACGCCGGTGAACACCATCCATGCGCCGATCTTCACACGGCTGGCGATCGCACCGGAGATAATCGCCACGGTGATCACCGCGAAAGTCAGCTGAAAAGCGATATCAATGACGTTTGCGTAGCCATTGCCCCCAGCGATGTAGGCCCCGCCCCCGTTGGTGATCGAGTTACGGAGCCCAAAGAACTCAAAGGGATTCGCAAAAATCCCACCGATTGATTGTGAACCATAGGACATCGACCAACCCCACAGCACATATATGACGGACACCACCCCATGGCTGTGAACGACATCATCATCATGTTCAGAACGCTACGGCGGGACGTCATACCTCCGTAGAAAAACGCCAAGCCCGGTGTCATAAGCAATACGAGCGAAGCGGAGACGAGCATCCATCCGGCATTCCCCGATGCCAGTGCAACCTGATCTGCAGTCATATCTATCACCTCAATTCCAATCGTTTTGAATACCTATCGATCGACCGAATGGTACCGAAGAAAAAATCTATAGAACGATAGATACTGCCGTCAATGATGTTGAGTTTTTCTGTAATTCAAATCACAAAACCCGGCACCGCATGAATACGGTGCCGGGTTCACGTCAGCTCAATAAAAAGTCCAGCTAAGACCCCAACAGTGCGTCGACGAAGCCTTCCACCTCGAATGGCGCGAGGTCATCGGCCCCCTCACCCAGTCCCACGAGCTTCACGGGCACGCCAAGCTCCTCCTGAACCTGGAACACAATGCCGCCCTTCGCGGTGCCATCCAGCTTGGTCAGCACAACACCAGTGATCTCCACGACCTCCTTGAACACACGCGCCTGGGTCAGGCCATTCTGCCCCACCGTGGCGTCAAGGACGAGCAGGACTTCATCCACCTGAGACTTCTTCTCCACCACGCGTTTGACCTTGCCCAGCTGATCCATCAAGCCGGTCGCGGTGTGCAATCGCCCAGCCGTATCGACGATCACAACATCCGCCTGCTGCTCCACACCGGTCTTCACAGCATCGAAAGCAACCGCGGCCGGATCTGCCCCCTCGTTACCGCGCACGGTGGTCGCACCAACGCGACGACCCCACGTTTCAAGCTGGTCCGCAGCCGCCGCACGGAACGTATCCGCCGCACCCAAAACCACGCTGTGCCCCATCGAAACAAGCACACGAGCCAACTTGCCTGTCGTGGTGGTCTTGCCGGTACCGTTGACACCGACAACGAGGATGACCGCCGGCTTACCATCATTCGGCATTGCCCTAATCGAGCGGTCCAGCTCCGGCTTGCCGGCCTCAACGAGCGTCTCACGCAGCATCGCGCGAGCTTCTTCCTCCGAAGAAACACCCCGCTGCGCGATCTTCTCACGCAGCGTTTCCGTGATCTTCATGGTCAACGGCGCACCAATGTCCGCCATGATGAGGGTGTCTTCGATTTCCTCCCAAGCATCCTCATCCAGATCACCCGCTGTCAGAATGCCCAGCAGGCCCTGTCCGATCGCATTCTGGGAGCGCGACAAACGCCCACGCAGACGGCCCAGTCGACCCGTCGCCGGGGCAATATCATCCAACGGCTCCGGAGTCGGTGCGGGCTCTTCCTCCGGAACAGGAGTCTGCTCTAGTGCCTCATCCGCAGCTTCCACTGTGGCGTGAGCAGCCTCAGCTGCCTCCTCAGCTGCCTCCACCACCTCGGGTTCCGGTGCTGGTTCCTCAACCGCTTCAGGTGCCGCCTCTACTGGTTCCGGTTCAACCTGCTCAACCTGCTCAACCTGCTCAATCTGTTCAACGGGCTCCACCGGCTCCTCCGGCTCAACCACCATGGTCTCTTCCACTGGGGTCTCCGCGGGGATCTCCTCGGCTGCTTCAGTCTCAGCTATCGGTTCAACTGCCGGCTCGGGCACAACGGGCGCCGGGGGCTCTGGGGCAAGCTTCTGTCCCTCCCGCAGGATCGGCTCCTTCTGTACATCCGGCGAGGCGGCGGGCGCAAAGTTAAAGCCTCCCTGGGCTTGGTAATTTCCGGATTTCTCCTGCTGGGTCAGTTCCTTCGGTGCGGCCGGGTCCTTCTTTTCAAAGGACACTGCCTTTGATTTCTTCCGCTTATTGCCGGCGATGATGATGCCTAGGAGGATAAGCAGCACCACCACAACGGCGACAATGATCCACAAAACAGTTGAGTTCATCATGCGAACCAGTGTGCCACCGACACCCCGGTTCGTGTTCTTTCGGGTTCAATCAGCTCTCACAGAAGGACTAGGCTGCGGGTTATGAACCTGGATGCGCTGAAGAACCCCATTGTCTCGATCGCGCTGTCAGTGATCACCGCACTGATCGTTGCCATTAGCGCCGCGACTGGTTTCGGTGCTTTTGGGTCGAGTACGCCGACACCGCCCGCAGAAGAATCGGGGGCACTGGTAGTAGCCCTCCCCGCGAATGCGAAGACGGCGACACCGAAGCGGGTAGAGAAGATCCTCAACGGCCAGTGGAAGACCGCGTCGCATCCGCTTGGGCGCACTCTCTCTTTCTCCCGCGGCGACGGCGCCACAGAGAATGGCCTCTACCTCGTGCGTGGCGGGGCGTGTAATGGGTTTGGCGTAGCTCTCATCGTGGATCAAGGCAAGGCCACTTACACCTACGAGGATCGTCCCGTAACCAAGATGGGCTGCGACATGGAAAGACACCTCTACGATGGCGCGGTGCGTGGCGCGCTCATCGACGGCAACACGTTCTATTTCGATGGCACCAACGCATACCTGGGCAAAAACGGCACGGGACTGAAGCTCAGCCCGGCGCGTTAAGAGCGCGGCGCGGGGTTCATTCGCTGGGAAATGACGCGGGTGACACCATCGCCACGCATGGTTACACCGTAGAGCACGTTTGCCACATCCATCGTGGGTTTTTGGTGGGTGATCACGATGAGCTGTGAATCCTCGCGGAGCTCCTCGAGCAATGCAATAAGACGACGCAGGTTCACATCGTCCAAGGCCGCTTCCACCTCATCCAGGACGTAGAACGGGGATGGCCGCGCGCGGAAGATAGCCACGAGCATGGCCAGTGCGGTGAGGGATTTCTCACCACCCGATAGCAGCGACAAACGCTTGACTCGTTTGCCGGGTGGACGGGCCTCAATCTCAATACCGGTAGTGAGCATGTCCGAAGGGTCGGTGAGCACCAATCGAGCCTCACCACCGGGGAACAGGGTGTTAAAGACCTTGGGAAATTCCTTCTCCACGTCATGCCACGCATCCGTGAATAGCTGCAGAATCTGCGCGTCCACATCGTCGATCACGCCGGTGAGGTCCTTGCGTGCCTGAATCACATCAGCGAGCTGCGTGGACAGGAAGCTGTAGCGCTCCTCGAGTGCTTTGTACTCCTCCAAAGCAAGCGGATTCACCTTGCCTAAGGATGCCAGGTCGCGCTCAGCTTGCTTGAGGCGCTTCGTCTCCGCGGCCTTGTCGAAATCCTCGCCAGGCGTGTAGTCAGCCAACAGGTCGGCGATGGCAATGCCAAGCTTGTCCGCGATTCCTGCTTCCGCCTCATCAATCCTCACCTGCGCCTGCTCCCGCGCAATATCCGCCGCATGAGCGGTATCCCCTAGTCGGTTGAGCTGCTGGCGCAATGCGCTAACCGTTTCACGCACCTGCGACTGGCGGGCAGTGAGCTGTTTAAGCTGGTCAGCAAGTTCGTCGCGGTGCTGCGTGGCACGCTCTAATGAAACCTGAATTCGCGCCGCCAATGTCTGGGCGTGCTCTGCCACGGTTTCGGCTAGTTCCGCCTCAGCGCGCTTACGCGCCATCGCCGCGAGGTGACGGGCTTTTACCTCACGCTCGTGTTCGGCTTGTCTGCGCAACGCGGCACCACGTCCAGCGATCTGTTCAACCACTTGCTGGGCGGAGCGTGCCAGAAGCGTTAACTCCATCTCACGTGCACGGGCCCGAGCCAGCGCATCATTGGCTTCATCCCGGAGAGAGGAATCAACGTCTTCTTCCGTGTCATCCTGATCCACGCGGGCGAGACGATCTCGGGTTTCCTCCAACTGCTTCACCTGGTCGTTGAAGCGGATCTCTGCTTCCGTGGCCTGCTTTGCTGCCCGTTCGTGCTGTTGTTTGGTGCTTTCTGCCTGGCTGAGTACACGCTGGTAGTCACGCTTCCACGACTCAGCGTGGGCATCGTGTTCCTTGAGTGCTGCCTTTGCTGCCGCTGCTGCTACGCGCGCTTCGTCCGCAGCAATTTTGGCGCCTTCGAGGGTGCCGGATAGCTCATCAAGCTGAGACTGGGCTTTCTCCAAATCAGCCGTGGCCTGCTCAATCTGGGCAGCCACTTCCACGCTCGATGCACCACCGGAGCCAGCAGCGATCCACCCTTCGCCCACGATGGTGCCGTCATCGATCACGGCACGCAGGCGCGGATCATCCGCTACTGTGGCGCGGGCGTGAGTGATGTCGGTGGCCACCACGACGTCGACAAGCACACGTGTGATTGGGCCCGCGACCTCGGGAGCGAGGGTGACATGGTCTAACAACCAGCTCGTGCCTGTCGGGGGCTTACCGTCCAGGCGCCACTGCCTGCCCCCGGCTTTCGTGTCCACCACGACAGCGCGTGAAGCATCGGAGAGTTCCATGGCCGTGGAATCATCCAGCTGACCCGCCAATGCCTCCGCATGTGCACCGAGCGCGGCGGCGAGTGCCTTTTCCAATCCTGCCTCGGCCTTCACCCACTCTGCGAGAGGGTGGTAATCAGCTCCAAGAACATCGGCGGCTTCCGTCACAGGTGCGGTTTCGGCCAGGGTGGCTATGCGCGAGCTCAGCGAGTACACCGACTTTTCTCGCGCTTTCTGCTCATCGCGTAGTTGGTCCAGGCGTTTTTCTGCAGCATCCGCTTCCGCCACGGCTCGTACATGAGCTTGAGTCAGTGGCTCTCGGTCAGCGGTAAGTTCCGCCATCTTCTGCGCGGTCTCTTCAGCTTGAGCTTCTGCTTCACGGGCCTGCTCACGGGTTTCTTCCGCGGCAATACTTAGACGTTCTACCTCTTGCTTCGCTGATTCCACCGCGGCAGCGTGGCTTTCTTCCTGCGCGAGCAGACGCACCACGCCTTCACGGCGATCAGCGATCGCACGCACCTGCGCCAAGTGCTCAGCCTCCGCGGCCTTGGCGCGCTGCTCCAACTCCGCAGTCTCCTCAGCAGCCTCTTCGAGAGCTTCCGCAGCGTTTTCATACTCCTCTTGCGCTGCCTCGTATTCCTCTTCCGCGCGTTCAGCTCGCGCTAAGAGTTCGTCCGGATCCTGGCCCCTGAATTCAGGTATTGCCATAGCGTTCTGTGCACGCTCCCCCGCGATGCGCAACGTTGCGGACGTTCGCTCAGCCAAAGAGGACAAACCAAACCACAGGCGCTGCGCTTCCTGGGAAGCCTCCGCCACACGCGCCTGATTCGCTTCCACCGCCAACTGGTTCTGCTCAGCCTCTTCCAACTCCCGGCTAACGGTGGCGACTTTCTCGGCGTGGAGTTCGGCGGCGCGTGTGGCGTCGATAAGCGATTCACGCAGGGTGACCACCTGGTGGCCGGCTAGTTTCAGGCGCGCGTCACGCAGATCAGCCTGCACGGTCGCGGCACGTTTCGCTGCTTCTGCCTGGCGCGCGAGCGGTTTGAGCTGCTTGCCCAGCTCATCGGTGAGGTCCGTGAGGCGATCCAGGTTCGCCTGCATCCCCGTGAGCTTGCGCTGTGCTTTCTCCTTGCGGCGACGATGCTTGAGCACACCGGCTGCTTCTTCGATGAACGCGCGGCGATCCTCCGGGCGCGATTCCAAGATCTCACTGAGCTTGCCTTGGCCCACGATGATGTGCATCTCACGGCCAATACCGGAATCCGACAGCAGCTCCTGGATGTCCATGAGGCGCGCCCTGGAGCCATTGATTTCATACTCGCTGGCACCATCGCGGAACATGCGGCGAGTGATGGCCACCTCGGAATATTCAATAGGCAAACGCCCATCCGAGTTATCAAACGTCAGCGTGACTTCCGCACGGCCCAGCTGCTTCCGTTCCCCCGCGCCAGCGAAGATGACGTCTTCCATCTTCCCGCCACGCAGGTTCTTCGCGCCTTGCTCCCCCATCACCCAGGCCAGCGCGTCCACCACATTGGACTTGCCTGAGCCATTCGGTCCGACAACAGCACAAATGCCGGGCTCGAATTTCATCGTCGTCACAGACGCAAAGGACTTGAATCCTTTCAGCGTCAGCGATGTTAAGTGCATTGGAAAAGTTTAACCCAGATGATTAGCGCTCAACGAACCCCTGGGCACCCCGCGACTCACTGTACTGCGGTACGACGAGGGTCACGGTGCCGGGGCGCTTCGCGGTGGAGGGGTCTTCTTTCAGCAGAGCTAAAAGCTTATCGACGTCGCTTTGCTCCCCCTCCGCCACCACCTCAACGCGGCCGTCAGTGAGGTTCTTAGCGTAACCGGCCAGGCCTAGTTCCAAGGCGCGGCTGCGTGTCCACCACCGGAACCCCACGCCCTGAACGTGGCCAGTGACAAAGGCTGTCAACCGAATTGTGCTCATAGGCATTAAATGCGGGTCAGGCCGCCCTCATCGTTGTTGCCGTCAATGTTCCCATCGCGGCGGGCTTCCTCGACCGTGACGCGGTCTTCGATGCTGCGGCGCGTCACTGGATCAGAGCCATCCCAGAACTCAACGTTCTTGACCTCGGGCATCATGTCGCGGTGGAAGACCGGATCGATGTCCTGGCGGCGCTGTTCATTGAAGTTCTTCAGCAGCTTGATAGCAATGCCACCCAGCGGGATGATCGCGATGATGTTCATGATGGCCAGCAGACCTGCCATCGTGTCGCCCAGTGCCCACACCAGCGGAACAGAGCCGAAGCAACCAAAGACCACGAAGCCGAGCACCACGGTGCGGTAAATGTTCAGCACCGTCTTGCTCTTGGTCAGGTACTCGATACTCGCCTGGCCAAGGTAGTAATTGCCCAGCACGGAAGAGAAGGCGAGGAAGAACAGGATGAAGGTGATGAAGTGGGCACCCCACGCACCAACAGAGTCCGCCAGCGCGGACTGCGTGAGAGCAGCACCCTGAATATCATCACGGCCGTAGCTCACCGCCGGGCCAAGCAGAACAATGAAGGCGGTGATGGAGCACACCACGAGGGTGTCAAAGTACACGCCGAGCGTCTGCACAAGACCCTGCTTCACCGGGTGAGACACGGTTGCGGTTGCCGCTGCGTTCGGGGCAGAACCCATACCGGCCTCATTGGAGAACAGACCACGGCGCATACCCTGCATGAACGCAACACCCACGGCCGCGCCAGCCACTTGCTTGAAGCCAAGTGCGTGGCCGACGATGAGTGAGATCATGTTAGGAACCTCGCTGATGTTCAGCACCACGACGATGATGCCAACGATGATGTAGGCGCCCGCCATGAACGGAACGATGATCTGAGTCCAGCTAGCCACACGCGTGACACCACCGAAGATGACCAACGCGGTCAGGCTAGCCAGCACCACTGCAGCAAAGCCCTTCAGCATATTGGAGTCATTGCCCAAAGAACCACCAACAGCTTCAACGATGGAGTTGGACTGAACGGCGTTGTACACAAAGCCGTAGGTGAAGGCGAGGAAGACGGAGAACACAGCAGCCAAGTGCTTCCAGCCCAAACCACGAGTCATGTAGTAGGCAGGGCCACCGTGGTAGTTCCCATTCTCATCCTTGGTCTTCCACAGCTGTGCCAGCGTGGACTCCACGAATGCGGTTGCACCACCCAGAATGGCCAACATCCACATCCAGAACACTGAACCCGGGCCACCGATGGAGATAGCCAGGGCCACACCGGCAACGTTGCCGGTGCCCACACGGGAGGCAGCAGAAATGGTGAAGGATTTGAAGGCGGACAGTCCGCCGTACTCCTCATCCAAATCACGCCCTGCACGGTCTTTGCCCTTCGGGCTTTCCGCGATAGCACGGAACATGTCCGGCACTGCGCGGACCTGAACAAAGATCGTTCGCAGCCCGAAATATACGCCTGCTGCCAGCAGGAACCAGGGCACGAGACTCCAGATGACACCATTGAGCGTGTCATCAACAAAAAGATACGCAGCTTCCATGTCGGAAAGTTTATAGCGTCTGGCACTCCGGACAGTAATAGGAAGACCGTTGATTCACTGTGGTCCGGTGAATTGGAGCGCCGCACCGCGGACACGGTTCATCTTCCCGCCCATAGGCATTGAGTGAGCGCGCAAAATAGCCACTCGCACCATCCACGTTGACGTACAACGCATCAAAGCTCGTGCCACCAGCTTCTAGGGCGCGAGCCATGACTTCCCGAGACTCCTCGAGGAGTGCTACCGCATCACGCTGCCGCAATGCCTTTCCCTTGCGGGTGGGTTTCACGCCCACTGCCCACATCGCTTCATCCGCGTAAATGGATCCGATGCCACTAACCACGGATTGATCCAACAGGATCGTTTTCACTGCCACATTCTTACGGCGCATCGTGCGCGCAACTTCCACCACGTCGAAGGACTGCTCAAAAGGATCCGGTGCAATGTGCGGAATGTTTGCTGGAACGGTCAAGTCGCGGTCGAAGGTCATGGGCACCCACTGCCAGGAACCAAAGATGCGCTGGTCAATAAAGGCGAGCTCGATCTCTTCCCCGTCGCGTTCCAGCACCGAGCGGATACGCAGATGACGGCTGTTTGCCATCCCCGGTTTCCCCACGATCATCTGGCCGGACATCCGTAGATGGACCAGCAACGCATTGCCATCTGAAAGCTCGAGCCACATGAACTTGCCGCGGCGCCCTGTCCCTGTGACGGTCAGACCTGGCAGCACCTCAGTTAGATCCGCATCATTGCCCAGCACGGCACGCGGGTGAAGCACCTCCACGGACCTGAAGGTGTAGCCAACCACGTGGTCCTCTAGACCACGGCGCACCACTTCCACTTCAGGCAATTCAGGCATGTGAACCTACTAATCAATAACAGCAACTGCCGCCGCGTGATCATGAAGGAACATCATGGCTTGGCGTGCTGCTTGCTGTTCGGCCAACTTTTTATTCGGCCCTGTGCCCATGCCCAGCTCAGTCTCGCCGGAGAAGACATGGACGGTGAACGTTTGATCATGCTCGGGGCCAACCGATGTGGCGGTATACAGCGCCGCTTCTGCCTTCAGCTCCGCCAGGCGCTCCTGCAGCGTGGTCTTCCAATCATGGTGGCGGCCGGTGGCAGTAGCAGTGTTGATCTTGTACTCGAACAACCGCAAGATCACGTCACGAGCAGGCTCGAAACCATGCTGGCGGTATACCGCGCCGAAGATGGCCTCCATCGTGTCAGCAAGAATCGATTCCTTCGCACGCCCACCCGTGGTCTCTTCGCCCTTGCCCAGCAGAACATGCGCGCCCAGATCAATCTCACGCGCCACATCAGCCAAACCATAACGGGAGACGATCGACGAGCGCATCTTAGAAATATCTGACTCCGGCCGCGACGGGTGCAGCTCAAACAGCTTGGTTGCCACGGATAGACCCAGCACAGCATCGCCAAGGAACTCGAGGCGTTCATTGTTTGGCAAAAAGCCATGCTCGTTGGCAAAAGAACGGTGCGTTAACGCGAGCTTCAACAGGTCGTGTTCAACTTCCACACCGAGCTTGTTTACTAACGGCGCATGATCCACCGCCGCAAAAGCCTGGGCCCAAGCCTGGTCTCCCGGAATCTTGTTTTTCTTCGCGCGTGGCACTATTTCTGCCCGTCTGTATTCAGAAATTTCTCCAGCCCAGCCCACCGTGGGTCAAGCAGATCATTCTTCTCACCGGATACGCCATCCGGAGCAGGAACATCCGCATCAGCCGGGCAGGCCGGCTCACACTGTGGATTAAAGGGCCATGTCAGGCCTGCTTCATCCACGAAGGCTTGCTCGAGGTTCACCTTGCCTTCAACGATGGCGGGAACATCATCACCAGAGCCCGCATCAGCTTCATCTTCCACATCACCGGTGATGAAATCATCCGCGCCGGAGTAGACCTGCGAGATCGTGATGTTCTCCGTTGGCGTCAGTTCACGCAGGCAGCGCACACACTGCCCTTTCAGCTGCGCGGTCATCGTCGCATCAACGAGCACACCACTACCAAGCGGAGTGAGTGTTGCATCCACGGTGACCTCAGCTCCTTGCGGTACCGCGATCATTTCCGGCCCAATGCGGGAAGGTGCGGGGCCCGTGTGGGTCATCGTTTCCGGGAGACCATCACCGCGCATGACGGCCGCCACATCGAAGACAAAAGGGTTTGTAGCCATAACGGTCACTAGCCTACCCGCACGAAGGCTTATCGACGGCGCGGGCTCTCATACCGGCGACCCGACACCCCAGCGCCCTGGCGCAGTGCCGAACGGTCGGAGGAAACAGTGCGCAGAACAGACGTCAGTGTCTCTTCGAATTCGCTCAGTTTGCCGTCCACAAACTCATCGCATTCGGTGCGCAGACGATTCGATTCGGTGTGCGCGTTCTCCACAATGCGGTGAGCTTCCTCATCCGCACGGCGGGTGACCTCAGCCTCGGACACGAGTCGCTTCTGCTCCTCCAGGCCTTCCGCAACAGAACGGTCATAGGACTCATTACCGTCAGCGACGAGGCGCTCTGCTTCGCGGCGGGCACGCTCCACCATCTGCTCAGATTCATCGCGGGCACGGCTCACAGTGGCGTGCGCATCCTGCTCCGCATCGGAGACCATGCGGGTGGAACGCTCCTGCGCTTCGCTCAGCATCGACTCGGACTCATTGTGCGCATCCCCCACCAGACGCTGCGCCTCATCTTCAGCATCCCCGATAATTTGATCCGCGCGTTCCTCTGCGCCACGGAGGATCTCATCCTGCTTATCCAGGACATCCTGGGCGTCATCGACTTCAACGGGAAGGGCGTTCCGGATATCGTCGAGAAGCGCGAGCACTTCATTACGGGGGACCATGCAGTTCGACGTCATCGGGACGCCGTAAGCCTGCTCAACTGTATTGACTAGTTCATCGAGAGCTTCAAAAACGCGGTACATATTTCAAAACAGTACCTGCGAAAAGACAACCGCCCCGGCAAGCCGAGGCGGTGTGTCAGAGGATTGCTACAGCGGATAGCTGCGGGCGGTGTTTAGATCACGCCCTGCGCGAGCATTGCGTCCGCAACCTTCTTGAAACCGGCGATGTTAGCGCCGACCACATAGTCACCCTCATGGTCGTACTCAGCGGCGGTGGCAGACGTGTTGCGGTAAATGTTCTCCATGATGCGCTTCAGACGGTCATCCGTGTAATCGAAGCTCCAGGAGTCACGCGATGCGTTCTGCTGCATCTCGAGCGCGGAGGTAGCCACACCACCAGCATTCGCTGCCTTGCCCGGCAGGAAGTGAATGTGGTTCTTACGGTAGATCTCAATGGCCTCTGCGGTAGACGGCATGTTCGCACCCTCAGCGACATACTTGATGCCGTTCTCTACGAGCTTCTGGGCGTGCTCACCATCAATCTCGTTCTGGGTTGCGCACGGCAGAGCAACGTCAGCCTTGAGGTCCCAGATCGAACCATCAGCGTGGAAGGTTGCGCCGGCTGCCTCCTCAACGTATTCGTTGACGCGGCCGCGACGGACTTCCTTAATCTCCTTGAGCAGCTCCACGTCCACACCATTCGGGGTTTCCACCCAACCGGAAGAGTCGGAGAACCCAACGACGGTGGCGCCCAGCTCCTGGGCCTTCTGGATGGCGTAGATAGCCACGTTGCCGGAGCCAGAGACGATGACCTTTGCACCGTCGAAGGAATCACCGTGAGCAACCATCATCTTGTTCGTGATGTACACGCAACCGAAACCAGTTGCTTCCGTACGAACAAGGGAGCCACCCCAGGTCAGGCCCTTACCGGTAAGGACACCGGACTCGTGCTCGTTGGTCAGACGACGGTACTGGCCAAACAGGTAGCCAACCTCGCGGCCACCAACACCGATGTCACCGGCAGGGACGTCGCGGTACTCGCCGATGTGGCGGTGCAGCTCCGTCATGAAGGACTGGCAGAAACGCATGACTTCAGCATCGGACTTGCCCTTCGGGTCGAAGTCAGAGCCGCCCTTACCGCCACCGATGGGCAGGCCAGTCAGGGAGTTCTTAAAGATCTGCTCGAAACCAAGGAATTTGATGATGCCTAGGTTGACGCTCGGGTGGAAACGTAGGCCACCCTTGTAGGGGCCGAGCGCAGAGTTGAACTGGACGCGGAAGCCACGGTTGACGCGGACATCCCCATCATCCGCCACCCACGGAACACGGAAGATAATCTGACGCTCTGGCTCACAAAGACGCTCGATGAGGCCGTAGTCGTTGTAGTGAGGATCCTTCTGCAAAACGATCTTCAGGGAATCCAGAACCTCGGCGACAGCCTGGTGGAATTCTGGCTCCCCCGCGTTGCGCTGCAACAGCTTCTGGTAATAACCAGCGATCTGGTCTTCGTTCGTTGCCATAGTCGATCCCTTCTATCTATTAGCCGACAGTTTTGTCACTTTAGTGGCACTGGGCACGAAATGGGGAGTCAAGATCGGTCCGATTGCTAACGTCGTTACGTAATTAGAAAAAGTTTTTTCATCCGGCCTCAGAACCGGACCAACAAGCAGGAGCAGTACCGTGACCGGACACACTTTCTCCACCGCCCACACCCCGGAAGAAGACACCGCCGGATTACCAGCAGATTTTCAACCCAATGCGGACACTGTCCGGGTTGTCGTCGCCCCGGACGCCTTCAAGGGAACGGCGAACGCGAGGCAGGCAGCGGAGTGGATCGCGGAAGGAATCCAGTCCATCATTATTGACTGTGACGTTGAACACATCCCCATGGCAGACGGTGGCGAAGGGACCGCAGAGCTCTTTTCCGGTGAAACCATCACGCTGCCAACAACGGATGCTGCTGGGCGTCTCACCGACGCGAGCTATGTCTTCAACGCCGCCGACGCCACCGCTTATATCAATATCTCCGCTGCTACCGGCCTGCCTGCCGTCAAAGACACCCCGGTCCCGCTGACTGGTGATACCTACGGCACAGGCGTTCTCATCGCTGATGCCCAATCCCGCGGGGCTTCCACCATCGTGCTGGGCATGGGTGGCTCGGCGACCATCGACGGTGGCACCGGCATCCTCGTCGCACTTGGCGCCACCCCGATTGATGCCCAGGGGCACCCGCTAAAGCCAGGTGGCGGCAACCTGGGGGAGCTTGCTGATTTTGATACTGCGCATCTGAACATCCCCGCGGGTTCCGTTGATTGGGTGCTTTTGTCCGACACTGAATTCCCCGCTACCGGCCTCCAGGGCGCGGCACGTGTGTTTGGTCCGCAGAAAGGCGCGTCCGAAGAGGATGTGGAGAAGGTTGACGCCGCACTGGAGCACCTGTGCCAGGTCACCGGTGTTGATTCCCAGCAGCCGGGCTATGGCGCAGCGGGTGCTGTACCAGTAGGGATCACGTGGCTTTCACAGATGCTTCACGGCAACACGGACCACGTGCACGTGGTGTCCGGCGCACGCACTATCGCTACGGCACACAAATTGCGTGAGAAAATCAGCAACGCCCACTTCGTGGTTACTGGCGAGGGCAGCTACGACGAGCAAAGCGTCAACGGCAAGGTTGTCTCAGTGGTGACAGAGCTGGCTGCCGAGGCCGGTGCAACGCTGGCCGTGTGCGCTGGGCGATTCGACATTGATGCCCCGGAGGGCGTCATCGCCGTGAATATCGGGGAGGAATCCGAGGATGTCCGGGCACAGCTTGTGCGCGCTGGCGCCCAGGCGGCTGTGGATTACCTCAATACCTCCACGACCCAGGGGTAGACCGCGGGGAGTTCAAAATCCATCTGGCGTTCCAATGCCACGGGATCACGTGGCAGCGTCGCCTTCGGCGTGAGCACACGGGACAGGCCCATTGCCAGTTGGTTCATGGAACTCGCACCTGCAGCTGTGATGACATAGCGGGTAACCTGCGCCCCAGCAGGATCTTCCCCGCGCTCGTCTTCATACACGCGGCGCAACTGTGCGTGGGTGTCGGAGGAAAGCTCCGGTGATTCGTCGATAAGCACGCTGCCCTCTTCAAGCTTTCCGTGCTGAACAAGAATCTCTACAGCACGGCTGAAAGCATCACCGACAGCTTGCGCTGCGGACGCGTCGGGCACGAGAACATCGAAGTGGATCCTAGGCATGAGCAAAGACTAGCGGATAACCTGAGAACCTATGACGCACCCGACGTTCCCCCTCCCCGCTGCCCGCGAGCCGCTGACCATCATGGCTGATGGGACGATTAAACAGCTCAACCCCTTTTCCGGAACGCAGGTGTGGACGGTGCCGGGGCGTGGCAATCGACCTTTGGCTGCTGCCCACAAGGAGCCCCGCGAGCTGACTGATAAGGATTTCACAGCGGCGTGCAATTTCTGCTCCGACAACATGCTGGCCACTCCCCCAGAGAAATCCCGCATCATCGCACGCGATGGGAAATGGGAGATCCTGCGCGACCTGATGCCGCATGAACTCCACGACACCGAACCGCTATTTCGGCGCGTGCCTAACTTGTTTGAGATCGTCTCTTATGACTACTGGGCGCAAAACTATGGCTTCAGCATGGATGAATCCCGGGCTGAACACATGGAGCACTACCTGGCCGACGAGGCAGGGCGCCGCCACGTGTTCAATATCGTGCGTACACGACTGAAAGCCGCGGGCCATACTGAGCCTTTCAGCGAAGCAGAGTTGCTCGACCATGCCCCTGCTTACTTCGGTGGCGGGCACGATGTGATCATCGCGCGCAGGCACTACGTCGATGGCGCAACGGACAGCACACAGCTCGCCTCATCCGGGAGCATGAGCCCCGAAGAACACCACGCCTTCATCGCTTTCACCATCGACTCCCTGCATGACCTCTACCAGCGCAACCGCTACGCACCTTATGTGTCTGTGTTCCAGAACTGGCTTGCCCCAGCCGGCGCTTCGTTTGAGCACCTGCACAAGCAGCTCGTGGCTATTGATGAGCACGGGGTCCAAGCCGAAATGGAAATAGCCAAACTGCGCGCCAACCCCAACATGTACAACGAGTGGGGCATCAACTACGCCAGCCGCCACAACCTCATCATCGCGGAGAATGAGTACGCCATCATGGCCGCGGGCGTTGGCCACCGCTACCCCACCATCAGCATCTACTCCAAGTCCGAGATCTCTGAGCCGTGGTTGCATACCAACGATGAGGTCCGCGGTATGTCTGACCTCATCCATGCGGCACACGCGGCCACCGGAACTGCGGTGGCGTGCAACGAAGAATGGCACCACAAACCCATCGACCTGGACATGCCCATGCCATGGCGCATCAACATTAAGTGGCGTGTGTCCACCCTCGCTGGCTTTGAAGGAGGCACGCGCGTGTACGTGAACACTCTGTCGCCCTATGACATCCGCGACCGTACGGTCAGCGCTCTTTATAGTTTGCGTGATGCCGGAAAAATCGCCGGCGACCTGCGCATTGCCACCGAGTGCTCCCCCGCACTCAACGTTTTGCGTTACCGAGTGCTCCCCCGCACTCAACGTTTTGCGTTATAACCCAGTGCTCAACCGCTAGTACCACTAATACACTGGCTCCGCACCAGCAATTTTTCAGGAGGCACCCCGCTCATGACTGTTCAGCCGAACACCATCAAGGACATTCTGCAGAACTACACGGTGGACCCCGTGTGGCAGCGCGAACTGTATGAAGAGCTCCACGCACACCCGGAGCTGTCCATGCAGGAAGCAAACACTCATGCGCGAATCCTCATGGAACTGGAGCGCTTTGACTGCCAGATCATCGCGCCCATCGGCATCTACGGCATCGTCGCTGTGTTCCACAACGGGCCACAAACCAACGGCCGTTCTGGACCCACGGTGCTCTTCCGCGCGGACTTTGATGGCCTGCCGGTCACGGAGACCACCGGCGCACCTTATGCCTCGACGGACACTGCCACGCGTGCAGATGGCACCGTCACCGGCCTCATGCACGCCTGCGGCCATGACATGCACGTCACCGCCTTGCTGAGCCTGTGCGACATCATGGACAACAACCGTAAGCACTGGGCGGGCACCTTCGTCGCACTGTTCCAACCGGGCGAGGAAATTGGGCGGGGCGCTAGCGAAATGATCACTGACGGATTGGTTGAGCGCATCCCCCGCCCGGACATCTGCCTGGGCCAACACGTCATGCCGGGTCGTGCCGGGCAAGTGCAATCCAAGCCGGGACCCCAGTTTGCCGCCTGTGATTCCATCCGCATTCACATTCCGGGCCGCGGTGCCCACGGATCGATGCCACACGCGTCCATCGATCCGACCTACACCGCCGCCCATATTGTGCTTCGCCTCCAAGGCATTGTTGGCCGGGAGGTCAACCCGAAGGATTTCGCTGTGATCTCCGTTGGCCAGCTCAATGCCGGCACAACCAACAACATCATTCCCAGCCATGCAGAGTTAGTGCTCAACTGTCGCTTCTACAACGACGATGTGAAACACAAGGTTTACGACGCTATCCAGCGCGTGGTTATTGCTGAGTGTGAAGCTTCCGGCATCCAAGAAGAGCCACACTTTGAGTACTTCGCACACGGTGAGCTGCTGGACAATGACGTTGAGGCCTTCCACACAGTACGCACCACCTTCGACGCAGTCTTTGGTGCAGATTCCGTTGACGCGGAACCATCGACGGTCTCCGAAGACTTTGCCAACATCCCACTCGCATTCGGCGTGCCCTACATTTTTTGGCTCATCGGATCCACGCCACGCACGGTGTGGGACAAAGCCGTAGCAGAGAACCGAGTCAACCTAGATGTACCGGTCAACCACATGCCCAGCTTCTTGCCGGAGTATGAGCCAACCGTCCACGCGGCAACGCATGCCGCAGCGGCAGCCGTGCTGACCTACCTTGCCACCAACTAGTGGGTACAGTGGCGGGCGTTAGAGACACAACTATCTGATGTCCAGAGGTATTTTCCAGAAATGAATCTGCCAACCCCCCAGCCCCGGTTCACTGACACTGTCGGAGGCCACGTCCGCTCGGTCTCCGGTTCTGCTCCTGACACGTCTACCCCGAAGAAGTTCTGGACTGGCCTTTCCCTCGCGGCGATGGAGCAATTCGCCGACAACTGGGATGCCACCCGCACGGCCTACAAGGCAACCCGCCAACAGGCCTACTTCTCCGCTGAGTTCCTCATGGGTCGCGCACTGTTGAACAACTTGACCAACCTGGGTCTCGTCGACGACGCGATCAAGGCGGCCGAAGAAAACGGACAGAACTTCGTCGATGTTCTCGAAGCTGAGCATGATGCTGCGCTGGGTAACGGTGGCTTGGGCCGTCTGGCTGCCTGCTTCCTCGATTCCGCTGTCACCCAGGACTACCCGGTCACCGGCTACGGTCTGCTCTACCGCTACGGCCTATTCCGCCAGGAGATCGCCGACGGCTTCCAGAAGGAGCATCCGGATGCCTGGAAGGAGAGCTTCTACCCCTTCATCGTTCGACGTGGTACGCAGCAGCGCATTGTGAAATTCGATGACATGCACGTCCGTGCCATCCCCTACGACATGCCAATCACCGGCTACGGCACGGACAACGTGGGCACGCTGCGCCTCTGGGACGCATCCCCGATGCGCGAGTTCGACTACGATGCTTTTAATTCCCAACGCTTCGCCGACGCCATCCTGGAGCGCGAGGCCGTACATGACCTCACGCGCGTGCTGTACCCGAATGACACCACTTACCAGGGCAAGGTGCTACGCGTCCGCCAGCAGTACTTCTTTGTCTCCGCGTCGCTGCAGGAGATGATTGATAACTACATTGAGCACCACGATGAGGACCTGCGTGGCTTCGCCGAGTTCAACTCCGTGCAGCTCAACGACACCCACCCGGTGCTGGGTATTCCAGAACTCATGCGTCTGCTTCTCGACGATCACGGGATGACCTGGGAAGACGCCTGGGACGTGACCACCAAGACCTTCGCCTACACCAACCACACGGTGCTGCAGGAGGCCCTGGAAACCTGGGATGTGTCTATCTTCCAGCAGCTCTTCCACCGCATTTGGGAGATCGTGGTGGAAATTGACCGCCGCTACCGCGAGGACATGGAGTCCCGCGGCTTGGAGCCGGATGCCATCCACCACTACTCCCCGGTGCATGACGGCAAGGTCCACATGGCATGGATTGCGTGCTACTGCGCCTACTCCATCAACGGTGTCGCCGCGATCCACACCGACATCCTCAAGCGTGACACGCTGAACTACTGGTACGAGCTGTACCCGCAGAAGTTCAACAACAAGACCAACGGTGTGACCCCACGCCGCTGGCTGCGTATGTGCAACCCACGCCTGTCCGAGCTGCTTGATCGCCTCGTCGGTTCCGATGAGTGGGTCACCAACATGGACAAGCTCAAAGAGCTGCGCCACTACGTCGAAGACGACGCGGTGATGAAGGAACTCAGCGACATCAAGGCGACGAACAAGAAAGACTTCGCCGAGTGGGTTCGCGTCCATGAAGGCGTGGAGATTGACCCGGACTCCATCTACGACACGCAGATCAAGCGCCTGCACGAGTACAAGCGCCAGCTACTCAATGCCATGTACATCCTTGACCTGTACTTCCGCATCAAGGAAGGGGAGACCAATATCCCGAAGCGCACGTTCATCTTCGGCGCGAAGGCTGCGCCGGGCTATGTTCGCGCCAAGGCGATCATCAAACTGATCAACACCATCGGTGATCTGGTGAACAATGACCCGGTGGCGTCCCAGTACATCCGCGTTGTGTTCATTGAGAACTACAACGTCTCCCCAGCTGAGCACATCATTCCTGCCACGGATGTCTCCGAGCAGATTTCCACCGCCGGCAAGGAGGCGTCGGGCACCTCCAACATGAAATTCATGATGAATGGTGCGCTCACCCTGGGCACGATGGATGGTGCGAACGTGGAGATCGTTGATTCCGTCGGCGAGGACAACGCCTACATTTTCGGCGCTCGCGAAGAGGAACTGCCGGTGCTGAAGAGGTCCTACAACCCGACTGAGGTCTACGAGAACAACCCCGCGATCAAGCGCGTGCTCGATGCGTTTATCGACGGCACATTGGATGACAACCACACCGGCATGTTCTCTGACCTGCGCGATTCTCTGCTTATCGACGGCGGCTGGAACACCCCGGACCCCTACTACGTCCTGGGCGACTTCGAGTCCTACAAGGAGACCCGCGACCGCATGGCGGAGGAGTACTACGCTGACCCGTTGCAATGGGCACGCATGTGCTGGATCAACATCTGCGAGTCTGGCCGTTTCTCCTCTGACCGCACAATCCGCGATTACGCAACTGAGGTGTGGAACATTAAGCCGACCCCGATCAACTAGTGGCAACGCATCTGCAATGATGCTGTGTAATGATCCTGCTCGTTGATAATCACGATTCCTACACGTTCAACCTGGCCCACCTCATCACCGAGGTGAGCGGGGTTGAACCCCTTGTTGTGCCCGCGCACGAGGGGGCTGACCTGCCGGAGCGAGTCCGCGCCGGTGAGTTCAGCCATGTAGTGATCTCCCCTGGCCCAGGCACACCCGAACGGGAAGAAGACTTCGGTGTATCCCGGGGTGTCATTGAAGCCGCCGCGGAAGCACACATTCCTCTCCTCGGTGTCTGCTTGGGCCATCAAGGCCTAGCCATGTTGGCAGGTGCACGCGTCACCCGTGCGCCCGAACCCCGCCATGGGTTTGTCTCTCGCCTTAAGCATTCCGGCGATGGCATCTTCGCGGGCATTCCACAGGATGTTGAGGTGGTGCGCTACCACTCACTCCACGTGGAAGAAATCCCCGGCGTCACCGTTCATGCCCGTAGCGAGGATGGCGTGATCCAAGCCCTCAAAGTGGATAACGCACCACACTGGGGTGTGCAATTCCACCCGGAATCCATCCTCACTCAGCACGGCGCGACCCTCATGCGTAATTTCCTCGGCGGTTGGCGCCTGATCCACCGCGAGGTTCCCGGAGTGATTGATTGCCAGCGCGTCTTCAACGCGATCAAGCAAGACGGCAACGACGCATTCTTCCTTGATTCTGCTGATGCACGCGGGAACTTCTCTATTCTCGGGGATACCGCCGGTGATCTTTCACGGTCGTTCCGCTACTCGCTTAACTGCGAGGGCGATGACATCCTCCAGATTCTCGATCAAGAACTATCCACCCCAATCTTTGATGCACCTGATCTACCGTTCACCGGTGGCGTGATCGGCTACCTCGGCTACGAATGCGCTGAGCTCACGCTTCCGATCACGCTCTCCCATTCCTCCCCCTACCCGGACGCCTATTTCGTGCGGCCACAATCCTTCATCGTCTACGACCACAAAAATGAGATCGCACACCTCTGCTGCCTGACCAACTCGGAATCAGAGTCCCTCTTGGACCGCCTCGAAAGCTATCTCAACAGCACCGAGCACACCGACGCCTCCGAGCCCACAAACATGGACCCGGGTTCATGGCGCACACCGGACTACCTGGCGCGCATCGAGGAAGCCCAGGAGCTCCTCCGCGCCGGTGAAAGCTACGAGGTGTGCTTAACCGACACGTACACCGCAGAGGTCACGGGCGACTTATATGCGCCCCTCCGCAAGCACAACCCAGCGCCCTATGCCGCGCACCTCGTCTTCGACGGCGTGGAGGTAGCAAGCGCCTCCCCGGAACGGTTCCTTACCGTTCGTGGCCGCGAGGTGGAAGCAAAACCCATCAAGGGAACGGTCGCTGCCAACGAGGATCCTGCCTTGCTGGGCAACGAGAAGACTCGTGCGGAAAACCTCATGATCGTGGATCTGGTGCGCAATGATCTTTCCCGCGTGTGCGAACCAGGCACCGTCACTGTTCCCGGCCTCATGCAAGTGGAAAGCTATGCCACTGTCCACCAGCTTGTCTCCATCATCACCGGTCGACTAAAAGCTGGCGCTACCGCCGTCGACGCGGTACGCGCCACATTCCCACCCGGTTCTATGACAGGCGCACCCAAACTGCGCACCTGCCAGATCATCGACAGACTAGAAACCGGCCCCCGCGGTGTCTACTCCGGTGCACTGGGCTATTTCGGCTACGACGGCCAAGCCGATCTCTCTGTGGTCATCCGCACCGCTGTGCGTACCGGCTCCACCGTAACGGTGGGCGCTGGTGGTGCGATCGTTCTCGCCTCCGATGCTGAAGCAGAACTAGCGGAGCGTGACCTCAAAGCAGAGTCTGTCTTGGGCGCTTTCGGTGACTAACAGACGCACGGCGCCACTCTGCTTCTACCTATTCTTAGGTAGGCAAACATACGGAAGAAGTCCTTGACACCGATACTCATCTGGGACAGCGGATCCAAATGCAATGCTAGACAAACCGAGCATGAACAGAGGCAGCCTAATAAGCGAGTTTGCAAAGCTCACCAGGTTGAAGTCTGAGGACAACTGCGTTGCTCCTGCCGCTGGTGGTTGCGCAGGTTCAGCATTAGCACTCGGCGTGTGGACTGTGACGGCCCCGAAGACGACCGTGCCTGCAAAAGCGAGGGAGGCTAAACGTTGACGGACCATTGTTCTCCTCCTTGTTGGTCATGAAATACCCTTACAACCCGTCTATCGCTTAGATCGACAAAAACACTACATTCCTCCTTAATTTTCCTACTTCACCAGTGTGGACACTTTCCCCATAACCGTTCGTCTGTGAAATCATCCTTTCGATAGACACTGCTTCCTATTTTCGGAGTCTTCGATGACTAACTACGCCTGGCATGACGGATTTGTGCCCCGTGACTTCCCGCACGGGCCTTTCGATGTTGCGGATTCTTGGCGTCATTCATCTGGAAGAACAAACGGGTTACAGCTGCATGTGGAACGCTTCTCACGCACGGCAGGGCCACTTCCCTCAGGCTTCGTGGATGAAATGCTCGCACTACTTGAACAAGTTGAACAAGGCGAGCTCTTCCCCCGCATCGCTGCGGTCTCGTCGCTTTTGCTTCTCGACGTCCGCCCGGCCCCACCCGTTCGCAGGGAAACGTGCCTGACGTATGTCAACGCACCGGATCCACGCAAACACCCACTGGTCAAGGGGCCTGATTTTGATGCACTGCGTGCCTACCGCGAGCTACACCAGAAAAACAACACCGACGACACGGTGATTACCGCACCCGATGGCTCGATGCTCGAAACCACCACCGGCGCGCTGGTGATGTGGGGCGACAACACTTTGTACATCCCCGATGGCGTCTGTTTGCCCAGTGTCACACTGCGCCAAGTCACCGAGCGTGCTGAAAGCGTAGGGATTCGAGTTGAGTCACGCCACATCACCCCAGAGCTCGCCGCCAATCATCCCCTGTGGTTCCTCAACTCACTGCATGGCATCAGCCCAGTCAGCGAGATTCACACCAGCATCGGGGTGATTACTCCCCCGCCTCATCCCGACTACGCGCAGTGGCGCGACTGGTGGTGGGACGGTTTCGTCTTCGAGTTCCTCTAAGAGATCCCAAGGGCTTCTTAGAGCTTCTTCGGATGGCGGGTATCCTCGCCCAACTGGTGCACGTGAATCATGTTCGTCGTGCCAGCAACACCCGGCGGGGTGCCAGCCACGATGACCATAGTGTCGCCTTCCTTGTACTTCTCAATGGCTAGCAGCGACTGATCCACCACTGCCATCATTTCATCCGTGTCATCGTCCTTCTTGCACAAGAAGGTTTCCGCACCCCACGTCAGTGCCAGCTGAGAGCGCACTTCTTGGCGGGGTGTGAACACCAGCAGTGGCAAGTGGGAGCGCAAACGCGCCAGACGTCGTGCTGTTTCACCTGAGTTGGTAAAGGCGACCAGTGCACGAGAATTCAGGCGCTCTGCTATATCGCGAGCGGAGTAAGAAATCACGCCACGCTTCGTGCGCGGAATGTGGTTGAGCGGTGGGACATTGCCCATGGACTCAGCCGCGCGCACGATGCGGTCCATGGTTTGCACCACGTTCCGCGGATCCACACCAATAGACGTCTCACCAGAAAGCATCACTGCGTCCGTACCGTCCAGCACAGCATTGGCCACGTCAGAGGCTTCCGCACGCGTTGGGCGCGAATTCTCAATCATGGAATCGAGCATCTGTGTTGCCACGATCACCGGCTTCGCGTTCTCACGCGCAATCTGAATGACACGCTTTTGCACCAGCGGCACCTGCTCCAGCGCGATCTCCACGCCCAGGTCACCGCGGGCTACCATCACTGCGTCGAAAGCCAGGATGATCGACTCAAGCGCGTCAACAGCTTCCGGCTTCTCCAGCTTCGCAATAACGGGCACGCGACGGCCCACGTCATCCATAATCTCGTGGACCAAGTCCACATCAGACGGCGAGCGCACGAAAGATAGTGCGATGAAATCCACGCCCAACTTCAGCGCGAAGCGCAGATCCGCCTTGTCTTTTTCGGACAAAGCCGGGACAGAAATGTTCATGCCCGGCAGGGAAACGCCCTTGTTATTGGATACGGGGCCACCCTCGACGACCTTGCACACAACATCGTTACCCTCAACGGCGGTGCACACGAGAGCCACCTTGCCGTCATCCACCAGCAGGCGGTCGCCCGCCTGTGCATCTTCCGCAAGCTGCTTGTACGTGGTGGATACCCGGTCATGGGTGCCCACAACATCGTCGACGGTGATGCGCACTTCTTCACCGGTCTCCCAGTACGTCTTCCCATCGCCCTCGAAGCGACCAAGACGGATCTTGGGGCCCTGAAGGTCAGCGAGAATACCTACCGCTTTACCAGTTTCATCGGTGGCTTCGCGCACCCACTTGTAGTTCTGTTCGTGGTCTGGGTAGTCACCATGGGAAAAGTTCAGGCGGGCGACGTCCATGCCGTCACGCACAAGGCCAAGGATTGCCTCTTTGCTGGCTACAGCTGGGCCGAGAGTACAAACAATCTTGGTGCGTCTGTCCACTGTCATCCACTTCTTCTTATCTGCGCGAGGGATCTGATACCTCGCCTACGCTACCGAAACTAAACGGGTTTCGCTCTATGGCATTTTAGGCTTCTCAACGTCGGATTTAACCTCCGCACCACCGCTGACTTCAGTCACTTCTTTGTCCACTTCTTTGTCTTCTTCCTCCGAAGTGTTCTGCTTCGACTTCATCCATATGAAAACGATTGTGGCCACGATGAAGAGGACGGTTGAGACGACCATATTGACGCGCAGCCCAAAGATGAGGTTCGCGGCATCATCGCGCATGAATTCCATGAAGATACGCCCCAAGGCGTAAGACGCGATGTAGAGCACAAAAACGCGGCCATTGCCCAGACGGAACTTCTTCTCGGCCCAAATGAGGAAGAAGAAGACGGACAGGTTCCAGATCATCTCGTAGAGGAACGTGGGATGCACACTCGCAATGACTTCCCCCGTTGACCTACCAGTCAGTGGCGCAAAAGCACCGGACTCGTCTACGCGGTAGTAAATGTCCAACGCCCACGGCACGTCGGTGGGACGCCCATAGAGTTCTTGGTTGAAGTAGTTCCCCAAACGCCCAATGGCTTGCGCCAAGATGATGCCTGGGGCCACAGCATCGGCGAATGGCAGTAAAGACACCTTCTTGTACTTGAACAAGGCCCACACTGCCAACGTGCCCAGCGTCACCGCACCCATGATGCCCAGGCCACCGGCGGAGAAGTTGAAAATCTGCTTCCAGTCCTTGCCGGGCCCGAAGTAGCTGTCATAGTCCGTGATCACGTGATAAGCACGGCCACCGATGATCCCGGCAGGGATAGCCACGATCGCAGCGTCCCACACGGTGTCCGGATTGCCGCCGCGTGCCTTGTAGCGGCGCACTGTCAACGCCATGGCCACGATGATGCCAGTGATGATGCACAGCGCATACGCGCGAATAGGCACCGGACCTAAGTACCAGACGCCCTGTGGAGGCGAGGGAATGTTGGCAAGGATCTGCGTAGTCACGCCCAATAGTGTGCCACGCTAGCTTCCGCGGCGCGAAGGGCAGGCCGGATGCTGGCCAGCGGCCACAAGTTTGCGGGTTGCGGCTGCAACGTCATCACTATTCATCACTGCCTCGCCGGCAATGACTGCGTCAGCCCCTGTTGAAGCAGCTGCCATGAGGTCGCGTGCGTTACGCACACCACCCAGGCTGATGCGCACCACGCTTTCGGGCAGACCTGGCTCGATCTCGCTGAAGGCCTGACGGTTAACCTCATTCGTATCAAAGGTCCACGAGTTCACACCGATCACTGTTGCCCCCGCCGCGAGCGCACGGTCAGCTTCCTCTGGGGTTCGCACCTCAGCCATACCCACCATGCCCAGTGATTCAACGCGGTCCAACAGACTTTCCAGCCGCGCTTGTTCTAAAAGCCCGACTTGCAGTGGCACCATATCGGCGCCAAAGCAGCGGGCTTCGTGGATCTGATAAGGGTCAACAATGACATCACGGCACACCATCGGCAAACTCGTTGCCCGGCGGGCTTCCTGCATGTCTTGCAAGGAGCCGTCGAAACGCAAGCGCTCTGTCTGGCAAGCGATGAGTGCGGCTCCCCCAGCTTCAATCTTAGCGGCGAGTTCACCCACGGACTGCGCTGTGTGCGTCACGTGGGTGGGACCAAACACCGGGGATGTGCGTTTAATTTCTACGATCACGCCACAGCCAGGCCCGAGTAAGGCGGCGAGTGCATCGCGGTTATCGGACAAACTGCGCGAGCGAGCTTTGATCTCCTGAAAAGGAATGACCGCCTCACGGGCGGCAACGTCCGCGAGAACACCGGCGACGACGGGATTTTCGCTCGCCGGTATGACAACCTGTTGATTGCCCTGCACCGCGGTCATATCTTCAGAGAGTATCTGTTCGTGGTGGTGAGAATGAAATCAGGTGTAGCGGTGGTCTTCCGTGGGATCAATATCCGCATCGATGGCATCCCACAAAACACGCCCTGATTGGGGTTCTGCTTCGAGGTCCTGCTCGATCTTCTCTTTACGCTGGGAGGACTTCTCGTATTTGCTCACCGTAGCCGCATCCTGCCCCGGACGTAAGGCCAACAGCACACCACCCGCAACGGCAATGAGTGCCCCCATCACAGCGAGCAGTGGTGGCACCACAGCGGTGTTCACCGCGGTGATATCAGCCCAGGAAGTGATAGCGGTGTCATTGTCTTCGACGTCATACAGCAACAGAGCAGATACACGCTCCGGGGCCGGTGTGCCCAGCAGCAAGCTCAGCGGTGCAGCTGTCACGGCAGCTGCCGCGACTGCGCCCACTGCGCCCACGATGCGCCGGCCCCAACGCCGCAGCGCTAGACCTGCGATCGTTGCGGCGAGCAACACCAGCACAACGGCAGTGACTTCAGTGGACCATTCCGCACCGTTGATCGGTGCAGAACCATCCCCCGTACGGTCATCGGCATAATCAGCCGTCAGCCACGTCATGCGAGAGGCAAGCCACAGCACAAGTGCGCCGACCCCCATCAACAAAGCGCCAATTTTGTTCATCACTGCTCCAACAGCACATCAGCATCGAAACACGTACGGTCACCCGTGTGGCATGCACCGCCAGTTTGGCGGACCACCATCAGCACGGTATCCCCATCACAATCAAGCTTGACTTCGAGCACTTCTTGCACGTTGCCACTGGTTAATCCTTTGATCCAGTACTCAGCGCGAGAACGCGAATAGTACGTGCCCTGGCGTGTGGCCAAGGTGTAGGCAAGAGCGTGTTCATCCATCCACGCCATCATGAGAACTTCCCCAGAATCCGCCTGGACGATCGCGGGAACCAAACCCGCATCATTAAAGCGAACTCGGTCTTTCACCTGGGGGTCCAGGACTGCTTCTTCAGGTGTCACAGGCGCACCTCATACCCAGCATCAGCCAGGCTCTGCTTGACTTCAGCGATACTTACCTCACCAAAGTGGAAAATGGATGCGGCCAACACAGCATCTGCACCTGCTGCCACAGCTGGCGGGAAGTGCTCAGCCTTACCAGCGCCACCGGAGGCGATGATGGGGATGGACACCGCTTCGCGCACGCGCTCGAGCAGCTCGATGTCAAAGCCAGCCTTCGTGCCATCACCATCCATGGAGTTGAGCAGGATCTCCCCAACACCGAGTTTCTCACCGGTCTTGGCCCACTCAATCGCATCAATACCCGCCGAACGGGTGCCACCATGAGTAGTCACCTCAAACCCCTCCCCGGCGCGACGCGCATCCACGGACAACACAATGCACTGGGCACCGAATTCACGGGAGAGCTCAGAAAGGAGCTCCGGGCATGCAATAGCGGCAGTGTTCACAGACACCTTGTCAGCACCGGCACGCAACAGTTCGCGCACATCATCCGCGCTACGCACGCCACCACCAACGGTCAAAGGAATGAACACTTGCTCAGCAGTACGGCGCACTACGTCGAGCATGGTGCCACGCCCTTCCTTGGAAGCACTGACATCCAAGAAGGTCAGCTCATCTGCCCCTTGCTCGCCGTAGAGTTTGGCTAGCTCCACTGGGTCACCTGCATCGCGCAGATTTTCAAAATTCACTCCCTTGACCACTCGGCCGTTGTCTACGTCCAAACATGGGATGACTCGTGTGGCTACGGTCATGGGGCCTCCTATTCGTGGTCAAGCAACGCTTTTAATCGTACGCAGCACGGCTTCATGAACATCCGGGGACCCGGCAATGACGCCTAAGGAACCGAGCTCCCACTCATTGCCCTCAATGTCCGTGACCACAGCGCCCGCACTGCGAGCAAGCAACACACCCGCGGCATTATCCCATGGGTGCGGGGAGAAACTCACCGCCGCTTCGTACACGCCTTGGGCAACAAATGCGAGGTCAATACCCACAGAACCACTAATGCGTGGGCGCATGTTCGCGTACTCCAACGCCTTGATCAACCGCAAGCGACTATCTGGTGGGATCCTGCTTCCTTCATCGGAGCCCACTGCACCAACACCCACTTGGTTGGACACGTGCGCCGCCATGTTCACAGGGGGCAAGAGCTCGCCGTTAAGGTGCACACCAGAACCCTGACGTGCAGTCAATCGCATGTTCAACAAAGGAATATCGGTGACAGCCACCACTGGCTGCTTATCCACCACGAGGGAGATGAGCACCGCACAGCTTGGGTTGCCCGAAGCGTAGTTCGCAGTGCCATCGATCGGATCCACCACCCAACTCGCATCATTGCGCAGAACCCCGCCTTCTTCCTCCCCCAGGACAGGAATACCCGTGGCCGGAGTCAACTGGTCACGCAGCATCTCCTCAATGCGCAGGTCCATCTCCGTGGCAAAATCGCCGCTGTCTTTATACAAAGCAGGCACGCTACCTAAGCCGTCGACGAACATCCTGCGCGCTTCGTCAGCGGCTTCTTCGGCGATGCGCAGGTACTCGCGCATTTCGTCCATGGCCATCGGTGCCCTACTTACCCCCTGCGACCCGGAGAGCCTCAGGCAGGGTGAACCGGTTTTCATACAACGCTTTGCCCACGATGACGCTGTCAATACCTTCATCCGCATAGCGGGCAATCTCAGCGATGTCGTCCAGGGTGGACACACCACCCGATGCGGTGACAAAGGCATCCGTGGCTGCGGAGACCTCCCGCAGCAATTCCACGTTCGGCCCAGCCAACGTGCCGTCCTTGCTCACATCCGTGACCACGAAGCGGGTGCAACCGGCTTCGTCGAAGAACTCCAGCACCTCCCATAAATCACCGCCATCGGAAGTCCAGCCGCGGCCCTTCGTACGCCACTGGCCGTTTTCCTCCCGCACAGCAATATCAATCGCGATCGCGTCACCATGGCGGGAAATGACATCCTTGGCCCACTCCGGGTTTTCCAGCGCAGCAGTACCAATGTTGACGCGCTTTGCGCCCGTGTTGAGCGCTCGCTCCAAGCTCTCGGCATCCCGAATACCGCCGGTCAGCTCAACGTTAATGCTCAGCTCACGGGTGATCTCCGCCATGAGCTCATGGTTCGATCCACGCCCAAACGCCGCATCAAGATCGACGAAGTGCAACCACTCCGCACCGTCAGCCTGCCACTTCAGCGCTGCTTCAAGTGGCTCACCGTAGGTCTTCTCAGTGCCTGCTTCACCTTGGTCGAGGCGCACAGCCTTGCCATCTACGACATCGACAGCGGGAAGCACAGTGAACAAACCAGAGTTTTCCATATCCGCATTCTATGGTGTGCGTGTTACCTCAGTGAATCGACCCAGTTCTTCAGCAGCTGCAGGCCCGCGTCACCCGATTTTTCGGGGTGGAACTGCGTTGCCCACAATGGTCCATTCTCCACGGCAGCAACGAAGCGAGAATTGCCGTGTTGTGCCCAGGACACCTTCGGCGCTGCGATGAACTCGTCTTCTTCCATCTCCCAGTTCTGCACGCCGTAAGAGTGGACGAAGTAGAAGCGTGTGTCCTCATCGAGGCCTGCGAACATCTGCGATTCAGGCGCGATGTCTACCGTGTTCCAGCCCATGTGTGGGAGGACAGGGGCATCAAGCTTTTCCACAACCCCGGGCCACTGCCCGCACCCCTCCGTATCAATGCCATGCTCCACGCCACGGTCGAACATGACTTGCAGCCCCACGCAGATACCTAACACCGCGCGGTCACCAGCCAAACGTTGGCCGATAATGCGGGGGCCAGCTACCTCACGCAAACCGCACATACAGGCATCAAAAGCGCCCACACCAGGGACGACTAAACCGTCGGCCTCCACTGCCACCATCGGGTCACGGGTGACAACAACATCACCACCGACATGCTCCAACGCACGTTGAGCGGAACGGAGGTTACCTGCGCCGTAATCGAGCAGCGCCACGACTGAACTCATGTAGGTGATGTTAGTTGGGGCTGCGCGCGTAGTCCGTCACTGCCCCAATCAAGCCGAGCAGCAAGATCACCGCCCCGACCGCAAAGGACCAGGGCGCGCCAATACCCACGATGAGGAAGCCGAAGAGAAAGGAGCCGGCTGCTTGCCCGCCGTCGAAGGAGATATTCCACACCGTGGATGCCAGGCTCATCTGCGATGGCGGGCAACGGTAGTACAGGGAGAGCAAGGACTCGTTTTGCACCAGGCCGAAACCAATGCCGTACACAAACGCAGCTGCCACGATCCATGTGGGTGCACTATCGGCATACAGGCACCACGCAAAACCAGCCATACCGGCCGCACCGAACAGGTGCGCGGGGATCATCAGCGCACCGGGCGCTCCACGCCGGTCTGCGATCGCGCCAGAAGCAAGACGCGCAAACATCACTGCGAGGTTGACCACTGCCAGCACGATGCCACCCAGAGCAGCGGTCTCCGCAACCCCAGATTCACGGATTGCAGCGGGCAGGAAGTTAGAGATCAAGCTGTACGCGCCCGACATAAGCACTAGGGCCAACGCGGGTAGCACCAGGACGATCCATCCCGGCGCCGCACCACGTATCTTGGGCTCAGCTGGTGCACCCTTGAGCGCCGGAATCCTGAAACAGGCAGCCGCTCCCAACGCTGCAACCAGCAGGGCCAGAATCCACACTTGGAGGTATCCAAAGCGTTCCGCAACTGCCAGGCCCACGGGCAGTGTGAGCATCTGCGCCAGTCCACCTGATGCGCCGAAGATACCGGTGGCTTTGCCCAGCAGCTTTCGTGGGACAAGCTCCGGGATGATGGCTGCCTCAGACACCGTCATCGCACCGAAACCCATGCCACGGATGATGGAGACAGCAAAGACCATCACCGGTGACATGGATACGGACAATAGGATCGCTGGTACACCCAGCAACACTGCCGACACCACGATCACGGAACGGTACGTGAAGCGACGCAGAACCCGCGGCATGAACAACTGCGTGATCACAGTGGCAACCATGAACACACCGGTGGAACCGCCAGCTAACGCAGGAGATCCAGAAGAATCCAGTACAGCCACCGGAATGACCGGCAGCAGCATGGCCCATGAGCCAAAGGCAGCGGCGACAGCGATAAGCGCCGGAATATATCCCGGCGCTGACCACACTGATTTCACATTCGCATCAGTCATCTACGGCATCGCCCCAAAGAGCACAATCAATGCACCAGCTAAGGCGAGAGCCGCAAGAATGCCCATGACAATCGAGGGCCCCTTCATGCCCTGCTGGTAAAAGGACCAGGTTCCGCCCGCGAGCAAACCCGCAGCGATGAACAGCATCCACACGGAGATGCTGCCAGCAACACCCATTAGAGCGCGCCCTTCGTGGATGGCACCCCGGTGACGCGCGGATCCATTTCATACGCAGCACGCAGCGCACGCGCCACAGACTTGTATTCGGCCTCAGTGATGTGGTGCGGGTCGCGGCCATACTCGACGTTGATGTGGAGAGTAATGCGCGCGTTGTACGCCAAGGTTTCAAAGAAGTGGCGGTTGATCACCGTGGCGTAGTGGCCACCGATGATCTGCCATTCCATGTTTTGTGGCTCGCCATTCATGACAAAGTACGGGCGGTTCGAAATATCCACGATGGCGTTGACCAAGGTCTCATCCATCGGCAGTGCCATGGAACCGAAGCGGCGGATGCCCTTCTTATCCCCCACCGCGTCGATAAGCGCCCAGCCCAACGTGATCGCCGTGTCCTCGACTGTGTGGTGAGCATCGAGCTCGATATCGCCCTTTGCCTTCACGGTGAGGTCAAAGCTGCCGTGCGTACCAAATGCGGTGAGCATGTGGTCAAAGAATGGCAGGCCTGTATCCACATCCACTTTGCCGGTGCCGTCGAGGTTGATCTCTACGGAAATATCAGATTCGCTCGTCGTGCGCTGCGCTTTACCAATCCGCTCAGCCATTGTTCTTAATCTCCTTCGCCGCCGCCAAGAAGGCGTCGTTTTCTTCATCCAACCCAATTGTCACACGTAGATAGCCCGGCACGCCCACATCGCGGATAAGCACCCCACGATCAAGGAACTTTTGCCACGCGGCTGCCGCATCATCAAAGTGCCCAAAGAAGAGGAAGTTCGACTCACTCGGCACAACCTCATAGCCGTACTCAATCAGGGCTGCTTGGACTCGTTCGCGTTCACACGCAAGCTTATCGACGTATCTCAGCGTCTCCTCCGCATGCCTCAATGCCACGCGCGCTGCTGCCTGCGAAATCACCGAGAGGTGGTACGGCAACCGCACCAACATCACTGCCTCAATGAACGCCGGATCGGCCACGAAGTACCCAAGCCGCCCACCGGCGAAATCAAAAGCCTTGGACATCGTGCGCGACACAACCAGCTTGGTTGGGTACTTCTCCAGCAACGTCACTGCTGACGGGCTCGGCGAAAATTCTGCGTAGGCCTCATCCACGATGACAATGCCCGGTGCGACTTCAATGATGCGCTCAATGTCTTCCAGCGAGGTGACATCACCCGTCGGATTATTCGGGGTTGTCACAAACACGACATCCGGCTTCTTCTCATTGATGGCTTCCAAGGCGCGATCAATATCGATACGGAAATCTGCACCGCGTTCCACACCGATGAACTCAGTCTGCGTACCCGCGCTCAAAATCGGGTGCATGGAATAGGACGGTACAAAACCCATCGCGGACCGTCCCGGCCCACCGAAAGCCTGCAGCAACTGCTGCAACACCTCGTTGGAGCCATTCGCGGCCCAGAGATTATCCGCTGTCACCTGAACACCGGTCTGGCGGCTCACATAAGCCGCCAGATCCTCACGCAGCTCCACCGAATCACGTTCCGGGTAGCGGTTCAGGCTACCCGCGACGCGGGCGACTTCGGCCACCAAATCGTCGATAAGCTTCTGCGATGGCGGATACGGGTTCTCATTCGTGTTCAGCGCGTACGGCACCTGAAGCTGAGGCGCACCATACGCCGACTTTCCACGCAGCTCTTCGCGCAGTGGCAGATAAGACAACTCAGCCATTACTTCTCCTCCGTCCGTGCCTTGATCGCCTCACCGTGGGCCGGCAACTGCTCATCTTCTGACAAGGCAATGATGTGCTGGCCCACATCCTTCAACGCCGCCTCGTCATACTCAATCAAGTTCACCGGGCGCAGGAAGGTGTGCGTGGTCAGACCCGGATTAAACCGTGCCGTCCCCGATGTGGGCAGCACGTGATTCGATCCTGCGATGTAGTCACCCAACGGCACTGGCGAATACGGGCCAACAAAGATCGCGCCCGCATGCGTGATCCGGCGCGCGACCTCAGCCGCATTGCGCGTGTGGATCTCTAGGTGCTCCGCGGCATACGCATCCGCAACAGCAATACCAGCCTCCAGATCATCCACCAGGACAATGCCGGATTGGGCGCCACCAAGTGCCGTCCCCGCACGCTCCGCGTTCAACGTCTCCGCTGCACGCCGCTCAATTTCCGCATCCACAGCACGGGCGAATTCTTCCGAATCCGTGATCAGCACTGAAGCCGCGTTCTCATCGTGCTCCGCCTGGGAAATCAGGTCAAGCGCCACAAACTCTGGATCTGCAGAATCATCGGCGAGCACCGCGATTTCTGAGGGGCCGGCTTCTGCATCAATGCCCACAACGCCATTCACCACACGCTTTGCGGCCGCGACGAAGATGTTGCCAGGACCGGTGATCTTGTCCACTGGTTCCAGCTTCACCTCATCATCGCCGTAGGCCATCAGCGCAACTGCTTGTGCACCACCAACAGCCCACACCTCATCCACACCGAGCATCGCGCACGCCGCCAAAATCGAAGGGTGAGGCCACCCGCCATGCTCTGCTTGTGGGGGCGAGCACACCACGAGCGAATCAACACCAGCTTCCTGCGCCGGAATCGCATTCATCAACACGGAAGACGGGTACACCGCCTTGCCACCCGGCACATACAGGCCAACGCGAGAGATCGGCAAAAAGACTTCCGTGACCGAAGCTCCTGGCGCCAATTGCGTGGTCTGGCCCGTTGGCTTCTGGTCCGCGTGCACAGCACGGATCCGACGGATTGCCTCCTCTAGGCCAGCTTTCACCTTCGGATCAAGCTGGTCTACAGATGCCTCGATCACATCCGATGGAACGCGCACGGCGTCCGGACGCACCCCGTCGAACTTCTCCCCGTAATCAAGGGCAGCGCTACCTCCTGATTCCTTCACCGCATCAATAATCGGCGACACGATATGAATAACAGATGCGACATCCATGCCACCACGTGGCAATACTCGCCGCAACGCGGATGTGGTTGGTGTTTGGCCCCTGAGGTCGGTCACTTTGAGCATGCCAACCATCCTATTAGATCGGGTTTCGCTCCATACTGGCGACCATGCCTATCCAATAGCTCAACGCCGCGCACAACGGCGCAACACACCAGCCAACACCCGGTTGCAAAAGTGGCACTCCGTCTGCTGCCGTCACTGTTCCGACGACAAGAAAAGCCCAAGCACCAAACAGGCTCACCACAGTGGCGAGGAGCAGCCGCCATACGGTTTTCGCTCCCGGCAACGCACCAATGATGATGCCTAGCATGCCGGTCAGAACAACAAACCCTGCAAAGGAAGCGAACTCCACATTGTCAGGGCTTGCCACAACGTCGACCGCCGGATGCCCACCTTCATCAACGAGCACATAAGAGGGACGCAATATCCCCCACACTGCGCCTGCTACTGCCCCGAGCGCACCCGAAATGAAGATGGCGCCGGCGGCCCAACGTCCTAGTTGCACACCTTCCACTGGCCGTTTTCACGTGCGAAACGCTGAACACCAGATTCAGTCTGGCCGTTCGTGGTCACCGTCACCATGGCGGAAGCGGTGTTGCCGTTGACGCGCACATCCGTCAGAGAAGCATTCGTGGTTGGCACCGGCGGGACCGGCTGGCCAGCCAGACGTGCCGCATCGACAGCCTGACGCATCTCATTCTCAGTCTGCTCCAAGCTGGTGCCTTTAGCAGCAAGCTGCTGGTTGGTCTGATCCACCACAGCCTGGCAGGAATTATTCATGATCACGCGGGACCAAGAGACGATGTCCGACGGGTTGTAGATCCGGTTCATGGTCTCCGTCATCGCGTTGATGTCCTCCTGGCTAGCCGGCTGACCACCATCCACCGGCTGGACCTCAGCGGTCGGAAGCGTGCCGTTTTCGAAGGGATTGGTCACACCAGTCGCCTCCGGGTTTTCCTCTTCCTCCGGCTTCTTCTCTTCTTCCGTCTTCTCTTCCCCGGCTTCCGGCTCAGCGGTGACAATGTTGGTCACGGTGGCCACCTCAGATACAACGTTCGAAGCTTCATCCCCAGAGCCGCAAGCGGTCAATGCCAACGGGGCAACGAGGCAGGCAGCTGCGACGGTCTTCTTCGGGGTGATGGTCATCGTCATGAAAAGTTTCTCCTCACAACTCGCTAGCGGAAGCGCGAGATTGTTGCTTTGTGTAGCTTTCAGTGCACAGCAGATCTTAGCAACCCTTTCAACAGGTAAATCAATACATCTCCGATGAACTTGCCGTGAGAAAGCTGTGAAAACCTGACCACCAAGTGCGTGTATGGTCAGCTGGTATGCAACTGTCGCGGGATCTCATAGCCGAAGCGGCGGTGGGGATCCTGGATGAATATGGCCTCGCCGACGTGTCTATGCGGCGCGTCGCCGGGCAACTGGGAGTGGCACCTGGAGCGCTGTACTGGCACGTAGAGAACAAACAAGCCCTGGTCAGCGCGATGGCGGAACTGATTCTCGCCCCAGTGCAGAAGAACTCTGACCCGCGGGAAATGTGCGCGCAGATCCGTGCTGCTCTTCTCGCCCACCGGGATGGCGCGGACGTTGTTACCGCCGCAGTCTCTCAACCACATTCCCCACTTTTCGCTTCGTTGGTCAGTGATCTGCAGGATACTCTCCCCCACTCTGATCCGCGCGCGGATGCGGCGGCCGAGGCTCTCCTCTTCCTCACTTTGGGGGCAGCCAATATTTATCAGTCAGGCGCTCAGCTGCAGGATGCCACCCACAGTCCGGGCACGCCACGCGGTGGGTCGGTGGACACTGCGGTGGATCTCCTCCTCCTGGGTCTTAAGCACGAAACAGATTCGGTTAACATCGACTCTCATGACCACCCCTCCTGAGCACAGCCAGGTATGGCCTGGATCGGCCTATCCCCTGGGATCCACCTATGACGGTGCGGGCACCAACTTTGCCATCTTTTCCAACGTGGCGGACAAGGTCGAGCTCTGCCTGATTGATCCGGACGGAAACGAGGAAAGGATTGCCCTCGAGGAGGTGGACAATCACGTCTGGCATGCCTATTTGCCTGGTGTTTTGCCAGGTCAACGCTATGGTTACCGTGTCCACGGCCCGTGGGATCCGCACAATGGCAAACGGTGTGACCCATCCAAGTTGTTGGTTGACCCGTACGCCCGCGCCTTTGATGGTGAGTTCGATGGGCACTCATCCCTGTTCTCTTACGACATTTCCGCGGAGCCACCAGGGTCCGGCCGGAATGAGGAGGACTCGCTCGGCCACACCATGCTGTCCGTCGTGGTCAACCCGTTCTTTGATTGGGGAGATGACCGTGCGCCACGCATCCCTGACAATGACATGGTCATTTATGAGACGCATGTGAAGGGCATGACACAGCTTCACCCGGATGTGCCGGAGAATCTGCGTGGCACCTATGCCGGTTTGGCGCACCCGAGCGTCATTGCCTACTTGAAGGATCTGGGCATCACATCCGTTGAACTTATGCCAGTGCATCAGTTCCTCCAGGATGACCGCTTGCGCGATCTGGGCCTGCGTAATTACTGGGGATACAACACCTTCGGTTTCTTTGCCCCACACCAGGACTATGCGGCGGGCAAAAACCCTGGTGACGCGGTAGCAGAATTCAAGGGCATGGTGCGCGCCTACCACGAGGCGGGAATGGAGGTCATTCTTGATGTGGTGTACAACCACACTGCTGAAGGCAACCACTTGGGCCCCACCATTGCCTTCCGCGGCATTGATAATGAGGCGTACTACCGGCTGGTAGACGACAACAAGCTCCACTACATGGACTACACCGGAACCGGTAACTCCCTGAATGTCCGCGACCCGCACTCCCTGCAGCTCATCATGGATTCCCTGCGCTACTGGGTCACAGAGATGCGCGTCGACGGTTTCCGCTTCGACCTCGCGTCCACCCTGGCTCGCGAGTTCTCGGATGTGGACCGGTTGGCCACGTTCTTTGACCTGGTCCAGCAGGATCCCGTTGTCTCCCAGGTCAAGCTCATTGCTGAGCCTTGGGATGTGGGTGAAGGCGGATACCAGGTGGGTAACTTCCCGCCGCTGTGGAGCGAATGGAACGGAAAGTACCGTGACACCGTGCGTGATTTTTGGCGTGGTGAGCCGTCAACGCTGGGCGAGTTTGCTTCACGCCTGACGGGTTCTTCAGACCTGTACAACCACAATGGTCGTCGCCCCACCGCATCCATTAACTTCATCACCGCCCATGATGGTTTCACCCTCAATGACCTGGTGAGTTACAACCAGAAGCACAACGAGGAAAACCATGAGGACAGCCGGGACGGGGAAAACCACAACCGTTCATGGAACTGTGGCGTGGAAGGCCCCACGGATGACCCGGAGGTCTTGGCTTTGCGTGCCCGTCAGCGCCGCAACTTCCTCACCACCCTGCTGCTTTCTCAGGGCACTCCGATGATCTCCCACGGTGATGAGTTGGCACGTACTCAGGGTGGAAACAACAACGTCTACTGTCAGGACAATGAAATTGCCTGGATGAATTGGGAGCACCTTGATGCGGCGGAGAATCTGCATGACTTCACCCGTCGTCTCATCACGATTCGGAAGAACCACCCGGTTTTCCGCCGCCGTCGTTTCCTTGCCGGTGGCCCGCTGGGCACCGACGTGCAGGACCGCGACATCGCATGGCTCGTGCCTACAGGCAAGTTGATGACGCAGGGGGATTGGGACTTCGCTTTTGGCAAGGCCCTGCAGGTGTACCTCAACGGTAACCAGATCGTCGAGCCCGATCAGCGTGGCCAGCGTGTCACTGATGATTCGTTCTTGCTCATGTTCAACGCCTTCCACGAGGACATTGAGTTCACGTTGCCGCCGAAGAATCTCGGCGCCAAGTGGGAAGTACTCATTGACACCACTGAACCATTGGGTTATCCGGCGGAAACAGAGGAGATTGAGGCGTTGGGAACGAAGAATGTTCCCGCGCGTTCCACGATTGTTCTGCGTCAAATTGAGCCACCGTTGTTCGAGGAGGACGCATCATGATTACTGCGCACGGCGCAAGCCTTGCGGTAACAGGTACCGCGCTAGAAATTCATCCTGCACCGCTTGAAGCAGCCCTGCTTGGTTCCTCTGAACCGACCATCATTCCGCTAGCCGACATCGAAGGAGTGGACGTTCATGTGGGGGACCAGTGGGATGAATCCATTGTCACCATCGGCACCACGTCCATCCGCTTCGCGCCCGGCGATACGGAAGGCCCCGAACAGCTACGCGCTGTCATCGATGCTGCACAGCGTGGTGAAACGATCAATCTCGACGCGATCGCTGGCTTCAGCTTCGTCGCACTCGACGTAGAAACCGCAAACCAAAACTGGGGTTCGGTCTGTCAGATCGGCGTTGTCACCGTCACCGACGGAATCATCACCGACCAACAAGGCTGGCTGTGCCGCCCGCCGGAGCAGCTTGCGCTTTTCGACGAAGCCAATGTCGCCTGCCACGGCATCACGGCGGAGGATGTGGCAGATGAGCCGTCGATAAGCGAAATCCTCCCTCTTGTTTTTGAGTACATCGGCGATCACACCGTCGTTGCACACAACGCTTATTTTGATGCTTCTGCCTTGCGCTATGCGGCGCTCGCATCCGGTGTTGAAATCCCCCCTCTCAACTTCGCCTGCTCTCTGGCGCATGCGCGTGCTGTTGAGCTTGATGTGCCTAACCATCGCCTGCCCACACTTGCTGAATTCTTTGGTGTTGCCCTGGATAAACACCATGATGCGGTGGCGGACGCAGCTGCATGTGCAGGGATTATGGTTGGGCTTGCGCGTCGCGCGAAGTACTCAGGCCCGGTCAATGATTACGTCACTGAGTCTGGGTTCCATCTTGGGTCCATCGGTGCTGACCACGTGACTCCAGTGTTGAAGGAATTCCGTGGTCAACAAAAGAAGCGAAAACCAGCTCCGTGGCAGGCCGTGGCTACCCCAGACACCATCCCGGAGCCAGCAACAAACGCTGACCCGAACGCACCGCTGTATGGCCAAAACGTCACACTCACTGGTGAGTTTGAGCCCTACGACAAGGGTGAACTGTGGAATGGCATTGCTGCCCAAGGTGGCCAGGTGGGCAAGAACGTGACCAAGAAGACCACCATTTTGGTCGCTGGCGCGTGGGCAACCATGACATCCAAGGAGAAACGCGCTCGCGAACTCATGGAGAAAGGCCAGGATATTGAGATCTGGCCTGCGGAAAAGCTCTTTTCTGTACTTGATTTGGAAAGTCAGGGAACCGAATAGGGGTTAGCAGCAGTCTAAGGAAGTATGACAACTTCTACTGCTGTTCCTGCTTCTGCTTCTGATTCTTACGACATTGAGACCGTTGAGCGCTCTCGCACTCTTCTGAGCCCCGCGACGGATCTCTCCGTACGTCTCATCGCCCGCACTCCCACTGTGATCAGCAATGAGTGGGATGGGCCGGTGACCATTAACCTCTCCCGCGACCACGCTGCGGTGCTCTTAGATTCCTCCGGCAACGCTTTAGACCACATGAGGCTTGGCCACCGTGGGCTGACCATGCGTCAGGCGTGGGATTCAGCGGCGCTGAGGTTATTGGCCACGCAACGGGATCCGTACACGGTGCATTTTGATGTACGTAATTCTAGTTTCAGCCTTGGCCCCAAATCGCCCCGTGGCCTTGAGGTGAAGGGTGCCCCTGCCACATCCTGGTTGGCTCACCCAAAAACTTTTCAGATGCTGCACCGCCACTTTTTAAAGGTGCTCGAACCGGCACACTCGATCACGTATCTCACCCGCGACCACTGTGAACTTTTCGTTCTGGACTGCACCGCGGAACATGCGACAACGACCTTCCCGTACGCCACGGTGCTCACGTACTCCCTCGGCTTCCCAATAAAACGCACTATCGTGTGAAGGCATGGACCGGCCCATCACTTCCACCTACCGCCTTCAACTCCGTGGACCCCACGCTGATCCAGCAGGGCGCGGATTCGGTTTTACCGACGCTGCCGCTGTCGTCCCCTACCTGGCTGATCTGGGAGTATCTCACCTGTACCTCTCCCCGATCTTCACCTCGTATCGGGATTCGAACCACAACTACGATGTGACAGATCCAACGACGATCAATGAGGAGCTCGGGGGGATGAGCGGCCTCAAAGAATTGGCCGCCACCGCACATGCCGCTGGGTTGGGGCTCATCGTGGATATCGTCCCGAACCATGTGGGCGTGGAAACCCCGGAGCTCAATGCCTGGTGGTGGGACGTTCTTAAAAACGGAAAGTCCTCGCAGTTTGAGCCCTACTTTGACATTGACTGGCACGAGGATAATGGCGCCGGTGGCAAACTTGGCTTACCCATTCTGGGCAACCCCGGCGATGAGGACAAACTCACCCTCACCATGTTGGAGGATGAACCGGTTCTCGCCTATTACGACCATCATTTTCCTCTCACCCCCGGCTCTTTCACCAGCTTGGAGGATGATCCGCGGGAGGTGTACGAGAAGCAGCACTATCGCCTTCATTACTGGCGTGACGGCGTCATCTCCTACCGTCGTTTCTTCTCTGTCAACGGGCTCGCCGGCATCCGCCAAGAAAACCCCGTGGTGTTTGAGCACACCCACAAAGTGCTGCGCCAGCTTATCCGCGATGATGTGATCGACGGCGTCCGCGTCGATCACCCAGACGGCCTCGCTGATCCTTTTGCCTACCTGAACCAACTCCGCACACTCATCGGGCCGGACCGCTACCTCATTGCGGAAAAGATCCTCGGCGTGACCGAGCCATTGGATCCCCGCCTCGCTGTCGACGGCACCACTGGCTATGACGCGCTGCGTGAACTCGATGGTGTCTTCATTGCTCGTGAAGCCGAGGATTCTCTGAGCATGCTTTCCCTCGAGCAGTCCGGCTCTACATGGGATGAAGCAGCCATTGAAGCCGCCGAGCACCAGTTGAAGCGCGAAGTTGCACAGTCAGAACTCGCCGCAGAAATCCGTCGCCTCACTCGCGCTATCTCCACAGATGGGACGGAGGAACTAGAAGCCACCCTCATTGACCTCATCGCCGCGATGCCGGTGTACCGCGCCGACTACATCTCCCTGTCCCGGACGACTTCCACGATCATCGCTGATATGGCTCGCCGCTTCCCCTCCCGCTGTGATGCACTCAACCTCATCTCCGCTGCCCTCATTGCCAACGATGAGGCCAAGACCCGCTTCGCCCAAGTGTGTGGCGCTGTTATGGCTAAAGGTGTGGAAGATACGTTGTTCTACCGGGCATGCCGGCTCATCGCTTTGCAGGAAGTCGGTGGGGCACCGGGCCGCTTTGGGGTCTCCGCTGCGGAATTCCACCTGCTGCAGCAAGAAAGGGCAATGCTTTGGCCACGAGCGATGACCACGCTGACTACCCATGACACAAAACGCAGCGAGGATACTCGCGCACGCATCATTGAGATCACGGAACGCCCGAAGGCCTTTGCCGAGCTGGTCCACCACGTCAGCGCGCTCGTACCCGCCCCGGACCAGGCGACCGCGCATTTCCTCATGCAGAACATTCTTGGTGTGTGGCCCGCCGATGGCATGACCGACGATGTCCGACAGCGCCTGCATGCGTACGCACAAAAAGCGGTGCGTGAAGCTGGTGTTCACACCACCTGGTTCGACAATGACCCAGCGTTTGAAACCGCCATCTCTAACTGGGTCGACGCCGTGGTGGACGGCCCGGCTGCAAGCATGATCCAGGAATTCGTCGACGAGATCCACCGTGGCGCCGTACAGATTTCGCTGGGCAGGAAACTGCTGCAGCTCATTGGCCCCGGCATTCCGGATACATACCAGGGCCAAGAGTTCATTGACTTCTCACTCGTTGATCCAGATAATCGCCGGTTTGTTGATTATGTTCACCGTGCGCAAACACTCAACCAGTATCTGGAGGAAGGCATCGCTGATTCTGCTGACCGTATGAAGCAGGCGGTGGTGTACGAAGGTCTGCGCCTCCGCCGTGAACGACCAGAAGTATTCAGTGGTAACAACTATCGCGCGGTCTTTGCTGAAGGTAAAACCTCCCACCACCTGGTGGGCCTCGCGCGCGACGAAGGTGTTATTGCCCTAGCTACCCGTTCTCCGCTCGGGCTGGAAGACCGTGGCGGTTGGGGCGAAACGACGATCACCCTGCCAGCAGGAACTTGGACCAACCGGATGACGAAAACAAGCTTTACAGGCACCGTTCAAGTCAGTGACCTGCTGGGGACCTTCCCCACAGCGCTTTTGGTGGTTGAACCCTAGCGGTCCCTGCCCAGCAGCCGGTCAATCTCACGCCGCTCTTTCTTCGTGGGCCGGCCTGCACCGCGATCACGCTTGGGCATGGAGTAGAAGTATTCCTTCGGCGGTGGGGGCGGTGAATGGTCCACGTAGCAGGTCCTCGCAACAGGAGCACCGACGCGCTTGCGCACGGTTTCTACCACTTCGTACTCAAGGTCGCGGTAGTCCTTCCATGCTTTGACGCGGTCTCCTGGCACCACCTTGGCTGACGGTTTCACCGCATTACCGTTGAGTTTCACATGCCCGGCGCGGACCGCGTTGGCGGCATCAGACCGGGTTTTGTACATGTGTACAGCCCAGATCCACACATCGATCCGGACAGGTTCCACTTAGTACACGTCCCGGTGGTTAATAATCTGCTGGACCTTGACGTAGTTGTACACGCCACCGACAACTGCAACGACGAGACCAAGGCTGAACCAGAACCAGAATGAGGAGAAGATCAGTCCAAGTGCGACACCGCCGACGACACCTCCACCAACACTGATCACGCCATTGCGTGAGTACTTTCGCACGGCTTGCTTGCGCGCTTCAATTGGATTGTGTGGGCGTGGCTGCAAAGTCATGTCGTTTAGTTTAGCGTTCCACCCATGTCTCTCCGGTCTCTGACGCTTCGGCCGTGCCTTGGGTCAGTGCTGCCAGTAATTCGTTGAGGGGATCTAATCCTCCCGGTTCAATACCAAGCGTGTACGTGGCCATTGCACCATACTGAACATCCACGACATCGATGCCATTGGTCCGCAGATCTGCTTCAATCCGGCCGGCCTCCGCATGCGGCAGGTCGACTGATACGAGTTGCCTCAAACGCTTCTGTACTCGAGTGACCTGTTCAAGTGTTTCTGATACTGCCCCGGAATAAGCATGAACGAGCCCGCCAGCCCCGAGTTTGATACCACCGAAGTAGCGGATCACCACTGCCACGATGTCCCGCATTCCGGAGCCGCGCAGCACATCCAGCATGGGTTTGCCCGCGGTGCCGGATGGTTCACCGTCATCGCTGGAGCGCTCAATGGGGTTCTGCCCGTGGAGGATGAATGCGGAACAGTGGTGCCTCGCATCCGGGTAGGTGGCTTTTGCTTCCGCAATGACCTCCCGCGCTTCCTCTTCAGATTCCGCGCGGGTGATCCATGTGATGAAGCGCGAGCGTTTGATGGTGATCTCGTGCGTGATCAGGTCACGTGCGGGCAACTCAAAAGAAACAAACATCGTGCCCGCATTTTACTTAGTGTGGAGTCCATGAGTTCCACCGAACGCTTTGAAGTATGGGCACCGCATGCGCATGACGTCCAGCTCGTCCTAGACGGTGCGCACTATCCGATGCAGCGAGCCGAGAAAAGGGGTTGGTGGGTCTCCAACACCACCAAGCAACCCGGCCAGCGCTACGGCTACCTCCTTCACAACGGGCAGGAGTGGACAGGCCCCTTCCCCGATCCACGGACGCGCCGCCAGCCGGATGGTGTTCATGGGTTATCGGAAGTCTTCGACACAGATTTCCCGTGGACTGATCAGGCCTGGTCCCCCAAGAAACTCCAAGGCCAGGTGATCTATGAGCTCCACGTGGGTACTTTTACGCCGGAGGGGACGTTTGCGGGGGTCGTCGAAAAGCTTCCTTACCTCACTGATCTTGGCGTGACCGCCATCGAGCTCATGCCCGTGCAACCTTTCGGCGGAGAGCGAAACTGGGGCTATGACGGCGTGGACTGGTTCGCTGTCCACGAGGGTTACGGTGGGCCGTACGAGCTGAAGAAGCTTATCGACGCCGCGCATGCCCACAACATCGCCGTCTATCTCGACGTGGTGTACAACCACTTTGGCCCCGACGGTAACTACAACGGTCTTTTCGGCCCGTACACGACCATGGGCTCGACTGGTTGGGGCGATGTGGTGAATCTTTCCGGGGCGAATTCGGATGAGGTTCGCGCCTACGTCCTCGATGCTGTACGCCAGTGGTTCGAAGAATTCCACGTGGATGGTCTGCGCCTTGATGCGGTGCATTCTTATGATGACCGCGCTGCGTTTTCCATCATGGAAGACATCAACCGGATCGCGGATGAGACGAACGCCATCATCATCGCTGAGTCTGACCTGAATGATCCGCGCATCATCAGTGCCTATGAGCACGGTGGATACGGCCTTGACGCGCAGTGGCTTGACGACGTCCACCATGCCCTCCACACCCTCATCACCGGTGAGAACAACGCCTACTACGAAGATTTCGGCAGCCTGGACATCTTGGCTGACACCCTGCGCAACGGCTATCGCTTCCGCCGCACCTACTCGTCTTTCCGTGAACGAACCCATGGGAAAGAATTAGACCTCACCCGCATCCCCCCGTGGAAACTGATCACCTACACCACCACGCACGACCAGGTGGGCAACCGCGCACAAGGTGATCGCCCTTCGCAGAATCTGACGCCCGCGCAGCATGCTCTCAAAGCAGCGGTGATCTTCTTCTCCCCTTTCACCCCCATGATTTTCATGGGGGAAGAGACCTACGCACAGACCCCATTCCCTTTCTTCGTGTCTCACACCGATGAACGTCTGCTGCGCCTGACCAATGAGGGCCGCGCCCACGAATTCGCCCGCTACGGCTGGGACTTAGACGCCGTGCCCGAGCCAGCCGATCCCGCCACATTCGATTCCGCGAAGCTCAACTGGGATTTCGGGGACGATTCTGCACAGATGCTCTCTGCCTACAAGAAGCTGTTGTCACTCCGCAAAGACTTCAACCTCGCGCGTGATGATCTCCGGGAACTGCAGGTTGAGCGCGGTGAAGAATGGCTCACCATGGGGTACGACGATGTCGTGCTCGCCGCAAACTTCTCCAGTGAACCCGTCACCGTGCCCGTTGGCGGCGAACTGGTCTACTCCTTCACGCAGCCCACAGTTACGGAAACGTCAACCGTTCTAGATCCGTGGGGTTTCGCGGTGATTAGCCGATGACGATGTAGTCATACTCCGGTGTACCCGGCATGAGACGCTCACAGTCGAAGGATGCGTCTTCCATGCGTTGCAACAGTGGCTCTAGGTCCGTTGCCCGTGCCAGCTCCAAGCCAACCAGAGCAGCACCCGTTTCACGGTTGTTCTTCTTCAGATATTCGAAGAGCGCAATATCATCGTCCGGGCCCAACACGTCGTTGAGGAAACGGCGCAGCTGGCCCGGTTCCTGCGCGAAGTTGACCAGGAAGTAGTGCTTCAGACCGCGGTGGACAAGGGAACGCTCCATGATCTCGGCATACCGCAGCACGTCGTTATTGCCACCGGAGATCACGCACACCACGGTGCTACCCGGCGCGAGGTTCACCTCAGCCAACCCCGCCACCGACAATGCGCCAGCGGGCTCCGCGATGATGCCTTCGTTCTGGTACAGGTCCAGCATGTTCGTGCACACCGCACCTTCATCCACATCGGTGAGATGAATCCGGCCCTGGTTTTGCTCCACAATCTCGTAGTTGATGTCACCGACACGCTTCACAGCAGCACCATCAACGAAAGGATCCACGTCCTTCAACGTGACCGGCTCCCCCGCCTTCATCGCCGCTGCCATCGACGCCGCTCCTGCTGGTTCCAGCCCCACGATGGCAGTACGTGGCGACATATCAGCCAGGTACGAGGCGATACCAGCGATCAGCCCGCCGCCACCGACCGGCACCAAAATGTTATCCAGGGATTTACCCAGCGCCGACAGCTGTGACACAACTTCCGCTGCCACAGTGCCTTGGCCGATCACGGTATTACGGGCGTTAAATGGTTCCACCATGGTTGCACCGCGCGCGAGTGCATCCTCATGTGCGGCTTCAGCTGCTTCATCGAAGTTGTTGCCTGTCAATACGAGCTCAACGGAATCCCCACCGTGCACCAAGATCCGGTCTCGCTTCTGCTTCGGAGTGCGCTTAGGCACGAAGATCTTGCCGTCAATGCCCATCGACCGGCATGCGTAGGCCACGCCCTGAGCATGGTTCCCGGCTGATGCGGCAACGACGCCGGCGGCCTTCTCATCGTCGGAAAGCTTGGAGATGTTGTAGTACGCACCACGGATCTTGTACGACCGCACGTCCTGGAGGTCCTCTCGCTTCAGGTACACCTCCACGCCATACTGCTGGGACAGCCGCGGGCAGTACTGCAGCGGAGTCGGGGCAATAATGCGGGAAATATCCGCCTGTGCTGCTTGGATATCGGCTGCGTGGACGGGTGCGAAAGTCATAGACCCATATCTTAGCCCCCTTTATCTCTTGGTTTTACCCCGGCAAGGACGTACACTTTTCGCGGTTAGAAATCTCAAGAAGGAGCCCCCGTGAAGAAGACCCTCATCGCCGCCGCGCTCGCGGCCACCACCGCTTTCTCTGTCACTCCCGCCGCCTTGGCAGAAAACACTGCGGAGGTGAAGGAAAGCCAGGAAACCCGAGACACAAAGGACAATAACGAGCTTGATCCCACCAAGGACCGGTGGGATACGAACGGCGCTTCCAGCGACCCGGCTCCAAACGGGGGATTTCCCGAGAACTCTTCTACCCTGAACCGCGTTGGTGCCTACATGCAGAGCAACCACTTCAAGATGCTCTCTTTGATCGTTGCTACTGTCGCAGCGGCCATTACCATGCTGGCCAAGGTTGGGGAGATTGTTCTCCTGCTCAACCCTGACCTGCGGGCTCGACTCGGCGGGAAATAAAGTTAGCCCAACACCCCAGCACCCATAGCGGCTTTCAGGTCGCCCATGAGGCTGCCGGACCGCTCCACCCGCAGGTGATCCCCGAGGATCATCAGCTGGGAGTGGTCCCCATTTACCAGGTTCAGGTAAACATCCGAATCACCCGGATTATTTGCCAGGACCTGTTTTAGTTTGCGGATGTTGTCCATCGTGCACTGCTCAGTCCGCAGCGTCAGGCGCAGTGGCAGACCGGCACCATTGCCCGGCCCCAGCTCCGGTACCTTCACGTCATCACCGAAGAGACTCATCCGCTCATCACGGATGGATACGTGTGCCTTGACCAGGATGATGTTGTCCTCCACGATCTGCGGAGCTACGAGCGCGTACACCTTGTTGAACAGCAGCACCTCCACCTGCGCGCCGTTGTGGTCCTCCAGCGTGACAATCGCCCATGGGGAGCCATCCTTCTTGGAGAATCTCCGGTCCACCGCTGAAATAATCCCACCGATGGTCACCTCATCGCCGTGACGCATGCCACCTTCGAGGATCTTCGGCAACGGTGTGTCCGTCTGCGCTTCAATCGCTTCTTCGAAACCGTCGAGCGGGTGCCCGGACACATAAAGTCCGAGCATTTCACGTTCGAGTGCGAGCTTGTGCTTCTTCTCCCACTCATCTTCAGGGACCTCGATGGAGAATGCGGAGGACGCCTCTGCGTCGCCAAGCGAGGCGAATAGATCAAACTGCCCCTTATCCGCGGCCTTCTTGGTGGTCAGAACGGAATCCACCGCATCGTCAGAGACGAGCATGAGGCCCTTGCGCGCATGCCCGAGTGAGTCAAACGCGCCAGCCTTAATCAGGGATTCCGTGATGCGCTTATTGCACGGCAGCAGATCAATCTTGTCCAGGTAATCAGAAAACGACGTGAAATCGCCTTTTGTTCGGCGGGTCTCCCGGATCGATTCCACAACTTCCACACCCACGTTGCGGACAGCGGCCAACCCATAACGGATGTCCTTGTCCACAGCGAGGAAGTTCTCCTCCGACGCATTAATATCCGGTGGCAGCACGGAAATGCCAAGGTGGCGACAATCCGCAAGGTAGATCGCGGACTTGTCCTTCTTATCGCCCACCGACGTCAGCAGGGCCGCCATATACTCCGCCGCATAATTCGCCTTCAGGTAGGCCGTCCAGTAGGACACGAGCGCATAGCCTGCAGCGTGCGATTTGTTGAACGCGTAGGACGCGAAGGGCTCAATCGTTCCCCACAGTGCGTCCACCGCGGCCTTGGAATAGCCGTTGCTGAACATGCCTTCGGAGAACTTCTCATACTCCTTAGCCAGCACCTCAGGCTTCTTCTTACCCATTGCCTTACGGAAGCCATCTGCTTCACCAGCGGTGTAGTTAGCCACCTTCTGGGAGATGTTCATGATCTGCTCTTGGTAAACGATCAGACCATACGTTTCATCTAGGATCTCCCGCAGTGGTTCTTCCAGCTCTGGGTGAATCGGGGTGATCGGCTTACGCCCATTCTTACGGTCCGCATAGTCCCAGTGCGCATTCACTCCCATCGGGCCCGGACGATACAGAGCCAAGGACGCGACAATATCGTTAAAGCCCGTCGGCTTCATGCGCTTCAGCAGCTCTTGCATACCACCGGAGTCCAGCTGGAACACACCCAAGGTGTCACCGCGTGAGAGCAGCTCATAGACCGCCTCATCATCGGTTTCCAGCGTGTCCAAATGAATATGTTCACCGCGGTTTTTCTGGATGTTCTCAATCGCATCACCCAACACCGTCAGGTTACGCAGACCCAAGAAGTCCATCTTCAGCAGACCAATGGCCTCACATGCCGGGTAATCCCAACCAGTGATCAACGCGCCATCAGCGGGACGTTTCCACATTGGAATGTGGTCCATGAGTGGCACTGACGCCATAATCACCGCACACGCGTGCACGCCTGCTTGCCTGACCACGCCCTCCAGGCCTCGCGCAGTCTCATAAATCTTGGCGACATCAGGATCCGTCTCAATCATCGAACGGACCTCGGCGGCTTCTGAGTAACGCTCATGCTCCGGATCCATGATGCCGGCCAGCGGAATATCCTTCGCCATGATCGCCGGTGGCAGAGCAGCGTTAATCCGGTCCGCCATTTGGAAACCTGGCTGGCCGAAGTTCACCTTCGCCGCGTCCTTAATCGCCTGCTTGGTCTTCACTGTGCCGAAGGTGATCACCTGGGCAATCTTGTCCTCGCCCCAGTTCTCCGCCGCATAAGTGATCATTTCGCCGCGGCGCCGATCATCAAAGTCAATATCAATATCCGGTGCGGAAGGACGCTCCGGGTTCAAGAATCGCTCGAAGAGCAACCCGTGCTCAATCGGGTCAATGTTCGTGATGGTCAGCGCGTACGCAACCAAGGAACCTGCCGCCGAGCCACGACCCGGACCAACGCGAATTCCAACGGAACGCGCATGCTTAATCAGCTCCGCAACGATGAGGAAGTAGGACGGATAGCCCTTCATGTCAATGACATCGATCTCATAGTCCGCACGCTTGTAGTACTCCTCCGGCACAGTCGCACCTTCGAAGCGCTCTTGCAGCCCACGATGCACTTCCTTCCGCAGCCATGTCGTCGGGGTCTCCCCCTCCGGCACGGTTGCCAGCGGCATACGGTCATGCGGGTGTTCTTCCCACAGTTCGCCGTAGTCCCCCACGCGTTCCGCAATCCACAACGTGTTGTCGCAGCCGTCTGGGACCATGTCATCCCAGATCTCACGCATCTCCTGCGCCGACTTGATGTAGTAGCCGGTGCCATCAAACTTGAAGCGGTCTGGGTCCAACAGCGTCTTGCCGGTCTGGACACACAGCATTGCCTCGTGGGCTGGTGCTTGGGATTCAAGGACGTAGTGGCAGTCATTGGTCACTAGTGGCGGCAAATCCAGTGCCTGACCGATGCGTAGCAGATCATCGCGCACGCGACGCTCAATGTGCAGGCCATGATCCATCAACTCAAGGAAGTAATTGTCCTTACCGTAGATGTCCTGCCACATCGCGGCTGCCTCAAGCGCCTCGTCATACTGCCCGAGACGCAAACGCGTCTGCACATCACCCGAGGGACACCCCGTCGTGGCAATGATGCCTTCTGCATGCTCCGCGATCAGCTCCGCATCCATGCGCGGCCACTTACCCAGCTGGCCCTCATACGAGGCGAGGGAACTCAAGCGGAACAGATTACGCAAACCGTCTGCGTTCTCCGCCAACATCGTCTGGTGCAAGTACGCACCGGAAGCGGACACATCGTCGCTCTTCTGGTCAGGGGTGCCCCACAGAACACGTTTCTTGTTGAAGCGGGATTCCGGGGCCATGTAGGCCTCAATACCGATGATCGGCTTGATGCCCGCTTCCGTCATGCGGCGGTAGAAGGCATTGGATCCAAACATGTTGCCGTGGTCCGTCATGCCCACGGCAGGCATTCCCTGACGGTCCACTTCCTCCGCCAACAGATCCACCTTTGCCATGCCGTCGAGCATGGAAAACTCGGTGTGGTTGTGCAGGTGGACGAAGGAGGAATTCTTGGCCATAGCTGCCTAGTCTAGCCCGCTTGTCTACTCGTACCTCAGCGCGTCAATGGGCTGCATCTTTGCTGCCTTATTCGCCGGGTACGCACCGAAGAACACGCCAATCGCCATCGAGAACAACAGCGCGAACAACACTGCGCCGATCGGCGGGAAAGCCACCGGGCCATAAGACTCACCGTCGATCATCCCGATGAAGCCACTAGCGAAAATGCCCAAGCCTCCACCGAGCACCACGCCGATGACACCGCCCAGCAAGCCAACCATGACAGCCTCAACGATGAACTGTGTCCGGATATCTCGCTGCGTTGCACCGAGCGCCTTACGCACACCGATCTCACGGGTGCGCTCCGTCACCGTGATCAACATAATGTTCATCACACCGATACCGCCGACGAGCAGGGAGATACCTGCGATGGCAGCGAGTACCGTACTGATAATCCCGAAGATGCTGGTGAAGGCCTCCAGCGACGCCTGCATATCAATGACTTCAACTTGAGCCTCCTCGTTATGCTCGTACCAGCTGTCAAGATATGCCTGGAGTTCCTCACGGAACGCTGCTGGGTCCTCATCACCCCGCGTCATCACAACAAAGTTGAAGACATTCTCAATCTTTTCGCCCACCCGGTCAGTCACGCTGACGGGGATATACATCTGCCCGTATGCGGTCTCCTGGCCGAAGTCATCCGCGCTCTGCTGTTCGCCCTCGGCGACACCAATAATGGTGAATACGCTCGTGGAATCAGTGCTCACATCAATGCGTTCGCCGATGGCGGATGCGGCATCGCCGTCAAAGAATGCGTCGACAAGCTCCTGCGAAACAACCGCAACTGGGCGCTGAGTGGCAATGTCCTGCTCTGTAATACCGCGCCCGTAAGAAATCTCGACATTGCGGACCTTCATCGAATCCGCCAACACCGGCATCACGTCAACTGATGCTGTTTTGTCACCGTAAACCGAGTCTGCGGAGAGCGTTTCCTGGATATCCACGCCCTCGATACGTGGCCCAAAATGATCCTTAATCTCCTGGAGTTGTTCCAATGAGACCATGTCTTGCTCATCCGTAACCGGCATGTTGAAGCCAAAGGAGAACGTATCTTCTTCTTGTTCGGACTCCTCAGGCTTCTCCGTGATCAGCACAATGTGCTGCGACGCACCAATATCTTCCAGGCCACTGAGAACCTGGTTCTGCAGGCCACGGCCCAAGGTCATGATGATGATCACGGCCATGATGCCGATGATGATGCCCAGGAGCGTCAGCACCGAGCGCATTTTGTTTGTGCGCAGGCTCCCCGCAGCGAGGTTGATTGATTCACGCAATTCCATCTAGCGCCCACCTCCCGCATGCGCATCGACGATCCGACCGTCCTTCATCTCCACAATCCGCTGCGTCTCCTGCGCAAGCTCCGGGTTGTGAGTAATGAACACGATTGCCTTGCCATATTCCTCATTGAGCTGGTGGAACAGATCCATCACCATGCGGCCCGTCTTCGAATCCAACGCACCTGTGGGCTCGTCCGCCAGCAACAAATCCGGATCATTCGCAAGACTGCGCGCAATCGCAACACGCTGTTTCTGGCCACCAGAAAGCTCATTCGGCGCGTGCGTTAGCCGGTCCCCCATCCCGACCATCTCTAAAAGCTCAGCCGCGCGCTCCTCGCGTTCTTGCTTGCCGACGCCCGCGTACATCATCGGCATCGCCACATTCTGCAACGCGTTAATGCGTCCAACCAAGTTGAAGTTCTGGAAGATGAACCCGATGTTCTGGGAGCGGTACGATGCCAGCTCATTGTCGTTTTTGATGAAGACATCCTCACCATTGAATGCGTAGCCACCATGAGTGGGCTTATCCAACATCCCAATCAGGTTCATCAACGTCGACTTACCACAGCCCGAAGGACCAACGATGGACACGAACTCACCATGCTTGGTATCAAAATCGATCCCGTGCAGCACCGTCAGCTCAGTGTCTTTGCCCTGGTTATAGGTTTTGACGATTCCGCGCATGTACACCAACTGGTCAGGATCAATCTCGACCAACTCTGGCGGGGCGCCGTGAACAGAACTGCTCACTGTTTAGTCCTTCTTGTCCTGCTTGTCTTGCTTGCCCTGGCCGAAGTTCTCATCGGCGATCTGAACTGTCTCGCCCACCTTGTCCTTGTAGTCATCGGGCCAGGCAACAACGATGTCGCCTTCCTTCAAATCACCGCCCGTCACCGCGATGTCCGTGTCATTCTTCACTCCGGTTTTCACCGTGCGTTCCTCGACGGTCGCCGTCGCATCGTCGCTAGGTACCAACACCAGCACCTTGCCATCGTCATAGACCGCATCGCGTGGAATGCTCAGGCCATCCCGAGTTTCATCCGTGATGATCTCAGCGCGTGCTGATCCTCCCAGGCGCAAATCATTCATGTCACCGGTGACCTCAATCTCTACCGGGAACAAAATTCCAGAGTTCTTCGATTTCCCCTGCCCCTGCTGCATCGCACGCGCCGCCGGATCTTCCCCCTCAGCCATCGGCGCAATTTTGCGTACGCGCCCCTCGAACTTCTTATCGCCGGTCACCGGAGTGGTGAACTCCACCCGATTGCCTTCTTTCACCCGTGCCACGTCAGTCTCACGCACGTTCGACTTAATCAGCAGGCGTGAAGCGTCCGCAATAGTCAGCAAAGCTCCACCCGCCGGAGCGCCCTCCTGCGCCTCGATCTTGGTCACAACACCATCCATCGGTGCGTAGATCTCACGCTCTTCCATCTGGTATTCAAGGGAGCTCATGTTTTCCCCCATGCCAGGAGGCATACCTTGCTGCGCAGCCAACTGCTCTTCAATAGCAGCCTGAGCCTCGTTCTGGCCTTCTACACGGCCCTGCTCATGTGCTTCCACGAGAGCTTGTTCAATCTCCTCCCGGCTTGGCCCTGGAGCAGGTGCAGGTGCCGGTGCCGGCGGCGGTGGTAGTGGAGCTCCCTGCGGGAAGATGGAGCTAATGCTGTCATGGATGGCTTGGCCGGCATCCTGAACCGCACGTTGGACCTGACCGACAGCAGCCGTCATCGCGATTGGTTCACCGGAGGCATTCAGCTGGCGTTCAATGGAGGAAGTATCCATGGTCACCAGCAGTTGTCCCTGCTTCACGCGGTCCCCGACCTGCACATGTACGGTCCCCACCGGAACTGACAGGGTGCTGGAAATCGCCGCTGTGCGTACCGGCTCGACGGTGCCATCGACGACGATGCTGTTCACTACGGCTTCGTGTGTGGCCACTGAGTAATCGCCAGCAGAGACACCCTCCTTTGCGTCCATGTCCCCCGCACCACAAGCGGTGGCCAAGAACAGAGACGAAGCCATAGCCAGGGACAACCCAGCTCGACGTGCCCACATGGTGCGTTGAGATGACAAAATGATTCTCCACTTCAGGGGGTGTGAACAAACTTACTGAAGAGACTTTACACGCCACCAAACTTAAGATGGAAGACTCATTCGTCGCTCCATGCTGAGGTCTTGGACCGTGGGCCGATCATCCATGGGGTCTTGCGGTGCCTCAAAGTCTGGGTCCGGCGCGGGCGGTGTTGGCGTTGGGTGGAAGGGGAAGGACATGTCGTACTTCGCTTCGATTTCTTCCAGTGCGCTCACACACTCGTCATAACTCCCACCCGATTCGTACTTATCCATGATCGTGTGAGCCAAGGCAAAGAACCGTGCGGAATTCCGCCGCAGCGCAAGAAGACCACGCAATGTTGTCTTCCACCGAGGTTTTTCTGCCAAGACTTGCTCTTGGATGAACCCTTCTGGCTCCGACTTCATGTAGGTCCCATCCGGCAGGAGCCAGATCACCTCTCCCGTCACGGGATCTGGCAGGTAGTACGCACGTTTATCGGTTTTTATGTTGTGATGGTGCTGACACAGGCAGTACAAATTATCTATTTCCGTCTGCCCGCCCTCACCGTAAGGGATTCGGTGTTCCATCTGGCAGTTTTCCGCCGGAACGTGACAGCCCGGCCACACGCACGTGCCGTCACGCCACCGAACCTTCGCCTTGATGTCTTCCGGCACCACGTATCCCGCCACTGCACGGTCCAGTTTCTCACTGTCCAAGTCCACGACCGTGCTGTCCGCATCCGCCATGAAGTGGAACATCGCGGTGCTTGGTGCGGTGGTCCAGCCGAAGTGCGGAATGTAAACCGAGGCAGAGCGATCGATCGATCCATCGGTGCCTTTGGGCGCGTAGCCGTAAATCACAGCCTTAGCAGGAGGAGCAATCTCCCCCGTCAGTAGCTTCAGGGTTGCATCAGCCAAGCTGAGTTTGTGTTCGCGCGCAGTTTCTTCCACGAATGCGCGAACAGAGGCCATCGTTGCGGAATCTCCGACGACGTTCATACGTGCATTGCCAACCTCTTCGTTCTCAGCACTGAATGAGACATTGCAGTGCCCCGGTGGCACGGCCCCCTCCTTCTGCTCGCGTTCTTTCTTCTTCTTTGAGCAGTAATCAATATTCGGATCGAACGATGCCAGGAGCTTCTTCATCCTGTTTTTAATCATCCATGGCGTAGGCAACTGCTGGTTTGCCGACGTTGGGCTAAAAAGCCCCGCCAAAAGCTCATCAAACGCCGCCAGCATCTCATCGGTGATGTCATTCCCCAATCGGGCCAACTGATTATCAATGGTGATCAAGCGGGACAGATCCAGCCGTTGAGTTCTCCTTTGAAGATCCCGCAGCATCGGCAGTTCCTGGAGGCGCATGTAGGCACACATGGCGTTCTCCACCGCCTTTTTGCCCATCCCCGTGACTGCACTCAACTTGGCTATCTCCACATGAATGTCATCACTCGAGCCGGCAAAGTCCTGACCATCCTCGGCATACAGCCCGAAGATGCCGAACTGACACTGCCGCAACAGCAATGCGTATTCCGCAATTTGACTGTCCGGACACTCGGTGGCAAAGAATGCCTCTTCCTGCTCCGGCCGGGAGTCCTCCCCGTCTCCTATGATCTGTTCCAATCGCTTTCGCTTGTCAGAAGCTGACACGATCTCACCCCCTTCTCCTTATTGTTTCCTAGACACAATCATACAGGAACGGGCGTTCGATACGCAAGGGCTAAAACAACATTTTTAAATATCTTTACGTCTAAACGTTCGAAGGAGTACGCACACCAAAAGTGCCCCACGCAGCATCGGGTGGAAGTACGTCGATGGTGGCGATGCGGGGGTCGGTCACAAGCGAACGCAAAGTGTTCCCGCCTTCCCACACCACGACGGCGATGAGTGGCTCGGAACCGAAAACCTGAGTCCGGTCCGGCATCTCCCCCACGGAGATCGGCGCCTTATCAGCAACGATGATCTGGTTAACGCGGCGCACATCCTCCAGCAGGTCAGCTGCATCAGCCGGATCGAGGGGCGAAGCAAAGGTGATCAAAGCAAAAGCGGGCTCATCGGCTTCCTCAAGCGATGCCTGGGCACGCTGTTCATACTCCCTCGCAGACTCACCGTTATCAGGGCCCAGCTGGTCCCCCATGGGGTGCGGGTCTATTCCGGTGTTCAGCCCCAGTAGATAGATACCAGCGAGACAAGCTAGGCAGCCGAGGGCAGCGATTACCTGTTTCACCCGCGGAGCACATCCACCGCATGTTGAAGGTCCGCTGGATAAGGGGACTCAACCTCCATCCATGTGCCTTTACCGGGATGCATGAATCCCAGTTTGGTGGCGTGCAACCACTGACGGTTCAAACCAAGGCGTGCGCCAAGTTTCGGGTCGGAACCATACATCGGGTCCCCCACGCACGGGTGCCCCACCGATGACATGTGCACGCGAATCTGGTGCGTGCGGCCAGTCTCCAGCTGAATTTCCAGCAGGCTCGCCTCGCGGAAAGCCTCCAGCACCTCATAGTGTGTCACTGAATGGCGTCCGTCCGACGTCACGGCGAACTTCCACCCGGAGGAGGGGTGGCGGCCAATCGGGGCATCAATCGTGCCCACGATCGGATCTGGAAGGCCCTGCACCACCGCGTGATAGGTCTTATCCACGGTGCGTTCCTTGAACGCGCGCTTGAGCACCGAATATCCCGGAATGGAATTGGCCACCACCATCACGCCGGACGTGCCCACATCCAGGCGCTGCACAATGCCTTTGCGTTCAGGTGGGCCCGCATCGGGCAGTTGAAACCCCATCGCATACAGCCCGCCCACCACAGTCGGCCCTTCCCACCCCAAGGTTGGGTGCGCAGCAACGCCGACTGGCTTATCGACGACGATGACATCCGCGTCCTCATACAAAATGGTCAGCCCCTCGACCAACTCTTCCTTCGGCATCGGGGGTGCCTTCGGCTCCGGTAGGGTCACTTCCAAGGTTTGGCCGGTGGCAAGGCGGGTGGATTTGGTGGCCAAGGAGCCGTCGATAAGCACATCGAGCTCGGCCGCGACTGTGCGCGAGACGCCGAATGCTTTGGCCACAGCGGCATCAACGCGCATGCCGTCAAGGCCTTCCGGCACGACGAGCGACCTGTACTTGCTCATTTCTCCCCCGTGAAAAACAGCGCGATGATGAATACAACGACGCCCACGTTAATGGCCATATCCGCAAAGTTGAACACCGCGAAAGAGCCAATGGAGATGTAATCCACCACATGCCCAAACCAAAAACTTGGGTCCCGGAAGAGACGGTCGATCAGGTTCCCCAACGCACCACCAGCGATGAGGGCAAGGCCGACGAGTTCCCATCGTGTTTTCAAGCGTGGCGCCGCGATGAGCGCGCCCACCACAAACACGAGCTGAATAGTGGTGAACAGCCACGTGGAATTACTGCCGAGGGAGAAGGCCGCACCCGGATTGAACACAAGAAGAAGCCGGAACCAGTCCCCGATCAGGTAAAAAGGTTCCCCTGGTGTCAGCGAAGACACCATGATCTGTTTGAGAATCTGATCGATGATTCCCACGGCGACCATGATGAGGGCCAGATACGTGCGCTTATGAGTGAGGGAGGTCATTGGCCCCTAACTCTAGTCGGCGGTAGGTTCAAGGAGTGAGTTTGCGTAGAATCACCGCCACTCTTCTTGTGGCCAGTGCCCTGACTGTCGCGGGTTGTTCCAGCACGGATCCGATCGAGGAGATCCCGGCTTTTGCCGTGGACAGCCCCGAAGTGTCCCTCATCTCAGCAGGTGAGGGACCCAAGGAACAGCTCGTCTATTCCTTCTCCCCACAAGAATCCGAGATCACTGTGTCCTACGCCGCACACCAAGGTGCCGTGGCAACGGACAAGGTGAGCGTGGATGCCCCCGCTGGCGGCGATGTGGAGCAGGTAACCCTGCCCCTGTCTGTTTCTGTGGTTGACGGCAACGTTGCTGAGTTCACGGTGGGTGAGCCGAAGCATTCCAACCTGGACACCGGTACCGAGGCGCTGACCGCTGAAGGTTTCCGCATGCGCTGGACCACCGATGTGCAGGGACAGATTGAGGACATCAAGCTATTGCCGCCAGAAGGCAGTTCCGATGAGGGGCGCGCCGTCATTGAGCGCGCGCTGCTGCAGATCATTTCCACCAACCCAGTATTCCCCGTGGAACCGGTGGGCGTGGGCGCTCAGTGGACGGTGGAAACGCGGACGCTGGGTGAGACAAACATGCGCCGCACCACCACCTACACGTTGACCTCCCGCGACGGAGACACAGCGGTGTTGGACGTGGAAGTCAACGAGGAGCCGGCGAAGAAAACCCTGGAGCTGGATGGTGAGGATAACCTGACTGCTGAAGAATGGTCCACCACATCACAAGGCACGATCACGGTGAATCTGACCAAACTTCTCCCCATCGCCGGCGAAAACGCTGCCACCACCCGCACTGTTTATGCTGGCCCAAACCCTGATTTCAAGGTGGTCCAAGACATGACCACTGCAACGACGTACAAGAAGTGATCTCACATGCGGCACACCCACATTGGTTTAGACGGAGTTTCCTTTAGCTATCCGGATGGACACCGCGTCCTCACCGACGTCTCCTTTGCGGTTCCTGCCGGATCAGTGACGGGTCTCATCGGGGAGAACGGCGCCGGCAAGTCCACGTTGTTGTCACTCATCAGCGGTGATCTGAAGCCAACCGCCGGCACGATCATCACCCCCGAGTTGACCGGGTTCATTGCCCAAGAAACGTCACTGCCGTTCAGTGCTCCTGCGCAATCGCTTATCGACGAATCCGTGCACGAACTCCGCGGCGTCGAACGCGCTATCACCGAACTGTCGGGACTGATGGCGGAAGATCCAGACAAGTACTCTGACCAGTTCGATGCAGCCTTGGCTCGCGCGGAGAATTCCGGAGTGTGGGAACTCGATGCCCGCATTGCTGCTGTGTTGGCTGGTCTTGGTCTGGCGAACGTTGAGTTGGGCACTCCCCTGGGCGAAATGTCCGGTGGCCAGCGCCGCCGTTTCGCACTCGCAGCACTGCTGCTGCGCCCGGTGGATGCGATGGTGTTAGACGAGCCCACGAACCACCTCGACGATGAAGCGGTGGACTTCCTCATCGAGGAATTGCGCGCTTTCAAGGGGCCGGTTTTAGCAGCATCCCACGACCGCTTCTTCCTGGACAGCGCCTGCGACGGACTGGTTGACCTGGATCCCGGTTTGGGTGCGGAAGGCGGATTCGGTGAGGAAACCCGCCAGGGTGCTCGCTTCTCCGGATCCTTCTCTGATTACCTGGTTGCTCGTGAAGCCCGACGAAACCGCTGGGCCACCGACTATGCCGCGCAAGAACACGAACGCGCCCGGCTGGAGAAGGCCGCTGCTATCACCGACGAGGACGTGTTCCACTCCTTTGAGAACAAAACCGAAACACGCAAGGCAGCCAAGTTCTATGCCGACCGCGCTGCCAAGACCATCGGTGGCCGCCGCAAGTCCGCGGAGAACCGCCTCGAAGCACTCGAGCGCCGTGAGATTCCCGCCCCTCCAAAGCGGCTGCACTTCCAAGACCTGCCGAAACACCCGGCTACCTCCCTCGGCGTGCCGGCTGTGGTGGCGAAGGATCTCGCGGTTGAAGATCGGTTAGCACCGCTGACCATCAAGGTGCAGCCCGGCCAGCAACTCCTCGTGGAGGGTCCGAATGGCGCTGGCAAATCCACACTCCTGAAAATTCTGGACGGTGAACTCACCGACTATTCCGGCGAATTGCACATGCCTGAAGAGATGACGGTGGCGCGCCTCGAGCAAGATGACACCTGGACGGATCTCTCAGTAACGGCGCTGGACATGCTCCCGGAGATCGTCGAGATGGGCCTGATGACGCGGGAGCAGGCAGAACAACCGCTGCAGGACCTCTCCCTCGGTCAGCGTCGCCGCGTGTCTTTGGGGTTGATCTTGTCCTCGCCGCCGGATCTGCTGCTTCTCGACGAGCCCACGAACCACCTCTCCCTCGCCCTTGCTGAAGAGCTCGAGGAAGCGTTGTTGGACTTCGAAGGCACCGTCGTCATCACGTCCCACGACCGGTGGGTACGCCGCCAATGGCGCAAGCGTATCGCTGAAAAAGATCAACGCGCCACGCTCCTCACTCTGTCCACGTTGTGGACAGAAGAGGTGTGGCGCGAAGAGGCCTAGAAGAAAACTAGAGCGCTGGCGCTTGGTCCTCGATCTGGACCTCTTCTTCCGGCGCCTGCTCTGGTGCCTGTTCCGGCGCTTCTGCTTCACACATGGCAGGAACCTGCTCAGGTGCAACGGTGTTGCGGATGAGGGTGCAGGCCCAGGATTGGGAGAGCTTCCAGGTTCCGTCCTCGTAGACGAAGGTAACGTTTTCTGCCGTGGTCGGGCCCTGATCTGGCTGGGTGAAGTTCACGGTAGCGAGCACCTCAGTCGGAGTGTATCCCGGCAAGATTGGCTCCACTACCTGGAAGTCAGCTCCAGATTCATGCTTCGCCTGCGTCATCACATCGAAGATTTCAACCGCGTTCTCGCCCCCCTGAACGGTGCGGGTGCGTTCCTCCATGGGAAGGTCCGGGTTGGTCGCGCGGGCAAGGATCTCATTGAGTTCTGCCGCGGTGGGTGTCTCCGCAACCGGTGCCTGCTCGGCCCCACTATTCGCTGTGGTTCCGGTGGTCCCGTTATCCCCTGAGTCGTCGTTCGAGCACGCCGCGAGAGTCACTGCGGCGCCGAAGGCGGTCATAATAGCTACAAATTTGCGTGTTTTCACCGTTTTCACGTTACCGGTTTGGTCACGTAGGTCCAACCGGCGCGCCTGTGGCACTCTTGGGAATATGGTGCATGTTTCAGTAATTTCCACTGGTGGGACCATCGCTTGTACTCGCGATGGTGATGGCGGGTTAACGCCAACCCTTTCCGCGACGGACTTGGTGGAGCGCGCGGGCCTTTCAGGTGTCTCGGCGCGTGACATCACTGCGCTCGATTCATCGGCGATGACATTCGCGGATATTGACGCAGTGGTCGCAGCCGTGCAAGAGGAACTGGCAGACCATTCAGGGGTTGTGGTGACACACGGAACTGACTCGCTGGTAGATACCGCATTTGCACTGGATCTCTTCTTCGAACGCCCCATAGTGATCACTGGTGCGATGCGGCCAGCGGACCACAAGGAACCGGATGGTTTTGAGAATCTGCGAACTGCAGTGCAATCGTTGTCTCCCGGCGCGCACGTTGTGTTTGCCGGTGAGGTTTTGTCTGCTCGCGGACTGATCAAGGCAGATACGGGGGCATTGAATCCGTTTGTTCCTACCGGTGATGTTCCGTATTACCCCTACCATCTTCCGCCAGTGTCGTTGGCAGGGCTGAACGTGCCCATCATCACCTGCTATCCCGGGGCGCCGACAAGCATTCTCGACGGGTGTGAGAACGCAGACGGCATCGTTGTGGAAGGACTCGGCGGGGGCAATGTCTCTCCGGAGGTGGGCGAAGCACTGGCAGATCTATCGATGCCGATTGTGCTGTCGACTTCCGTGCCCTTCGGCAAGGTCGATTTCGCCTACGGCGGCCCCGGCGGAGGAAACACCCTTGGGAAGTTCGGGGTGATTCCCTCCGGTTGGCTCCGTGCCGGCCAAGCCCGCATCGCTTTGGCGGTGGCGTTGCGGGCTGGGATCGATCCGGCAGAAGTTATCGGCGCTTGAGCAGAAGTGCCCCGGCACCGATCAGGGCGATCACGCCAAGAACACCAGCGATCCACCAGGTCTTGCTGTCGTTGCTCTCCGTCACCATGTCTGGTTCCGGCTGCTGGATGATGTTGTCGATCCACTCGTACTGAGCTGCCACCGGGGCAACAGCCACCTTCGGAGTGCTGAGCAGTTCCTCTTCGGACGGGTTATCCGGGTCGCTGAACAGGCTCGCGGACATCACTGCGGAGACACGACCGTCCTGGAAGATCGGTCCGCCGGAATCACCGGGCTGGATGCGAGCTTCATCCGCAAGGTCGATGACGGCGGCATTGGGGGCGTCGAAAAGCGCGGGTGCTTCATCGCTTGTCTTAGAAGTACCCTGAGCAATTGGCAGCTGCGTGGAACCACCGGAACCGTCAGAGGACCAACCGTAGAGAGTGACGTCACCGTCAGCGAGGGCTTCCTTGGACACCTCCGCGTAGTAGTCCAGCTGCATGTCCTGGACGGTGTGAACCAGGCCGATGTCGCCGATCGGTGCCTTCTCCCAGCGGTCAACCTCGTAAACGCGCTGGTCTTCACCCTGCAAGGTGCGGACGCTGCCGCCGGCCTTGTCAAACATTTCCATGCAGTGGCGTGCGGTGAGCACCCAGTGCGGAGCAATCGCGGTGCCGGTGCAGGTGCCGTCTTCTGGCTCATCGTCTTGCATACGCAGCGAGACAACCGTGTTGGCTTCAGCGGTGTTCCCTGCCATGTCCTTGCTCTCCATAGCAAGAGCAAGGGTCGGGTTGAGCAGGCTAGCTGTTGCTACGAGCGCTGCTGTGCGTGCGAGTTTCATATTTCTCCTTAACGGTTTTAGTAATGTTCGCGACCACGGCTTCGAGCGGGCCGCGTGTGAAGAAGTGCTTCCACGCCACAGCGATGACTGCTGCCACTGCCACCGTGACAACGAAAGACAGATACTCCGAAGTCACGATGTGGAGGCAGTACAGGGTGAGCGTCATCGAGCCCATCGGTTGAAGCACCGGGGACGCCGGGATGACGGAGTACAGCAAGCGGCACACACCGACCACTGCTGCTGACATCCCGATTGAGCCAAGAACATCCATGACTCCACCCGTATGGCCATTGGCATCGAGCCATACCGGCAGCACAACATGCAGGCGGAGGTAGATGTCCGCGATTGCTAACCCCATTCCAATAACCGCAGCGAGACTGAGGTGCTTTACCCGGTTGAACAGCATGCCGGCCACCATGAGGGCGACCCACATGGCCAGTGGATAGGGTGCGCCGAAGATTCCTCCCAGCTGACTCGTCGTCGCGCTGAGAGCAATGGCAGCAATGCCAACAGCGACCAGCCGAGGTGTGCTCCAGGAAGGAATGAAGGCGAGAAGCATCATTGCAAGGCCCAGCGGTAGCAGGACCACTTCGATGGTTCCCGCGAAGGGAACCAGCGCGAAGTGAAGGATGATGAGGATCAGCCCACGCACCAAGAAGGTCACCGGGTGCGGGCGCATCAAGCTCATGGAAATTCCTGCCAGGAACGCAAACAGCGCCGCCGGAAATCCGTAGAGCAGCTGGCCCATAATGCCCAGAGTGTTCGCACCAGTGAATGTGAGGTGCGCGGCCACCATGGCAATGAGCGCGATTGCGCGTGCCACATCAATTCCTACTATCCGCATGCTTCGCACGTTACGGAGAGCGATGTTGCGAGAGCGTTAAGATCATTTTTCATGTCCCCTCATGTACTCATCGTTGAAGACGAGGTTTATCTCGCCGACGCATTGCACACCGCCCTGACCAGGGAGGGAATGCGGGCGGATGTGCTTTACGACGGCACCGCGGCCGTAGAAAAACTTGAAAGTTCCGGCGGCGGCATCGACGTCGTGGTGCTGGACCGTGACCTGCCAGGCGTGCACGGTGATGAGGTCTGTGCGCGCATCGTGTCCGATTACCCTCACATCCGTGTGCTGATGTTGACGGCGTCTGGCACCCTCGATGATCGGCTGAGTGGGTTTGACTTGGGCGCGGATGACTATCTGCCAAAGCCGTTTGAGCTACCCGAACTCATCGCACGCGTGGCTGCACTGGGTAGGCGGAATTCCCCGAAGCGTGATTCTGTTTTGGTGGCTGGTGATGTCCGGATGGATACCGTGCGACGGCGCGTGATGCGGGGAGAAACAGAGATTGCCCTCAGTCCGAAAGAATTCGCGGTGTTGGAAGTGCTCATGGAAGCCGGTGGCGCGGTGCTCTCAGCGGAGGAACTGTTGGAGCAGGCCTGGGATGAGAATGCAGATCCGTTTACTAATTCACCGCGCGTGACCATTTCTTATCTGCGGAAGAAACTCGGCGAGCCACAAGTAATTTTCACTCGACCTGGTGAGGGGTACTACGTCAAATGAGTCTACGTTCCCGCATCACAGCAATGTTCGTGGCCACTACGGCTTCGGTGGGCCTCGCGCTCATCGCGCTGGTCTACGGCTACCTGAAACTAACGCCGGTCCCCTTCCGTGCTGAGTTCCCGGACTCAGCGGTGATCGACGGTGCGGTGCCGGTCACCAGTGAAATTCTGCGCGCGATGCTGACCGCTTCCTTGGTGAGTCTGCTGGTGTTGACGGTGCTTGCCGGCGTCATCGGTTGGTTCGTGGCCGGGTGGGTGATCACGCCGCTGTCCTCGATTGCTTCGACTGCGCGCAAAGTGACCGCCGGCGACATGAAGGAGCGCACAGGTTATTCCGGTGTGGCTGATGAGCTCGGGGATGTGTCGAAGGCACTGGACACCATGCTGGATACGCTGGCGGATTCCATCACCGCACAGAAACGTTTCTCCGCGAATGCCTCCCATGAATTGAAAACCCCGATCTCCACTATTCAAACCATCGCGGATGTGGCTTTGGCAGGCGAAGATGACAGCGACTTACGTGAGGCATTGACACGAATCCGTGAGGTCAATGCCGGTAACGCGAAGACTGTGACCGCGCTACTGGATCTCGCCCGTGCAGAAATGCCCACGGTTGATGCGAATGATTTTGGCGCTATTTGTCGTGACTGTGGGATTGATGCGGAGTCAGTCACCGTCACGGGTGATCCGGTGTTGTTGCAGCACGCTGTGTCCAACCTGGTTCGTAATGCGCACACGCACGGGGAGTATGTCGCGGGTGCGCTGAATGTGTGTGATGGGATGGCCACCGTGACGGTGGAGAGTTCCGGGTCAGTATTGACGGCGGAGGATGTGGCCACGTTTGTAGAGCCCTTCACTGGATCTGGTCATGGTTTGGGGCTCACGCTGACGGACAGTATTGCGACTTCACACGGTGGGAAACTGGAGCTTGCCCCACGGAATGGCGGTGGGTTGATCGCTCGTTTTAGCGTTCCAACCAGTCGTCCCACGCCAACGAATCAATCGGGTCGCCCGGCTTAAGGTCCGGATCGTCCACGCGCAGGTTGACCACTTTGCCGGGGCCTGTCGCGCGGGTTTCAAAGCGCACGGTGACAAAGCCGTGGCCCGTGCCCTGGACCCAACCATGCCCGTACTCCGGGTGGATGACATCTTGGGTAGCGCGCCAACCCGATTCTGTCTGTTCTGTCTGTGTCGGTTCAGGTATGGGCGCGACTACATCAGGCAGGTCAGACACACCGGTTTCTTCCGGGATCACTTGGTGGGGTGTGATCTCCTGGTCCAGTTCCGGGAAAAGAGTGTCCTGCATGATGGACTCAAGGCCGGAGAAACTTACTCCTACCAGGCGGATCGGGCCTACTTCATCCGGGTAACGGGCGATTTTGAAAGCGGCTGCGGTGAGAGTGTCTGCATCATCCGTCGCATACGGCAACGTCATAGAACGGGATTCAATCCGGAAGTCAGTCAGTTTGAGTTTGACGGTGACGGTGCGGGCGCCGCGACCGTCGATAAGCAATCGACGATGAGACTCACTCGCCGCGCGCCTGATAGCGGCCTCCACTTCCGCAGTGGTGGTCAAATCAGTCGGATACGTGTGCTCCGCGGAGATTTGCTTGGCTTCCGCACGTGGGGCGACGGGCCGTTCATCAGTACCGCGCGCGAGTTGCCAGAGTTGCTTTGCCACGGCACCCCCAAGCGCAATATCCACCTCTTTCTCCGTGAGTTGTGCGAAGTCCCCAATGGTTTCAACACCCGCGTTGGTGAGTTTCGCGCCCGTGACGGGGCCAACGCCCCACAGTTCATTGACGGGAAGTGGATGCAGAATATCCTTCTGTCGGCTGCGCGGAATAATAAAGACACCGTCCGGTTTAGCCAGGCCAGAGGCAATCTTTGCGCACTGCTTGCCCGTGCCTGCCCCGATGGAACTGGGCAGGCCTGTTTCCTCCCGGATTGCTTCACGGAGCTGATTCGCCCACTGCTCAACATCCTCCGGGGCAGCACCCTGGAGGTGTGCGGGCTCCATGAACGCCTCATCGATGGAGAGCTGCTCCACCACATCAACATGGCGGGCAATGATCTCAAACACCCGGCGCGACGCCGTGGAATACACAGCACGACGCGGGGCGACAAGGACGGCTTTGGAACCTACTAATCTCACCGCCCGATACGTGGGCATCGCGGAACGCGCGCCGTATTTGCGTGCTTCATAGGAAGCACCAGCGACCACTCCCCTGCCCGTCACACCAGCGACGAGCACGGGGCGGCCCTTGAGAGTCGGCCGGGTGAGCTGCTCACAGGACGCGTAGAACGCGTCCATGTCAATGTGCAACACCCAGCGAGACATACCTCTAGTTCTTCTGCACGCTCGCAGTCACACCGTCGACCACGTCGTGGCCAGCGACCGGTTCGGTGACCACTTCGAAGGATGTGGCCAGGGTCTCCGCAGCAATGTTATCGGCGTGAGTGCGTGCCCACTGCTCCTTGTCCGCCGGAACGGACAGGACCACGGAGATGCGGTCGGAGACTTCAAGGCCTTCCTGCTTGCGGGCATCCTGCAGGCCACGGATGACATCCGCTGCCCAACCCTCGGATTCGAGCTCCTCAGTGACGTTGGTGTCCAGGACAACCAGACCCACGGCCTCACCAGCGTCCACGCGGGCGGTGCTATCGGGGTTCTCCGCCACGAGGCGCTCGGTGTAGAGCTCCGGGGTGAGAACAATGTCACCATCGACTACCACGTTGTCGCCCTCACGGACGTAGTTGCCAGCCTTGACGTTCTTGATGGCACGCTGCACGTCCTTGCCCAGGGTTGGTCCAGCGACTTTAGCGTTGACCACAACTTCGAAGGACCCAGCTGCGTCCACATCGGTGGTGAGCTCCACATTCTTCACGTTGACCTCATCACGGATGACGTCCTGGAAGTTCTCCAGGGAGTCCGCATCCGGCAAAGCAACCGTGAGCTGTGGCAACGGAAGACGGTTACGCAGCTTGTTGGACTTACGCACAGACGATGCTGCGGAGCACACCGCGCGGGTGGCGTCCATGGATGCCACCAGAGCATTATCAGCCGGAATGTTCTGTGCCTCCGGGTAGTCCTGCAGGTGCACGCTTCGCCCACCGGTCAGACCACGCCACATCACCTCAGAGATGAATGGCAACAGCGGTGCGGTTGCACGGCACAGGATCTCCAGCACCGTGTACAAGGTGTTGAATGCCTCCGGGTGCTCGTCCTGGCCAGCCCAGAAACGATCACGGGAGCGGCGCACGTACCAGTTGGTCAGGGTGTCCGCGAACAGTCGAACCTCCTCGCATGCGCCGGAGATGTCCGTGGCATCGAGCGCCTTCTTGGTGTTATCCACCATGTCATGCAGCTTGGCCAGGATGTAGCGGTCAAGCACATTCGTGGACTCGGTGGAGAACTCCGCCTCCCTGTCCGCGTACAGCTGCAGGAAGGAGTACGCATTCCACAGTGGCAGGATTGCCTGGCGGACACCGTCACGGATGCCTTGCTCCGTCACAATGAGGTTGCCACCACGCAGGATCGGGCTGGACATGAGGAACCAACGCATCGCGTCAGAACCATCGCGGTCAAAGACCTCGTTCACGTTCGGGTAATTGCCCTTGGACTTAGACATCTTCTGGCCGTCCGAGCCCAGGACGATGCCATGGGCGACAACCTGCTTATACGCGACACGGTCAAACAGGGCGGTTGCCAGCACGTGCTGGACGTAGAACCAACCACGGCTCTGGCCGGAGTACTCCACGATGAAGTCTGCCGGCTGGCGCACGTCGTGCTCCTCGACGTTCTCAAACGGGTAGTGGTACTGCGCAAACGGCATGGAGCCGGACTCAAACCAGCAGTCCAGGACATCCGGTACACGGCGCATCATGGACTGACCCGTCGGATCATCCGGGTTCGGGCGCACCAGCTCATCGATGTACGGGCGGTGCAAGGATTCAGGGCGAACACCGAAGTCGTTCTCCAGCTCATCGAGGGAGCCATACACATCTACGCGCGGGTACTCCGGGTTGTCAGACACCCATGCCGGAACCGGCGAACCCCAGTAACGGGTACGGGAAATATTCCAATCCCGTGCGCCCTCAAGCCACTTACCAAACTGGCCGTCACGCACGTGGCTAGGAAACCAGTCGATGGTCTGGTTGAGCTCCACCATGCGGTCACGGATGTCCACAACCTTGACAAACCATGCTGGCAGCGCCATGTAGATCAGCGGCTCACCCGAACGCCAAGAGTGCGGGTAGGAGTGAACAATGACCTTGTCCTGCAGGACGCGGTCAGCTGCGCGCAGATCACGGATGATGTCTCGGTTCGCATCAAAGACGAGCTTGCCCTGGTAATCAGGAACGAGGCTGGTGAATTTGCCATCAGCGTCAACGGGGATGACCAGGTCAATGCCGTACTTTTCGCACGTGATCATGTCGTCCTCACCAAAGGCCGGGGCCTGGTGGACGATACCGGTGCCGTCTTCCGTAGACACGTAATCAGCGACCAGGACCATGAACGCGTTCGGCTGATCAGCAAAGTAGTCAAAGACCGGCTTGTAGATGAGACCTTCTAGTTCGCTGCCCTGGAAGGTGGACACGACCTCATGCTCACCCAGTTCCTTCGCGTAGGAGCCGATGAGCGCGGTGGCGATGAGGAAGGTGCGACCGGTGAAATCACCCTCGGTGACGCGGATCAGGGAGTACTCGATCTCCGGGCCAACCGCGAGAGCAAGGTTGGACGGCAGAGTCCACGGCGTCGTCGTCCAAGCGAGTGCCTCAGCAGTATGGAGCTCCGGGTGGTTCTCCCACGTCTTTACCGCCGGGAAGCCCTCACGTGCGCCGGTGAGCGGCAACGTCACGGTCACCGTCGGGTCCTGGCGTTCCTTATAGGAATCATCCAGACGCGTCTCCTGGTTGGACAACGGAGTGTGCTCAGCCCACGAATACGGCAGAACACGGAAGCCTTGGTAGATCAAGCCCTTGTCGTAGAGGGTCTTGAACGCCCACATGACGGATTCCATGTACTCGATGTCCATGGTCTTGTAGCCGTTTTCAAAATCAACCCAACGTGCCTGGCGGGTGACATAGTCCTCCCACTCGCCGGCATAGTGCATGACGGACTGGGCACAGTACTCATTGAACTTGGCCAGCCCCATGTCCTGGATCTGAGCCTTGTCGGTGATGCCCAGCTGTTTCTCTGCTTCCAGCTCAGCAGGCAGACCGTGGCAGTCCCAACCAAACACGCGCGGCACATGGTAGCCGGTCATGGTGCGGAAACGCGGAACAATGTCCTTCACGTAGCCCGTCAGAAGGTGGCCGTAGTGCGGCAGACCGTTAGCAAAAGGCGGGCCGTCATTGAAGACGTATTCCTCCTTGCCCTCACGGTTTTTCAGGCTGGCCTGGAACGTATCGTCCTGCTTCCAGTAATCAAGGACGATTTGCTCCATTTCAGGGAACTTCTGCGACCCCCCGGTCATGTCCACCTTCGGGTACACGCGGGCTGTGTTTTCCATGAATCCTCCACTTCAGCCGCGGGGACGCGATCACTCGCGCGGTACCACCCCGCTTGGGGACATAAAAGTCCCCCACTTCATTAGTGGATTTTCCGGTTCTAATGAGCTTGCGCCGTTCTTCCGGAACGCTCCCCGGTGATAGCCGGATCACTGCGTGATAGTTGGACAGTAGACAGTGTAGCGCACAAAAAAATACCCGCCCTTTCGGGCGGGTCAAACACATTGTGTTACTTCTGTTCACCAGACGGTGCGGAAGAACCTCGCGTCTCCAGCTCCTCCAGCTGGGACTCCAGCAGAGTCTTCAGACGGGTGCGGTACTCACGCTCGAAGGTACGCAGCTCAGCGATACGTGCCTCCAAGGCAGACTGCTGCTGCCTCACCGTGGTCATGATTTCGGTGTGCTTGCGCTCAGCGTCAGAGCGCAGCTGTGCCGCCTGTTCTTCGGCCTTACGGATGGAAGCCTCAGCACGGGAGTTAGCCTCGTTCGTGGTCTCCTCAGCCTTGCGCTGTGCCTCAGCCACCAGCTGGTTGGCCTTCTGCTCAGCGTTCTTGGTGGTAACAGTTGCATTCTTCTCTGCTTCTGCTACCTGAGAATTCGCGTCCGTCTGTGCCTGCGCAACCAGGCGACGGGCTTCTTCCTGTGCCTCGTTGGTCAGACGATCAGCGGTCTCCTGCGCCAGACCAAGGACGCGCGCGGCCTGGACGTTGGCGTCACTGGTGTCAGCCTGCGGAGCTGGTGCTGCAGCTGCAGCGACCTTCGGCTGAGCTTCCTTGGCCTTCTTTGCCTCGTTCTCAGCGCGCTCAATGCGGGCCTCATACTCCTTGCGCAGCTTCTCCTCCACCTCACGGCGGATAGCAGCCTCATCTACCTTCTCTGCCGTCGGAGCCCCACCTTCTTCCAGGCGAGCACGAAGTTCATCGTTCTCGTCCTGCAGTTGGGCAAGAGTGTCTTCCACGAGGTCCAGGAACTGATCAACCTCGTCCTCGTTGTAACCGCGCTTGCCAATTGGCGGCTTGCTGAAAGCGACATTGTGCACGTCTGCTGGTGTCAGCGGCATGTGAGTTCCCTTCGGATAGATGTGCTTGAAGCACGTCTTTTCATTGGTAGATGGACGATGGCTACGAAATAGCTAGGTAAATCTTAGCCCACAGCATACTCACCCTCAACGTGAACCCGAGGGTGAATCATCCAAACAGTCTAGATTCCAAAACTGAGACGCACCACGGCACTCAACAGCATCAGTGCGATGAACAGCACAATCACACTGACATCGAGCGCCACCCCGCCCAATGGGAGCGGCGGGATGAAGCGACGAAGGAGTCGGAGTGGCGGGTCCGTGGTGACAAAGAAGAATTCCGCGATAACCATGAACCAGCGTGGCGGAGAAAAATGTTTGGAGAATGACTGGATCATCTCAATGATGAGCCGGACAATCACCATGAAGGTGTACAGCCCAATGAGAGCATAAAGAATAGCGCCGATCATAGTCACGGCAATACACCCTAACGCAGGTGAGCTGCACGCTCCAGCTCACCCACAGTGGTGCGTGCGTTTTCCGGAACGATAGCGAAGACCAGCTGATCATCCCCGGTGCGCGACAGCTTGTGCATCTTGCCGCGTGCCGCGAAGCAAAGGCCTGCAGCAAAGTCGATCAGACGCATCGCGGTCGGACGATCCACAGAAGACAGGTCCATGACCACTGCGTCACCGTCGCGGAACGGCTCGCCGATCTCCTTCGCGTCGTTGTAATCGCGCGGACGGACACTGATGATGGCTGCGGAGTAGTCGCGGGGAGTACGGCTGTAAGAAGTGCCGGCCTCCTCGTATGCTGGGTCGTCGTAGTAGGGGTCGACTGACGGATCGTACTGGCCGAGACCGAAGAATTCCTTCAGGCTGTTGGAGAAAGACATGGGGGTTAGGTCTCCTGTTCGCGGGCGGTTTATGGTTGATTTTTAGAGTACGGGTCGTGTTCCAAGCAGCTTGGTTCCGACACGCACGATGTCAGACCCACACGCAATCGCATCCACAAAATCTGCGGACATGCCGGCGGATAGTTTCATCGTTCGGCCAAGTTCGTTTTCGTAATGCATCGCAATGCTTTTCGACGTCTCAAAGACCGGCACCGGATCCTCGCCGATTGGGGGGACGACCATGAAGCCGTCGATAAGCAGATTCTCTAGCTCCGCGACTTCCTCGATGAGAGCGGGAAGATCTTCCCGTGCGACGCCGCCACGGTTGGCATCATCGTCAAAGGAGAGCTGAATGAGGCATGGCAGCGGTTCGGTGCGCTCCGCATTATCCATGCCACGGTTGAGTGCGCGCGCAAGTTTGATGGAGTCGAGTGAGTGGACGGAACTGGCCCACCGCGTCACAGAATTCGCTTTCTTGGTTTGAATCTGGCCGATCATGGCGATGTCAATGAGGTCGCCCAGCTCCGCTTTCTTCTGCTTCGCTTCTTGTTCGCGGTTCTCCCCCACCATGGTGACACCGAGCTGCGCAAGCAGAGCAATATCTTCCGCGGGATGAAACTTGGTCACCGGCAAAATAGTGACACTGCCGGGTTCGCGGCCAGCCTTCTGCTCGGCTTCACGCACTTCGCGCGTGATGGTGTCCAGGTTGGTTTTCAGTTCCGTTAAACGATCCATTATTTATCCCCTGCCAACCAGACAATGCCTGCCTGGCGGCCAGTTTCTTTCTCGCGCCGGTAGGAGAAAAAAGTGTCATCTGTAATCGTGTCAGCCGGATGCACTTCAACATGCATCACGCCGAGTGACATGAGTTGGTGGATAATCCCCGCGCGAACGTCAATTCCGGGCGTGCCCTTCCTAGTGCGGGTTTTCGAGCCAGGCAGATGTTTCTCCACATCCTCGGCCATCTGCCGGGGCACCTCGTAGGACTCCCCCGCGGCAGCCGGGCCCAACAGCGCGTTGATAGTTCCCGGGGTGGCGCCCAGCTTCACCATTTCTTCGACTGTGTTTTTCACAATGCCGTTGCGCGCACCAATGCGGCCAGCATGTACTGCGGCGATGACCTTTGCGTGCGGATCAGCCAAGAGAACCGGCACGCAGTCCGCGACGAGCACGCACAAAACAAGGAACTCCGCGGTGGTCACGATGGCATCGGTCGCTGCAACCGGAGCATCTTGTTGCTTATCGACGACGGTTACCGCATTCGTATGCAACTGCTCCATCCACACGAACTGCTCTGGCTTGAGCCCGAACACATCCGCGAGACGTTGGCGGTTCGCTGCGACCGTGGCCGGATTATCCCCAACGTGAGAAGCAAGATTCCCCGCCGCACGGTTAGTAAAAGCCATGCGGACGGGGCGCTTGGAGGTATCAGTGGTGTTCATTAACGCAGGAAGTCTGGGACGTCAAGGTCCTCCACATCACGTCGAGCTGAGCGGTACGGCTCGGAGTCACGGGACTCGCGGGACTCACTCTCCGAGTTGGTGAACAGGCCGCCACGCTTGTCGTCATAACGGTGGCGCGGCGTGTACTCCACTCGCTTGTCCGCCGGATTCTCTTCTGCCTTATCATCCTCGTCGTCACTGTTCAGTTCGGACTTTGGCTCAGCATCAAAGAGGGAGCTGCCCGTGGACGGTGCCGGCGCTTCCTCCTCGGGGCGGGCATTTGCCTTCTCATCGAAACCAGTCGCGATGATGGTCACGCGGACCTCATCACCCAGGTTGTCATCGATGATCGTGCCGAAGATGATGTTGGCGTCATCGTCGGCCTTCTCCTCGACGATAGATGCGGCGTTGTTGACTTCCATGAGGCCCAGGTCCGAACCACCCGCGACAGAAATGAGCACACCCTTGGCGCCCTCCATCGTGGTCTCCAACAGCGGGGAGTTGATGGCCTGCTCAGTAGCAGCCATCACACGGTTATCACCACGTGCGGAGCCAACGCCCATGAGAGCGGAACCAGCATCAGCCATAACAGAGCGGACGTCAGCGAAGTCAACGTTGATCATGCCCGGGATGGTGATGAGGTTGGTGATGCCCTGGACACCGTTGTACAGCACCTCATCCGCAGCGCGGAACGCTTCCATCATGGACAGCTCAGCGTCACCCAGCTGAAGCAGACGGTCATTCGGAATGACGATGACGGTGTCGCAAACTTCCTTCAGGTTCTCAATGCCCTCCAGCGCCTGGCGGGTACGGCGCTTGCCCTCAAAGGAGAACGGACGGGTGACAACACCGATGGTGAGAGCACCCATCTTCTTCGCAATACCAGCAACAACCGGCGCAGCACCCGTACCGGTGCCACCACCTTCGCCAGCGGTGACGAACACCATGTCGGAACCCTTCAGGGACTCCTCAATCTCCTGCTTGTGGTCCTCAGCGGAGGTGCGGCCAACCTCCGGGTTAGCGCCAGCACCAAGGCCACGGGTTGCTTCACGGCCGATATCCAGCTTCGTATCAGCATCAGTGAACAGCAGTGCCTGGGAATCAGTGTTGATAGCTACAAACTCAACACCCTTCAGGCCCTCCTCGATCATGCGGTTAACAGCGTTGACGCCACCGCCACCGACACCGACGACACGGATCATGGCGAGGTAATTGCTAGGAGAGGTCATGGATGGGGCTCGCCTTTCAGGGTTCTTTCTCAAAAATTCGGACAACGCCTCCCATCATGACCAACCGAATGCAAAATTCGGCGAATTTTTCCGGCGTGTCGGTACCCTCAACCTCTACTTTAGGGTTTGTGACCTGGGGTTTTAGCGGACAGTGACCAACTGAGGATTCGTAATGTTGAACTCTGTCCCTTCGCGTTGCAGCACAGCTTCAAGCGCCAGGGACTTATTCCGGTTGTCTTCGGACGCACCCCACGTGACAGTCCGGCCTTCCTTCACGTGCAGCACGTAATCATGTTTCCCATGCGCTTCGATCGACTCGACGTTGTCTCGCGCCTGATCACTCAGTACACCAGCGATGTCAACCGCCCCTTTACGCACCGATTCATCAGTGCCGGCAGCGCCTGTTAGTTCCACTGCATTTTCCGGTGGGACATCCACTGCAAACTCACGGCCTTCCGCATCGAGCAAATGCGATCCGTCTGGCTGGTTGAAAAACGCCACTGCGTCATTCTCCGTCACCGTCAGCTTGATCGTGGATGGCCAGCCTCGGGATGCGGTAGCAGATTTCACCCAAGGCAAGGAGACAACGCCCGCTGCGGCGTCCCGAAGTTTCACCTGGGCAAGTGGAGTTCCTGATTGAACACCAGAGGCAGCAACAGCATCCTCCTCGCTGATGTGAATGTTGCCTTCGACCTCAATGTGCTTCACCGACATGAGCGGGGTGAAATACACCACCGACCACAGCACCGCGAGCGTGATGAAGACCGCAGCGCTGATTGCTACTACGCGTTTCACTGTTCTGCCTCCGCGAGGGCAGCCAGAAGTGGCTCTGCGAGCATAGTTACGCTGCCAGCACCCATGGTGATCACCACATCACCAGGGCGAGTCACCTGCGCAACCGATATCGGTGCGTGGGAAAAGTCCGGATCATAGATAGCCTCAATGCTCATTTTGTCGGTGATGATGCGGGAATCAACACCTTCCACTGGAGTTTCGCGGGCACCAAAAATATCAAGGACAACCGCCGCATCAGCGAGCGAAAGCGCATCAGCGAATTCCTGTGCAAAATTGATAGTCCGCGAGTACAAGTGCGGCTGGAAACACACCACAACGCGGTCATGTGCAGCCTTCGCTGCAGAGAGCACCGCGGCGACTTCTGTTGGGTGGTGCGCATAATCGTCATAAACACGCGTGCCACTAGGCAGTTCACCCCGGAACTCAAAACGACGACGCACGCCGGTGAAACCAGACAACCCCTCAGCTAGCTTGACTGGATCCGCTCCAGCAATGCTTCCTGCCAACAGTGCAGCGGCTGAATTGAGCACCATATGGCGCCCCGGAATCGATAGCGAGTACTCGAAAAGAGTGCCGTTCAGCTCCACAGTGACAAACGTCGTGGTGCTTTCCAAACGCTCACTGGTCACACGAGCATGGTTAGGAATCCGTGGGTGCGTGACCGTGCCATACCCAACAACGTTGATCCCGCGCTCGAGTGCACGCTCACCGCATTGTGCCGTCGCCTCATCATCCAGACACACAACGAGGGTTCCGGTCTCAGTGATGCGGTCGGCGAAATCATCGAAAACCTGAAAGTAGGACGCCTCATCGCCGAAGTAGTCCAAGTGATCCGGTTCAATGTTGGTGATCACGGCGATGTCCGGCGTGTAGCGCAGCAGCGACGCATCTGATTCATCTGCTTCGGCCACGAAAACACTGCCGCTGCCGTGGTGAGCATTCGTACCGGCGCGATTGAGCTGCCCACCAATGGCGAAGGACGGGTCCTCCCCTGCCGCCTGCAAAGCAACAACCGCCATAGAGGTAGTAGAGGTCTTTCCGTGCGTGCCCGCGAAGAGCATCTGGGTGTAGCCCTCCATGAGCTCCCCCAGAAGATCTGAGCGACGAATCACCGGAATCCCTAGCTCAGCTGCTTTGACAAGTTCCGGATTGTCTTTCGGAATGGCAGCAAAACTGGTCACCACAACGGTGGGCGGATCCCCTGCGAGATTCAAGTTCTGTTCATCATGGCCCACGGCGATCAGCGCCCCTTGGGTGCGTAGTGCGCGTACCGGGCGTGAGTCCTTCACATCAGAACCCGTGACCACGCTTCCGCGATCAAGGAGGATGCGGGCCACGCCGGACATGCCAGCGCCACCGATACCAATCAAATGGACGCGCGAAAGATCAACTGGGTCGCTCACTACGAATCCTTTCCCATGATGCGGCGGGCAATAGCTTGCGCCGCATTGCCAGCTTGTGTGCCGGAAAGTGCTTGCTTCATTTCTTCGCCCTTGCCACCAAGAATCTCCGTGACCGCGGCGACGAGAGCATCGGGGGTGAGCACGGCGTCGTCGATACGCATAGCAGCGCCTGCTTCAACAAGGTGCGCAGAATTCAGGCCTTGCTCACCATTGCCATGCGGCAACGGAATGTAAATCGCAGGCACGCCAGCAGCGGAATTCTCTGCGACGGTCATGGCACCAGAGCGACAAATAACCACATCGGTCACCGCATACGCAGCTTCCATATCTTCGATGTACGGCACCGCGGTGTAGCCCTTGTGTGGTTCCGGTGCATCATTCTTGCGGCCATACGCATGAAGCACCTGATATCCGGCTGCGGTGAGTCGGCCGACGGCACCGGAGAGCGCCTCATTAATACTGCGGGCCCCTTGGGAACCACCGGTGACCAACACCGTTGGCTTGTGCGGATCAAGGTTCCACGTCTTGTAGCCCCGCTCCGCCTTCACACCATCTGCATCCTTGCCCACACCGGGACGAACAGGAACGCCAACGACCTGGCCAGGCATACCGGAATTGGGCACCGCGTTGAAGCCCACTCCGCCAAGACGGATACCCAACTTGTTGGCCATGCCGGCTAACGCGTTGGTTTCCAGAACATAAAAAGGAATACCTAGGGACTTCGCTGCCAGGTAGGCAGAAGCAGAAACATAGCCGCCGGTACCAAAGACCGCATTGGCCTGACGTTGCTTCAGCGCCTTACGAGTTTGATTCACCGACTTCACTAGCTTGGCTGGAACACCAAGAAGCTTGAGGGGTTGCTTCCGTGGAATAGGCACCGGGTCCACTAGATCAAGCTCAAAACCACGGGCGGGGATAATGGATGTTTCCAATCCCTTCTCTGTGCCTAGAGCAGTGACGGAAGCACCGAACTCATCACGCAGCACCTCTGCCACAGCGAGTGCCGGTTCGATGTGCCCAGCTGTCCCACCACCAGCAACAACAACGTTGAAAGACACGTTTCTCCTCTACGTAGCTAGCTTGCGCGTCGGGTGTCAGTGTATTGCGTACGGCGGCGAGCGGTGACTGGGGTCGGCACTGGAGCTTCACGGACACGGCGCGGTGCTTGACGCGGGCCTCGGCGCACAGCAGGACGTGGCGCCTTGGGCTCCGCGAGGAAGAACATACGGTCAAACAGCGGGCGACCATAGTTCTGCATGAAGGACACTGCATCCGGCTCATGGCGCGCCACAGATGCCACCAAGCCCATCGCACCAAGGGTAATCACGGCCGAGGTACCACCGGCTGAAATCATCGGCAGCTGAATACCAGTCACTGGCAGCAAACCGATGACATACCCGATGTTGATGAACGCCTGCGAGACGATACCGGTGGTGATGGCCGCAGCCAGCAGAGCCTGGAACTGATTTTGTGCTCGGCGTGCCGTGCGCAAGCCAAAGAACAAGAGAAGGGCAAACAGGATGATAACGAGTGCACCGCCCCACAAGCCGAGCTCTTCGCCGATAACCGCAAAAATGAAGTCGTTCTTTGCCTCCGGCAGGTAGAACCACTTCGCACGGGACTGGCCCAGACCGACACCAAAGAAAGAACCATCAGCCAGGGAAAGGAAACCTTGGTAGGACTGGAAAGCCGAACCGCGTGTGTCCTCAAAGTGTCCAAAGAGAGCATCAACGTACACCCGCAGACGGTCCGAACGGTAGCCACCGGCAGCCATCAAGGGAATGAGCAACGCCACGCCAAAACCTGCGACGATACCAATGAACTTCCACGTCACACCAGCAAACAGCAGGATGAATGCGACCACGATGGCAAAAGACACCATCATGCCCAGATCACCTTGGGCACCAATAAGGCCCATGCAGACAATGGACACACCAATGAATGGCGCAAACCCATTGGTCAGCTGGAGCATCTGCCGCGGGTTCTTGTTTGCCAGGATGGACGCGCCCCAGACACAGATGGCCACGCGGGCGATCTCAGAAGGCTGCAGCTGAAGACCAGCGATGTAGATCCACGACTGGGAGCCCACTTCATCACGGCCAGTACCAATACCTGGGATAAGCACGAGAATGAGTAGGAGGATGGACACGCCCATGAATGCCGCAGCGAAGTTACGGATTTTTTCGGGCGGAATTTGCAGGGCAACCCAAAAAGCAAATAGGCCCATTCCAACAACGATGGCTTGCTTGAGGGGCTGAGCCCACACTGATTCATCGTTAAACGCCGACCAAGTCATCGATGAACTGGTCACCATGACAACGCCTAGACCGGCGAGAACAAGGACGATGGTGCGCACCATCGTGTAATCAATGAGGGGGCGCGAGTCCATCCACGCGTTAAGGCGTGACAGAGCGCGGGCCATGCCCGAGGAGTACTGGTTCCGTGTAGCGCGTGTGGCTGATGTGGCTGTCGTGGTCATCGTTGCCTACTTTGCCCTATTGTTTCGCTTTTTCCTTTGTGGCGCGCGCAGCATCTGCAAATAGATTTCCGCGTTGTGCCATACCGGTGTACATATCCAAGCTTGCGGCAGCCGGTGCAAGGATCACCGCATCTCCAGGACGAGCATGCGTGGCGGCGAAATCCACCACCTGCTCCATCGCTTCAACTGGATCAATCGAATCGGTGTAGAAGGTAGGCACATCCGGGGCGTATGACTCCACAGCCTCTTTGATTGCTGGGCCATCAACGCCCAACAAGGCGACCGCACGAAACTTCGCGCCGTGGTCCTTGATGAGGTCGGAGATATCTGCCCCCTTCAATTGTCCACCAGCAACCCACACAATCTTCGAGGTCGTGCCCTTCAACGCGGAATCAGCCGCGTGCGGGTTGGTTGCCTTGGAGTTGTCGATCCAGACGATGTTGTTGTCGCTGTCTTCGAGCACCACAGCACCGCGGTGGCCTGCTACCTCGTAGGAATGCAGCGCCCGGTCAATCTGTTCCGGGGTGGCACCACGGGTAATCGCGATCGCAGATGCAGCAAGAGCGTCGAGCACCCCGGCACGTCCAGGAGGTTCAATCCCCTCAATAGCAGTGATCTTCACTGGCGTATCACCGATGCGGGAGACAATATTCCCGTCAATAATGCCTACTTGCCCTGCCTGTGGTTCATTCACCGTAAACCCAATGGCATGAGCTGGCGCATAGTCCCGCACGTGCTCGTCGTCAATCCCGGCAACTGCCGTGGATGCAGCGAAGACCTTCGCCTTCGCCTCAGCGTAGGCCTCAAAAGAGCCGTGCCAATCGATGTGATCATCCGCCAAATTGAGCAGCACAGCAGCATCCGGTGTGAGGCGGTCGGACCAGTGCAGTTGGAAGCTGGACAGCTCTGCGACGAGGACGTCCGCCCGCTTCTCACTGATCAAAGCATCGCCCACGGCGACACCAATATTGCCGCACGCAACGGCATCCTTGCCCGTGTAGTGCGAAGCCTCCTGCATGATTGCAGCCAACATGCCGGTCGTGGTGGTTTTACCATTCGTGCCGGTGACTACCAACCAATCACGGGGCGGGCCAAAAACCCCTTGTTGGTCTAGCCGGTAGCAAAGCTCAACGTCACCGATGACCTCGCAGCCAGCCTCCTTAGCTGCAACAAGCAACGGTGAATCCGGACGCCACCCAGGGGATGTCACCACCGTGGCGTAATCCGCAAAAGAAATCTCGTTGGAACGCAGCGTGCCCGTTTTAGCCGGATCATCATCAACGATGTCAAAAGACAGCCCTGCTTCTTGGAGCAAATGTGTGGCGCCTTGGCCGGAAACACCAACGCCGGCAATGAGGTAGCGCGTCATGCCAAGCTCACTCCCGTAGCAGAAAGCCAATCACCGTAGAAGATAGCCAGACCAAGGGCAACAGCAATGCCACAGATGAGCCAGAAACGAACCACCACCGTGGTCTCTGCCCACCCGCCGTTTTCAAAGTGGTGGTGGAACGGGGCCATGCGGAAGACGCGCTTGCCGGTCGTCTTGAAAGACGCCACCTGGATGACCACGGACGCGGCCTCCATGACAAAGAGCGCACCAACAATGACCATGAGCACCTCAGTGCGGCTGGTGATGGACACGCCAGCAACCAGACCACCCAGCGCCAAAGAACCGGTATCACCCATGAAGATCTTGGCTGGCGCAGCGTTCCACCACAAGAAACCAACGCAGGCGCCAAGACCAGCCGCGCACAGAACAGCCAGATCAAGCGGATCACGGACGTCGTAGCAGCCGGGGCCAGGGGTAATAGAGCAAGAATTCCTGAACTGCCAGAACGTCATGATCATGTACCCGAACATCACCAGCGCGGTGGAACCAGCAGCCAAGCCATCCAGCCCATCGGTGAGGTTCACGGCATTGGACCATGCGGCAATGAGGAAGTAGATGAAGATGAGGAACAAGATGGTGCCCACCACTGCCCCACCGACGGCAATATCAAACGTCTCAATGTCCCGGATGAAGCTCACGTGGGTAGAACCTGGTGTCAGGCCTTGTTCGTCTGGGAACTGAAGTAGCAGGAAACCAAACAACAGGGCGACAGCGAGCTGGCCAACCAGCTTTGCCGTCTTGTTCAAACCGAGGTTGCGGTTGAAAAAGAGTTTGATGCCGTCATCGGCAAAGCCCAACAAGCCAAGAGCCACGGTGAGCCCCAAGACAAGCAAACCCGACGCAGTGAACCCGCCGTGCCCCGTGGCCATGCCCCAAAAGCCGACGGCGAGGTAAGCAACCACGATGCCCAACAAAATGGCAATGCCACCCATCGTCGGAGTGCCGCGTTTGCGGATGTGTGATTTCGGGCCATCCTCACGGATCTCCTGGCCCTTGCCTGCTGAAGTGAAGTAACGGATCAGCAGCGGTGTAGTGAAGATCGCTACTAGGAAGCTAATCAGCCCCGACATAATGATCTGGGTCATGGTGATTACCTTTTGCTACCTTTCCGTGTTCAACAGCTTCTCGGCTACGCGCCACAATCCTGCGGCATTACTCGCTTTCACAAGCACGACATCGCGGTCAGTCCGCTCGTACCAGTGGTCCTCACCTGGCGGAGCCGAGCTCAGGATACCGGTCACGGTTTCCGCAGCATCCTCGACACCAAAGGCTTGTGCCACCGCGATTCCATGGCGGGCAGAGGCTGTCATGAGCGCATGAATCTCAGGAGTGTCCCCCACCGCGATGAGGTGCGTGATGCCGTATCGCCCAAGATCGTCAGCGAGCGCTGTGTGAGCAGCCACAGAGTCCTCACCAAGCTCGCCCATTTCCCCCAGCACCGCGATGGAGCGCACACCGGGGCGGGCAGCAGCCGTAAATGCAAGAGCAGCGATACCGGCCCGCATCGAGTCGGGGTTGGCATTGTAGGCATCATTGATCACTGTCACACCGTCAGCGCGGGTGGAAACATCCATGCGGTTGACGGACACGCTGTGCGCATTACTCAAAGCGTGAGCCACCGTCGCCGCATCAATGCCAGATTCAATCCCTACAGCAGCGGCAGCCAAAGCATTGGATACCTGGTGGGCACCGAAAACCTTCAAGGAGACCTCGTGCGTCCCACCGGGGGTATGCATGGTGAATGTCGCACGAGCCACGTCATCAAGCACGATGCCCGTGGCGTAGTAATCGGCCTTGGTGTGTGTGGAGAATGTCACGACCTTGGCATTGGTGCGCGAAGCCATGCCCGCAACCAACTCATCATCAGCATTGAGGATCGCAATACCGTCAGCCGGAAGCGCTTCAACAATCTCACCCTTGGCCACCGCAATATTGTTACGCGAGCCAAACTCACCCAAGTGAGCGCTACCAACATTGAGCACCACACTCATCGCAGGTGGGGCGATGTGCGTGAGTTTTTCAATGTGCCCAATGCCGCGCGCGGACATCTCCGCCACGAGGAATTTCGTCTCCTCTGTGCAGCGCAACACCGTATACGGCAGCCCAATCTCGTTGTTGAAAGAGCCAGGTGGTGCGACAGTCTCCCCACCACACGCCAGGACGTTTGCAATGAGGTCCTTCGTGGAGGTCTTGCCCGCAGAGCCCGTCACGCCGGTAATAGAAAGGCCATGCTTATCCGTCAGTTCCTGCGCCACAAACTGCGCCAACTTTGACATACCGGCCACAACTGCTCGGGCAGTGCCATCCGGATCACTCGCCGCGAGGTCCGAATTGTCATTCTCGTCCTGCTGCACAGGCGGAAGAATCACAGCTGGCACACTGATATCGCGGGCAACTAGTGCACCGACTGCACCGCGCTGCATTGCCGCATCCGCAAAGTCATGCCCATCAACATTCGCACCAGGGAGTGCAACAAACAGCCCACCGTCAGTGATCTTGCGGGAATCAAACTCGACGTACCCGGTCACAGTTGCATCCGGATCAGCGGAAGAACTCAAGGTCCCGCCGGTGACGTCCGCAATCTGACGCAGTGTCATTGGAATCATGGTCGATCCTCCTTGAAACCCAAGCTAGCCAAAGCCGCGCGGACTTCCTCACGGTCATCAAAGTGATGCACTTCATCACCGACTATCTGCCCAACCTCATGGCCTTTACCCACGACAATGACAGCATCACCCGGTTGCGCCCACGCTACGAGTTCCCGGATAGCCTCAGACCGTGAACCAATCTCACGGATCTCTGGCCCTTCCACTTTCTCTGCTCCGGCGCGTACAGCCTGACGAATCAGCGCTGGGTCCTCACTGCGAGGATTGTCATCAGTGATGATCACTAGATCTGCGCGACGAGCAGCTTCTTCACCCATGGGCGCGCGCTTTGACTGATCACGGTCACCACCAGCCCCCACAACAACACCAAGCCGTCCATCTACCTGCTCCCGCAACGTGGTTAAAGCAGCGGCAATCGCGGCAGGTTTGTGTGCGTAATCCACCACCGCGATAAATTCCTGGCCAGAGTTAATGCGTTCCATACGGCCAGGAACCGCCGCCCCTTCAATACCTGCGAGGAAACGCTCTACATCCACACCAACAGAGTCAGCCAGCGCAGTAGCCAACGCAGCGTTAGCAACATTGAACGCCCCCGGCAACGGCAAGCGGAAGCGGTGGGAGGTGCCGTTTAGAACAAGCTCCACATCCTGCGCGCCGGAATCAGTCGTGCTGAGCAGGCGTGCAGAACAATCAACGCCATCCTGGTTTTTGGTTCCTACGGTGATCACGTTGTGGGCGCGCTGCGCCATCTTCACACCCCATTCGTCATCGATGCAGATGACGGAGGCCTTCAAAGAATCGTCGAAAAGCAATGCTTTTGCTTCGAAATAATCCTCCATCGTCGGATGAAAGTCGAGGTGATCCTGCGAAAGGTTGGTAAAACCAGCGGCAGTGAACTGTGTTCCGCCAACGCGGCCCAACACGAGCGCGTGCGAAGACACCTCCATAACCACGTGCGTGACACCGCGCGCGACCATCTCAGCAAAAAGCTCTTGCAGTTTCGGCGCTTCCGGCGTGGTCAGCGACGTAGGCACATCCTCGCCCATGATGCGAGTACCCGTCGTGCCTATCAGCCCGACCTTCTTGCCAGCCGCTGTCAGTCCCGCTTCGAGCATGTACGTTGTCGTCGTCTTACCGGACGTTCCCGTCACCCCCAGAACCGTGAGCTTGCTCGACGGATTTCCGTAGATGGCTGAAGCGACATCACCCAAAATATCGCGCACACGCTTCACGACGACAACGGGGCGAGTCTCCCCCGCATCCTGCAGAAGCACCCAGCCTTCCTCATCGGTGAGGAAAGCTGAGGCCGTCGAATCATGCGCGAATGTCGCCCCATGCGTGCGGGTTCCCGGCAGTGCCGCAAACATCGCACCGGTTCCCACGGCACGCGAATCCAGACTGATACCGCTGATCTCTACGGCCTCAGCATTTTCGACGCGACCACCCGCGATCTGCGCGATGGTGCTGATAGACATGTGGTTGGTCATGTTCTCTCCCCCTCTACTGAGCCTGGAGGACCATGGGCTCGCCCGGGTCCCGGCTAGGTGGAATGTTTTCGCGTGCAATTAGCCAGTTAGCAATCTGGGTGAACACCGGTGCTGAAGACTGGCCGCCAGCACCGCCTTCAAGCGGGCCGCGTTCCGGATCATCCAGCATCACTGCAACAACAAAACGCGGATCATCTGCTGGCGCAATGCCGGCAAAAGTAATCCAGTAATCCGAGTTAGAATACGCGCCTGTATCCGGGTTGACCTGCTGTGCCGTGCCGGTCTTACCCGAAAGCTGGTAGCCCGGAATGTTGTTCCCTTGGGCGGTACCGCTATTGAAGCCGGCGGGATCTTCCTGGAACGGTGCCCGGAACATGTTCACAACCGTGCGGGCAGTTTCCTCGCTGGCAACCCGGGTGCGACGGGGCTCCTCCTGTGGGATCTCCTCCCCTGTCGACGCGGTCACGTTTTTGATAATGCGGGGTTCAATCCGTTCACCACCGTTGGCCAGCGACTGGTAGACACTCGCCAGCTGCAGCGTCGTCATGGACATACCCTGACCAATCGGCAGGTTGGCAAAGGTACCGCCAGACCACTGCTCACGGGTGGGCACCAAACCAGCCGATTCATTGGGCAACTCCACTCCTGTTGCCTGTCCGAGGCCAAAGCGCTTCAGATAATCATCAAAGCGTTCCTCCCCCACGCGCTGCGCCAGCATGAGTGTGCCCACGTTGGAGGACTTACCAAAGATGCCCGTGGTGGTGTACGGAACCACACCATGCTCCCAAGCATCAGCCACTGTCACGCCAGCCATCTCAATCTGTCCAGGAACCTGATGAACTTCATCCGGGTTTGTCAGCCCCTCCTCAATCGCGGCAGTCGCCGTGATGATCTTGGCCACGGAACCCGGCTCAAATGGGTGCGAGATCGACGGGTTGTCAAAACTGCGCCCGTTCTTGAGCTGCTTCTCTAAATCTCCATTTGGATCAATCGTGTCCGTATTGGCCATAGCCAGCACCTCACCGGTAGCTGCATCCAGAACAACCGCCTCAGCACCCTTGGCTCGGGAGTTCTCCTTTGCCTGTTCCAACAACTGTTGGACGTATGCCTGCAAATCAAGATCAATGGTGAGCTCAATCTTCGCACCGTTGACTGCCGGCACAACATCACGCAGCGTGCCCGGAATCACTTGCCCCATGTCAGAAACATCCAGGGTGGAACGGCCATTAATACCAGTCAAGATGGAGTCACTCGAAGCTTCAAGGCCGAACTGCCCTTGCCCGTCCATGGACACTCGCCCAATGATGTTCTCCGCCACAGCGCCGTTCGGGTACTCGCGGATGTCCTGGTGATCAGCCGCAACACCATGGAACTTCTTAGCCACCTCAGCAGCTACATCGGGATCAACGTTGCGGACCAACACTTCGTAGTCAGTCGACGCATGCAACTTCTCCAGAATGTCCTTGGAGTTCACCTTCTGGGTTTTGACCCTGTTGTCGCTGTCTTCCGACTCATCTTTATCGTCGTCCCCTTGACCAATCATGCGGGGGATCTCATTGGCCATTTGGCGGAGCATGTCTTCCACGCGTGCGCCCTCCTGGGCTTCGGCCTCCGCGCGAGTAGCACCCTCATTAACCATGTCATTGCGCGCCTGCTCCCCCAGCTCACGGCGCAGAATCACCGGTGAGACAGTCAGAGAACGTGCTTGCATCGTGTACGAAAGCACGTTGCCTTGCCTATCGACGATCTCCCCTCGCCGCGCCGGATCCACAAACGTGCGCGTCCGTTGGTCAGCCGCAACAGTCTGCAACTGTGGCCCCCACTTCAGCTGCACCCAAGCGAGACGCCCAACAAGAACTAAAGCGACCACGAGAAACACCACGGTCAGCAACTGCATGCGTTTAGCCGTGATGACTTTCTGCGGCTCACCACGTTGTTGGCGCCGCTGCGGATCCATGCGTGTCACGGCGCAGGTCACCTACCTCTCAGTTTTCAGGCTTAATCGCCCTTCATTTTGCCCGGCAACCGCACACCGGAAGCTCACCGCCACACGGCGATAGGAAAACAAATCGGATTACTGCACACCCGGCAGGGACTGCAGCACGACAGGTGCCGGCAGCGGCGAGAGATTATCAGCAACATCAGCGGTTTCGCGGCGGTCACTCGTTGCACGATCCACGCGGATTGCGTCACCGTTGACATCCACCACACGCAGGGTCTTCGCCGCATCAGCCGGGCCGACCTCTGTTGCCTCACCGCGGTCATTCACGGTGATAATGCCCGCCTGGCCCGGGACAACCATTCCCGCTTGCCCAGCCTTCGCAGCAACTCCCGCAGCAGCACGAGAATCCTCGACGTTACGGCTCAAGGTTTCAATCTCATTCTTTAAAACGCGCTCTTCACTCTGCAGCTGCTGAATAGTGAAAGTCTGCTGCGTGGACAATGCGGACAACAACATCGCCCCGAAAATGCCCAGCACCAAAAGTGGCAGCGACAAGATGGACATCCGTGAAAACTTCCACTTCGTATCCGTCGTGGCAATTCGGCGCCCACGCACCGACACGACCTGCTTCGACCCCAACCTGCTTGGGCGCGGAACGTGCGGCGCAAAACGGGGCTTCGGCGGGGCGAGCGTAGTACGACCACGACCACGTTCAAGCAGCGCAGTGCCGGCGTTGCCTGCGGTGAGATCTCGGCTTGCTCCCATTGTCCTTGTTTCCTTCGCGGTGCTCATCGTTGGTTGGGGTTAGTTGCTGATCTTTTCTATGGCGCGTACCCGGACAGGGGCAGCTCGCCTGTTTTGTTCTATTTCCGCTTCAGAGGCTTTTTCCGCCCCGTGAGTGACAGCTTTGAACTTGGCTTCCATCCCCGGCAGCTCGGTGGGTAGCCCCGGCGGGGTTTTGGAGGTAGTAAGTTCGGTGAACGCCTTCTTCACCAACTTGTCCTCGTGAGACTGGTAGCTCATAAACGCCGCACGTCCGCCCGAACCAAGGGCTTCAGCCACCATGGGGAGAACGTTCTGCAGCGCATCAAGCTCACGGTTCACCTCTACGCGTAGCGCCTGGAAAGTTCGCTTCGCCGGGTGCCCGCCAGTCCGTCGCGTCGCGGCAGGGATGACCCGATACAACAGCTCAACCAAACGGCCCGACCGTGTGAACGGTTCCTTTTCACGTTCAGCCACCACCGCTGATGCGATCTTGCCAGCGAAACGCTCATCCCCATACGTCTTCAACACCCGCGCGAGATCACCGTGCGAGTACGTGTTCAAGACATCAGCGGCAGTGATCCCCTGACTGGAATCCATCCGCATATCCAGTGGTGCATCAACCTTGTACGCAAAACCACGCTCGGCTTGGTCCAGCTGCATTGAGGAGACACCGAGGTCAAAGAAAGCACCGGCAAGCCCATACTCCCGTGCCTTATCCGCAATCGACCCTTCCTCGGTTACCAACGCCTCTTCAAGGCAATCAAAACGCCCCTGCACCGGCAGGAACCGATGTGAAAAAGGCGCAAGCCGTTCCGTGGCATTGCGCAGCGCTTCCCCATCGCGATCAATTCCGATCACAGAAACATGCGGGAAAATGTCCAAGAAGTATTCCGTGTGGCCCCCAGCCCCCAGCGTGCCATCAACGATGACAGCGTTCTCACCGAAAGCCTCCACCGCGGGACGCAGCAACTCACCCATGCGATCACGCATGACAGGGACATGCCCGTGGCTGACGTCATGTGCCGTACTCGTTGCCACCGGGTCCACCCCCTTTAATCGCGGCTTTGTTGTTCACTTACGTGCATCCGCGGGGAACGTATAGAGCCCTACCCGGGGCGGTCATTCTGATATCGGGGAAGTACACCAGAACGACTCGCGCCCCGAGCAGAGGTCATACACGCTCTCCGCTAATCGCCCGCCCTTTAGAGCAGACCCGAGAGAATATCGTCCTCATCAGCCGCCGAGAAAGCGGCCTCCGTATTTTCTTGGTATTTCGCCCAGGACTCTGCATCCCAGATCTCCAAGAAATCCACTGAACCGATAACCACGCACTCCTTAGTCAGTTGCGCGTAATCCCGGTGCGCCGGCGACAGCGTGATGCGACCAGATCCGTCAAGCGTCTGCTCATCCGCACTTGCTGCCAAGTTACGAATGAAGGCACGCGCCTTCGGGTTCGTGCGCGAAACTGCGGCTGCCTTACGTGCGCGTGCCGCAAATTCCTCGCGGGGATAGACCGCCAAAGAGTGGTCCTGCCCCTTGGTCACCATCAGCCCGTCCGCCAAACCCTCACGGAATTTAGCGGGCAACGTCAGGCGCCCCTTGTCATCCAGCTTTGGGGTGTAGGTGCCTAGAAACATCCGGCGCCCCACCTTTCTTGCTCAATGACTCCGGTTGTGAACTTTTGTCCGCGAAAGGCCAGAAGTGTCCCACTAACCTCTCACTGCACCCCACTTTATCCCACTATCCCCCACAAACGCCACTTTAACGCGAAACTTTCTTTCCGCGTTTCATATTTCTCGAGGTCAACTCACATAAAAATTAGTGGTGGACACACCCGCACACATGATTAACAAGAGTTAACTTAAACCCCTCAAGTGCAAATCACCCCCATCCGCACAAATCCAAATCCAAGAATAAAGCCAAGAAACCTAAGGCAAATTGTGGAGGTGGGTGAAAGTGGGGGACGCGAGTGGGTGAAAGTGGGGCTAAGCCGCCCCCCTACACACATCGAAGCAGAAGATTGCATTGCACTGGCAACTACCAAACGGGAGAAATTTCCTACGCGGGATTTCATCCGGGCCGATTCGTCGCAATGGAACTTCCCACACGGACCCAGCGAAGGAAAGCGACCAAGGACACCCCTCGCTTCCCCTTCACCCTCCAGGTACACTTGCTGCCACTTAACTCCCAAAAATGAGCGCACGAAAAAATCCCCGCCAGTTGGCGGGGACTGATGCGTTACCTATTGGCCTTCAAACCGGCGACGGAAATTCTCTTCCATCCGGGAGCTCATGCCACCGCGCTGCGACGGATGCTTGGCGCGGCCCGCCTGACGTGCGTTCGGTTCAGCTGGAGTGCGAAGGGCCCAAACCCCACCCGCGAACATGACTACGAAGCCAATGATGCTCAGGCTGACAAACCACAAGCTCTGCGTTGCCAATGCCACGCCACCGACAAGCAGGCACAGCCCCAACACGATGAGGGCCAAAGAACGCATTGTTAGACGCCCAGATTCAGTGCCATCTTGGAAACGGGACGCGGAAGCGACGGATGCCCCGAATTTCGGGTCATCCGCAAGGAGCGACTCCTCGATCTCGCGGAGCAGCTGCTGTTCTTGCTCAGAAAGGGCCACGATTCCTCCAGCCGTGCACTTGATGTCCACTTTGAGGATATAACGATTCAGTGGGCAGTTTTGTTCCTCAGGATAACAGTTCAGCCCAAAAATCGCTTCTACGCTGCAGCCAAGGATTGATCTTCGCCCGCAACTTCAGCGTAGAAATCCGCAGCATCCGCAACAAGTGCTGTCGCCTTTAGCGGGTTTGGGCGAAGCTCAATGCCGGACGCAACCCGCCCGCGCAGCGTGGAGTAACCACTAAAAACATCAGCCCACATCTCGCCTTGGGGGCCAGTAATACGCAACTTGTCCCATGCACTCGTAGGTAGCCTCTTGCGCTTAGCCACGGCCACTGACTCCGCAATAACCGCACCCGCCGTGCGCAAGGCCGCGCGATAAGCACTCTCAACCGCAAGGTCGTACTCGCCATGCGCAATTCGCAAGTGAGCATCCGCGAGAAGCTCCCGTGCAGAATCAAGAAATTTATCGTGGCGTGTAGGCCGCGGAACCGTGCCATACGTAGCGCCTGTCGTGGCAGAAATAATGCTGTTCATCTTTAACACCTCACTGTGACCTGCTTTGTTGCCTTCACATTAGAAAGCCCGTGCGACACCCCTCCCCCAAAATTCGAACAGCTGTTCTAAGTTTCATATTTTCACTCCACTCGAGATCACGTCATGGTTCGATAGTGGAGTGCCTATGACAGTCCGCCACCTAACGGCGCCACAGTTCATTGAGATGGTGCCGGAACTCGTGGACCTATACATCGCGGCGATGAAATATCCACCCGCGATTCGTGAGCAGCGCATCGCTGTGTGGTGCCGTGATGCCACTTCCCCAGGCTTTGTTGCCGTGGCTGCCTATGAAGGCGACTCATTGGCCGGTATCGCTTATGGCTTCAAAGGCACACCTGACCGGTGGTGGGACCTCCAATTGAGAAGAGGCCTGTTTCAGCGACAGGCAATGACGCCAGCCATGATCACGGTGATACGGAACTATTTTGAGGTCGCCGAAATTCATGTTGCGCCTGATTTGCAGTGCAAAGGAACTGGCCGGAAACTCATGCACTTGTTGCTGGAGCAAACTACGGAACCCTACGCATTGCTATCCACACCGGAGGTGCCAGGTGAGAATAATGCTGCGTTTGGGCTTTACCGTTCCCTCGGGTTCCTGGACGTTCTGCGCCATTTCACCTACGACGGCGACAGTCGGCCCTTTGCCATCCTGGGCAGGAAACTGCCTCTGGCCTGATCGCCCGCGCCTAGCTGTAAAGTGAGCGGTATTGCTAACCGCCCGCAACTGGTTAAAGGAGCCATGTTTCGTGGAACAACCCCCTTTCGGTTCCGCCCCCACTCTCGATGATGTTCCAGCGGCGGTAGAACGCCAACTGGACGCTTTTCTCAATGAGGTCTCCCCACCCGTTGCGCAGATCGGTGGTCCTGTCGCAGATGCCGTGGGACTTTTGCGTGACTTTGTTCTGGGCGGCGGAAAGCGCATTCGCCCGACTTTTGGCTGGGTGGGCTATACCGCTGTTGGGGGCTTGGACAGAGGCACGGAAGACCCCTTGGCTGTCCTGCGGGCTGTCAGTGCGCTCGAGTTCATCCAGGCATGTGCGCTGATCCACGATGACATCATCGACGCTTCCGATACCCGGCGCGGCAACCCTACTGTTCACCGGTCAGCGGCAGCTAACCACCGGGCACGCGGGTGGCACGGTGACGCAGATGTCTTCGGGCAGAACGTGGCTATCCTCATCGGGGACCTAGCGTTGGTGTGGGCAGATGACATGTGGCATGGCTCAGGGCTGAGCACCGCTGCCCGTGACCGCGCGCATGAACCGTGGCGTGGGATGCGCAGTGAGGTCATCGGTGGCCAGATTCTGGACATCTCCTTGGAGGCGGCGGGCTCAGAGAGTGAGGAGCTGGCTAACGCGGTGAATGTGTATAAGACCGCCGCATACACCATTGAGCGCCCACTTCACTTGGGTGCCGCAGTTGCCGGTGCAGATGAGACGACGATTGCCGCATTGCGCGGGTACGGTCGCGACATTGGTGTGGCGTATCAGCTGCGGGACGATTTGTTGGGGGTCTTCGGAGACCCGGAGATTACAGGTAAACCTGCTGGTGATGATCTGCGGGAAGGAAAGCGCACTGTCTTGTACTCGCTTGCTTTACAGGCCGCGGATCGGACTGATCCATCGTCCGCTGAGAAGCTCCGCTCTGGGATCGGAGTGGTACAGGACCCAAAGGATATCGCGGAGCTCGCGGCGATTGTGGAGGGGACGGGGGCGGTGGAGGACGTCGAAAAGCGAATTGCGCACCTGACGGAGTCCGGACTTTCCTTCCTGGACCACGCGCAGCTGGACCACAGTGCCGCAGAGGCATTGAAGACAATGGCTGAGAAAGCCACTGCACGACGTATGTAAAGGATTGTTCGTTGGCAGCACGCTCCTGGATCATCCCGCTCGGCGCCGTGGGCTCAGTGCTCATGATGTTGGGTTCTTTTGGCGCTGGCGCGACGCGTAACCGCGGTGGTGTGCTAGACGCCCTCGGTTGGTCATCACTCAGCTATGGTCACGCGCGCGGCCTCATGGATGTGATGCTGACAACGGGCATATTCCTGCTGATGGCGGCATGGGTATTGCTGGGTAGCGAACGTCGCGAGAAGGCTGTTCGCACAGCACTGTGGGCGTGGACAACGCCTTTGGTTCTTGCCGCGCCGCTGATGTCACGGGATGTGTACTCCTACCTGATGCAGGGGGCAATGGTCCGTGACGGATTCGACCCGTACTCGGAAGGCGCTGCCGTCAACCCTGGGCCTTATTTGTTGGAGGTCTCCCACGACTGGCGGAACACCACAACGCCATATGGCCCCCTGCATTTGTGGATCGGGGATGGGGTGACCACGCTGGTTGGCGATAATGTCACGGCCGGCCTCATCGTGTACAAAATCATCTCCCTCGCAGGATTTGTAACCATCGCTCTTGCTGTCCCACGCATTGCGGAACACCTTGGTGGGAGCCCCGCTCTTGCACTGTGGCTGGGTGTAGCTAACCCAGTGATGATCATCCACATGGTGGGTGGCATGCACAACGAATCCGTGATGGTCGGGCTCGTCTCCGTTGGTTTGCTGGCCTGCCTGCGCGACCGGTTCGGTTTTGGCGTTGCACTCATCGGCGTGGCGGTATCGCTCAAGGCCACCGCAGCTATCGCGCTACCTTTCGTCGTGTGGATGATGCTGGCCCGGTACGCACCAAAGGGCACTCCCCTGGCGAAACGATGCGGTGTGTTCTTTCTCGGCGGGGCAGCTACCGTGGGCATCTCTGTTGCAGTTGTTGCAGCCGTCACATGGGCATCTGGCACATCGTGGGGCTGGTTGGCGCAGATCTCCGGCAACTCCAAGGTGGTCAATCCCCTGTCAGGTGCCACGCTCATGGCCGATGCGGTCGCGCCGTTCATTCAGCTTATCGACGAAACCTTTAGGTACAACACCATCCTCACCGGCGCCCGCACAGTTGGTTCTTTGCTCATGCTCTCCGGATTAGTGGCAGTATGGGCCATCTTCCGACAGTCAGACCGGCGCGCAATCATGGGTATCACGTTGGCCTACCAAGTTGCATTTCTGTTCAACGCCGTCACACTGCCGTGGTACTTCGCCTCATCCCTCACCCTTGTGGGTACGTTCAAACCCCGGCCATGGCTAATCAAGCTCACGGTGGCGGCATCTGTTGTGGTTGCACTGTCCTTCATGGGTAGTGGCAACCACCGTTTCTACGACGGCTGGTGGATGATGCTCACCGCCATCGCTGCATGGCTAGCGGCTAGAAGGCCATTGCCTGAGCACGCCGAATAACCTCACGCGCACCGTGCCCATGAAGCGCGTCAATAGGCCTGCCCGGCAAACTCTCATCAGCGGTGAAGAGGTACCCCAAAATCTCATCCTGAGTGAAACCGCCGTCTAGCAATACGGTGATGGCGCCGGAGATGAATTTGGATAGGCCCCCGTCGTCGTCGAGAAGCGTTGAAGGAACGACCTTTACCCCTTCCTTCTTCCAGGACAGAAGCTTGCCTGCATTGACATAGTCGTGCACTTTGGTCACGGGCACACCAAGCTGCTCCGCAACCTCAGGGAACGTCAAAAGTGTCTCGCCGGCGAGCAGTGCATCAAGGTCGTAATTTTCTGTACTCACGATGAATACTCTACGTCAGCTACCACTTCATTCCACCCGTGCACCATACTTGGAAGACATGAGTGAACTTCAGCCCGGCGATGTTCTGGAAGGCCGGTACGTGATCGACCGCCCCATCGCGCGTGGCGGAATGTCCACCGTGTACCGCTGTTTAGATACGCGCCTGGACCGTGAAGTAGCGGCGAAAGTCATGGACGCGCGCTATCTCGATGATGATGTGTTTCTGAACCGCTTCTCCCGCGAAGCACGCGCGATGGCGCAACTTTCCCACCCGAATCTCGTGGGCGTGTATGACTTCTCTGCGGATGGTGAGGATGTCTTCCTCATCATGGAGCTCATCACCGGCGGGACCCTGCGCGAACTCCTGGCTGAACGTGGCCCCATGCCACCACATGCAGTTGCTGAAGTCATGCGGGGCATGCTCACCGGACTTGCGGTTGCGCATGATCGGGGCCTTGTCCACCGCGACATCAAGCCAGACAACATCCTCATCGCCGGTGATCACACCGTGAAACTGGCAGATTTCGGGTTAGTGCGCGCCGCGAGTGAATCAAACCGGTCCACCGACCAGATCGTGGGCACCGTGGCCTACATCGCCCCGGAGCAGGTTGATGGCTCACCTCTAAGCCTGGCCACAGACGTGTACTCCGCCGGTATCGTGCTCTTCGAACTCCTCACCGGCACCGTCCCCTTCCACGGCGACACCCCGCTTGCCCACGCCATGGCACGCCTCAACTACGACGTACCGCCACCCAGCAGCCGAATTGCTGGAGTTCCCATGCTTTTCGACGAATTGACGGCCACCGCCACCGCCCGCAACCCCCACGATCGCTTCACCGGCGCCCACGAGTTTTTGAACGCCATCGAGGACGTCTCCGCGAGCTTGCGCCTCCCCCACTTTGTGGTTCCCCTGCCCACGCAGTCGGCCGCGCACCGCGTTGCTGCTATTCCCACGAGCATCACTGAAGTCCCGGAGGACATGCCTGATGCTCCAGTGGTTCCGGAACGCGTCGAGGTTCCAGAGGTTGTTGAGCCACGCCGACCACAACCCATCCCAGAGCCGGAGACCAACAGGTCGGGACTCCGCTTGGCGCTCACGTTGCTTCTCATGACAGCAGCCACCGCGGCTGTTGCCGTCGGCGGCTGGTGGTACGGGTCCGGATTCTACGGGGAGATCCCCGCACTCATCCGGCCGGCGTTCTAGTTACGGAGCATCTCCGCAACCAAGAAAGCAAGCTCCAAAGCCTGCTCGGTGTTCAGACGCGGATCACATGCAGACTCGTAGCGGCCCGGCAGATCAATATCCGTAATGTCCTGAGCACCACCCAAGCATTCGGTGACATGCTCACCCGTGAGCTCAATGTGGATACCACCCGGGTGGGTGCCCAGGTGGCGATGAACCTCGAAGAAGCCCTGCACCTCATCGATAATCTTGTCAAAGTGGCGGGTCTTGTAACCATTCGACGCCGTGAACGTGTTGCCGTGCATCGGGTCAGACTGCCAAATGACCTTGTGGCCCTCACGCTCCACTGCCTGGACAATACCCGGCAGAACATCGCGCACCTTGTCGTGGCCCATGCGAGCCACAAAGGTCAGGCGGCCTGGCTGGCGGTTCGGATCCAGCTTCTCGGCGTACCGGACAGCTTCTTCCGGGGTCACGGTCGGGCCGAGCTTGAGGCCAATCGGGTTATCAATGAGCGCTGCGAAGTTAACGTGGAAGTCATCCAGGCCACGAGTCCGCTCACCAATCCACAGCTGGTGTGCTGAGAGGTCGTAGAGCTTCGTGTCACCATTCTCATCCTTGGCCAAACGCAGCATCGCACGCTCATAATCCACGAGAAGCGCCTCGTGGGAAGCGTAGATTTCTGATGTCCGCAGCTCACGGTCGTTCACCCCACAGGCATCCATGAAGTGCAGCGAACGGGTGATCTCACGGGACAGCGCCTCATAGCGTGCACCGGCAGCGGAATTAGCCACGAACTCACGGTTCCATGCCTCCACTCGGTACAGGTCAGCCGTACCAGAGGTGGTCAACGCACGGACCAGATTCATCGCAGCAGATGCGTTTGCGTACGCACGAATCATGCGCGCCGGATCATGTTCACGTGACTCCGGTGTTGGGTCCACACCATTGACAATGTCACCACGGTAATTGGGCAAACCATTCTCATCCAGATCAGACGAACGCGGCTTGGCGTACTGGCCAGCAATACGCGCCAGCTTCACCACCGGGGTGGATGCACCGTACGTGAGCACAACTGCCATCTGCAGCAATGTCTTAATGTTGGCGCGAATGTGAGGCTCAGTGTTGGACTCAAACGTCTCAGCACAGTCACCGCCCTGCAGCAAGAAAGCCTTACCCTCTGCAACTTCGGCCAGTTGCTGCTTCAGCTTGTGAATCTCCGGCGCCACAACAACCGGCGGCACGGATTCAAGGATCTTACGAACATAAAGGGCTGCGTTCTCATCCCACGTGGGCTGCTGCTTTGCAGGGAGGTTCACAACCTCTTGGAAGGATTCAAAAATATCGCCCGGCAAAGGCGGAAGATCAGGGAGTACTTCTTTGGGGATGTCTACTGTCCAGCTCATTCTATAAGTTCTAGCACGTCGTAGACGGTATGCCTATCTATTTAATACAAAGCCACGTCGATCGAGGGGGAGAGCACGCTGACAAGCCCGGAACTTGTGAAGGTTATGGCGTGCATCCACGAGTGCATCATGGTTATCCTTCGGCGTCCGTGGCAAGGACGGGCGACCAGCCATATCCCAGTACTGCTTCAATTCACGGGTGAAGCGCGGCAAATCCTTGGGCAGCTTCGTCATATCCCCCCAGAGCTGAGCAAACACCACGTGGTCGTAAGCCCCCACCCACGCCCACAGCTCCGGACGGTGCCCGCCAAAGGTCAGAAACTCATAAACCTCGTCCCGGATCTGGCGCTGCGGCTTCCACACTGGATTATCCAGATTAGGCAGCTTAGCTAGCACGTTTTCGCGCACCCACCGGTTCGCGCGTGTCCCATCAAAATCGGTTGAAACCGCGTAGTACTCGCGCCCATCCTCCGCAACAATGCCAATGGACACGAGCGTGATGGTCTGACCATCCTCAATAAATTCAGTGTCGTAGAAGTACCGCACAAATAGCCTTAATCCAGCGTGTTCCCCGTGGGCTCAGTGCCCTTCGGGTACCCCTTGCCGGCTTCAAGAGACTTCTTCACATCGGCGGCGTACGCATCCACATAGGGGTAGCCGGACAGCTCAACGAGCTGCTCCATGAAGAAATCCGTGAACGGACGCCACACGGCTGGATCATCTGGCTCAAAACCGTTGTCACGCGCCCACTGGTGCGGGTCAACTGGCTCACCAATTTTTACGCGCACCTTCGTCGGACGGGGTATCCATGAACCAATCGGGTTCGCATTACGGGTACCAATCATGGCTACCGGAATACACGGCACACCCGATTCCATGGCAACGCGAGCCATACCCGTCTTGCCTTTGTAGATCCTTCCATCCGGCGAACGCGTGCCCTCCGGGTAGATGCAGAACAAATCGCCGTTGCCGAAGACCTCCTTGGTCACCTTCAACAACGCCGAACCCGCGTCCTTGGACTCACGGTCAATGGGAACCTGCCCCACCGCCGTCATGAAAAACTTTTGCACAGCACCAGAAAAACCCGGGGATGTGAAGTATTCCTTCTTCGCTGGATGAACCAGCTGGCGCGGGCACACCAGCGGGAAGTAGAAGGAATCCATGACTGCCTGGTGGTTGGACACCATGAGCGCCGGGGTGCCCTCCGGCGGGATATTGTCCAAACCTTGGGTCTCCGGGCGGTTCCACAAACGCAGCCACGGCCCAATCAGGATGTACTTAAAGAACTTGTACCACTTGTTGTTCATATTTCCTCTACATCTGGTGTCGGGCCAAATCAGCAACGCCGATCATACCTGCCTGCGAGCCCAAAACGGCTGTTTGAAGTGCCGGCAAGGGCCGAAAGCCAGCGCCTACCACTGAACGTGCCATGGTCTGCTGTGCTGTATCTAGGAATAAATCCGCATCGCGGCTCACTCCCCCACCCAAGACGATGAGTTCCGGATCCAACACATCGCACACCAAGGAAAGACCTTGACCAAGCCACATGGCGAAATGGTCCATCGTGGCTAGGCCCAATGCGTCGCCGGCGCGCGCTGCCGCGACGACATCATTGCCCGTTGCCCGTTTATCCACGGCTTTGCGGTACAGCTCACAGGACTCAAAACCACCCTTAGTGGCAATCTCTACTGCGGTATCTACCAGCGCAGTGCCCGATGCGTAGCGCTCCAAGCAGCCCTGTTTGCCACATGAGCATGCGCGCCCACCAGGAACCACAGTCACGTGACCGAATTCTGGGGCAGTACCAAAAGCACCACGGTAGATCTCACCGTTATGCATGAGCGTTGCACCGATCCCAGTACCAACCGCAAACAGCACCCACGTTTTCGCATCTTGCGCAGCCCCAAAACGGTACTCACCCCAGGCAGCCGCGTTCGCGTCATGCTCCAATCTCACGGGCAGCCCGAGCTCACCTTGCAGGATCTTCCTTACCGGCTCGTTGTCCTGCCACGGAAGATGAGGGGCAAAGCGAACCACTTCACACTCGGGATCGAGGAATCCAGCGACAGCAAGCCCCACAGAGCCAATCGCGCCAGCTGGGCTGCGATGACGCAGCGTATCTACCATGCCCACGATGGCATGGCGTAACCCTTCAGGCGTGTGCGGGGTTCGCGTGGACTCAACATCAAGGACGCGGCCCCCCTCATCGACGACACCGGCGCGGGTGTTTGTGCCCCCGATATCGAACCCGATGGTCAGCTTTGTCTCAGACATAGGGCATTATTCTAGCCCTGCTCTCCGAATAGCACGCCCTCGAGCCTGTCCCCCAAGGCTTGCCAGGAGAAAATCTCAGACACATGCTGTCTCCCATTGAGGCCCATTGCTTTTCTGCGTGCCCCGTCCCCCAACAGCTCCACCACCGCTTCCGCGACCGTCTGAGCTCGGGATCCATCGACGACAATGCCAGTGTCTGGAGTAACAGTCTCTGGTGCTCCGCCTGAGGTACCTGCAATGACTGGAACTCCGCATGCCTGAGCTTCAAGGTAGACGATGCCAAGACCCTCCACGTCCAACCCGCCTCCACGGGTGCGCGCCGGCATGGCCATAATGTCTGCCGCTGCGACAAGGTCACGCATGCTTGTCCGTGGCAGACGCCCATGAAACGTCACTGCCCGCGCATAAGACACCGCGAGCTGCTCAAGTTTCTTCCGATACGGCCCCTCCCCAATAACGGCAAGACGGGCATCTGGGAAAGCCTCTTGTATTGTGCCCCACCCGCGAATCAGTTGATCCTGGCCTTTACGTGCGACCAATCGGGAGGCCACCACAACGAGTGGTTCATCCCCATAGCCGAACTCACTGCGCGTGCCCACTTTTTGCGCTGAGGTTGCAGGGCGGAAAAACTCCGTGTCCACACCGGAAGGCAAAGCAACATAGTCCGGATGAGCACCAAATGCAGAAGAAAATCGACGTCGCGTGTATTCCGACACATACGTCAACGTGTCTGTCGTTTTCCCAATGCGGCGCAGCATTTGCCTTGCCACGGGCAGCATGGACCAGCCAACCTCATGCCCATGTGTCGTGGACACGATCCGCATGGCACCAGCCTTGCGTGCCTCTTGGGCCAAAAGTGCAAGCGGCGCCGCCGCACCAAACCACACGGTATCAATCTTGTGTTCCCGGATGATCCGCTTCATTTCACGGGCTGCGGCCGGCGTAGGAAGCATCACCGTGCGGGGCCAGCGGTGAACGAGGTACTCCTGGGCAGCGTCGAAAAGCTTCGCAGCTTCCACATCCTGCGTCGACGCGAATACGACTATCGAATCGCGGCCCCGACGCGCGACGACCTCTGAAACAAACTGCTCTAGATACGACTGAATCCCACCAACTGTCGGCGGGAAATCATTCGTAACAAGCAGGACCCGGCTAGTAGCGGACTGCACCCTGCACCGGCATCGAATTCAATGGAACAACCTGAACCGGAATACCGTAATCCGACGCGTGAACCACCTGGCCGTTACCGATGTACATGCCCACGTGCGTCACACCTGGGTAGTAACCAATGATGTCACCCGGTTGAAGCTCCGACATGGACACGCGTGTACCACCCGCAAGCTGCGCCTGGGACGTACGGGGGATCGACTTGCCGTTCTGAGCATAGGACCAGACCATCAAACCAGAGCAATCGAACTGGCTCGGACCAGCTGCACCCCAGCCATACGGCGAACCCAACTTAGCCAAAGCAGCCGACACAACACCAGAAGCATGCGCCGAGGCTGGCACATTGAGAGCAACCGGGCCGTTCTTCGCCTCCCAGCGCGCACGCTGCTCCGGCGTGAAGCCATCAACCTTGGCCTCTATCTCCTTAACCTTGTCATCCAGCTCCTCGCGTTCACGCTGAAGCTTGTCGCGCTTGCTTTCCAGCTCACTCTGACGGAAGTTAGCTACAGCGACCGCGATGTCTGCGTCCGTCGCACGCGAAGCAGCGACCTCATTCAAACGCTGGGATTCCTCCAACGTGCGCTGCGCGGAACGCGACAAGGAACCAAGATAGGAAGAACGGTCAATCGCCTCTTGCGGGTTAGCAGACTGCAGTGCGTTCAAATGCGCATCATTAGACAGGTTCCGGTACTGGGTCCGAGCCGTACCATCGACCTCACCCTGAGCACCAGAGCGCGCCGCCTTGGCCTCCTCAGCATCACGACGTGCATCCTCTGCAGACTCACGAAGCGCAGAGACCTCGCCCTCACCCTTGGTGATCTCGTCCTCGATCTTCTTTACTTCTTCCGACTTCGCAGTCGCTTCCTCAGAGATGTCGCTGAGCTCCTTGATGATCGTTTCAATCTCATCAGCCTGCGCTGGCACCGCCAGGTTCACCGCTGAAAATCCAGCAATGAGACCCGCCACAACCATCGGACGGAAACGGAAGGAAGCGCGACGCATGTCCACTTAAAGCGACCTCTTTTCGGACAAAAATAACAAGCCTGTAGCTCAAGAACCTTAAACAAAGGTACAGCGCTAGAACTCTGCGGTCAAGCAGCGAATAAGTACAAATCCACTGGTTGTTACAGGTGTGAAAATTGAGAAAACCCGGCCGAAGCCGGGTTCGAAATCTCTACCGCTTAGAAGCGCACTGCCGAGTGGATCGGCATGTAGTTCAGCGGACGGTAACCCACGGGGGTACCAGAGTTCAATGCATCGATGATCTGGCCATTGCCAGCGTAGATGCCAACGTGGGAAGCACCACCGTAGTACACCACGATGTCGCCTGGCTGCAGAGCGTTGATGTCCACGCGCTGGCCAGCGGAAGCCTGAGCGCCGGAGGTGCGCGGAATAGACTTACCCGCCTGGGCGTAAACCCAAGAGGTGAAGCCGGAGCAGTCAAAAGCCTGCGGGCCGGCAGCGCCGTAGACGTACGGGGAACCAATCTTCGACTTGGCAATCTCAACGATGCGCTGGCCCTGCGGCTGAACTGGGGCCGGAACAGCACCCTTCACAGCAGCGTTGAAGTTCGCGCCCGGAGCAGCCTTGCCAGCGAGGGACGGAACCCACTGATCAATACCCGGCACGTTCTCAATACCCGGCACGGTGTCAATGCCCGGGACGTATGCAGAAAGGTTAGTGTTCGGGACACGCACCTCAGCAGCGCCAGCAGTGGCCGGGCTAACGAGGGTAGCGCCAGCGATAACGGCGGATGCAGCAGTAAGACCGCGTTTGGACGCGGACGTGGTCTGGCGGCGATGCTTAGCCACTATGTAACTCCATATCTTCCAGTCGCCTACCGGGTTAGCTGTCGGGTTCGGTACTAGAGATCACCTACAAGAAACTCCGGCGCCGCGGTGGCGCTCCTTGTTTCCCGTTCACCCCAGGGAAATTTTCGGTTCCCCGGCTTCCTCATGTCATGTGGTGAAACAAAAGGAACTCGGCTGTATGTATTTACGATGTCTAGGTTTCGCTTGCCGCCTGGTGGCTGCAAGGTCTCGAATAGGTTACGAAATGGACACGATGATTGTCTAACGGCGCGCCCGTTATTTTCTTGTTATTTAAAATATCTACCGAAAACACCGCGAACGCCCGTTGCCCCCCCTTTAATGCAGTGCCAACACGAATCAACAACCTACCTATTCCTACCTGCAGTTATCTTCCCTTCTCCCAAAACTCTCAATGCGAAGTTTAGAAATTGTCAACCTGAAGAAAAACTTACTGTGATTCTAGTCACATTATCGTGTTTATCGTTTTGTTATACGCGTAAGGCCCCTCTCCCACTCGGGGAAAGGGGCCTTTGCTAAACCGTTTTTTACTTACCGGCGTCGCGGTCAGTTGCGGATTTCTCCGCCTCAAGTGCGCGCAGGGTCTCCACCTCTTCATGGTGGTTGTTGCGGGCAATCTCGTTACGGCGTGCTGTGATTTCCGGATCGTCAGCCTTGAAGATACCGGAGGTCTCGGAGTCTGCGTAGCCAAGCTCGTTGAGCTGCTTCGGTACTCGTGCGCCACCGTACTCAAGCGGAATTTGGTTGCCGTGCTCATCCACCGGACCGACGGGCTGGTGAACTGCCACGAACGCACCGTTCGGAAGGGTCTGGATCACACCGGTTGCAATACCGTGCTCCAGGACCTCACGGTCAGAACGCTGGAGACCGATGCAGATGCGGTAGGTGATGAAGTATGCCAGCGGCGGCAGAACCAGCAAGCCGATGCGACCGATCCAGGTCATAGCGTTCAGCGAAATCTGGAAGTGGTAGGCAAACAGGTCGTTACCGCCTGACAGCGTGAGCAGCAGGAAGAAGACCAAGCCCATAACGCCAATGCCCGTGCGTACCGGAACATCGCGCGGACGCTGCAGCAGGTTGTGGTGCTCATCGTCGCCGGTGACCTTCTTTTCAATGAAGGGGTACGCGATCAGTGCGACGACCATGGCACCTGCCAGGAGCGCAACCCAGAACACACCAGGGATGGTGTAGTTGCCAAGGTAGAGCTCCCATGCCGGCATGACACGAGCAGCACCGTCAGTCCAGAGCATGTAGATATCAGGCTGTGAACCAGCGGAAACCTGGGACGGGTTGTACGGACCAATGTTCCAGATGGCGTTAATAGTGGTAACACCTGCCATCAAAGCCAGCACTGCGAAGACCACCATGCCGAAGCCAATTGCCTTGACTGCGAACACCGGCATAATACGGATGCCCACGACATTGTTCTCGGTGCGACCAGGACCCGGGAACTGGGTGTGCTTCTGGAACCAGACGAGCAGCAGGTGCGCCGCAATGAGCGCGAGGATGATGCCCGGGAGAATCAGCACGTGCAGGATGTAGAAACGATCCAGCATGAGGTCGGACGGGAAGTCGCCGCCAAACATAGCCCAGTGCAGCCAGGTACCGATGATCGGCAGACCCACGATGATGGCGGACATAATACGGAGACCCACACCGGAGAGCAGGTCGTCCGGCAGCGAGTAACCCATGAAGCCCTCGGCCATACCAAGCAGGATCAGGGTGGAACCGATGATCCAGTTAGCCTCACGTGGGCGACGGAACGCACCAGTGAAGAAGATGCGCATCATGTGGGCGAACATCGCCATCATGAACATCAGCGCGGCCCAGTGGTGCATCTGGCGGATGAACAGACCACCGCGGACTTCAAACGAGATGTCCAAGGCAGTTGCGTAGGCGCGAGACATCTCAACGCCGTTCAGCGGCAGGTAGCCACCTTCGTAGATAACCTTCGTAATGGAAGGGTCGAAGAACAGGGCCAGATAGACACCAGTCAGCAGCAAGATGATGAAGCTGTACAGCGCCATCTCACCGAGCATGAAGGACCAGTGGGTCGGGAAAACCTTGTTCAGCTGTGGGCGGAGAACGCCCGCGATTGTGAACCGCGAATCAGCGTTGTCCGCGGCTTTTGCGAGTTTCGTGCTCATTAGGACTTACGCTCCCAGAATGCCGGGCCAACGGGCTCAATGAAGTCCCCGCGGGCGATGAGGTAACCGTCTTCGTCGATGTCGATCGGCAGCTGCGGCAGAGCGCGTGCTGCCGGGCCGAACACCGGCTTGCCGTACTGCAACGCGTCGAACTGCGACTGGTGGCAGGGGCAAAGGATGCGGTTGGTCTGCGCCTCGTACAGAGACGTCGGACAACCGATGTGAGTACAAATCTTCGAGTACGCGTAGTAGTCGCCGTAGTGGAAGTCCTCCTGGCCCTCACGCTCAATTGCCTTCTCGGCATCAGCGGAGCGCAGGCGGATCAGCATGACGGCGTTACGCGGACCGTGCAGTGAGTGCATGTGCTGCTCGTAGACGTCACGCTCAGCGTCGTACTTGTCGCCATCGTTGACGTCTTCCTCGAGAAGCGGGAACACCGTCTCCATCGAAGCAGCATCCAGATCCTCCGGACGCATACGCACCAGGCGAGAAACACCGGCGGTGCTGTAGTGGTCGCCCTTACCGGTCTCATGCAGCTCCGCAATAGCGCCGGTGTCACGACCGAGGTACAGCTTGGTGCCGTTGCGGGCCATCGACCAACCCTGGGTCCACAGCGTGCCGTCACCCAGGTAGTTCATGTCATGACGCACACGCCACGGGTTCTTGATCAGGCCACCCATCGGAGCGATGATAGCCAAACCAGCCATCAGGCCAGCGCCACCAAGCAGCCCCTTCATGACCTTACGGCGACCAAGAGTGGAGGTCTGCCATGCATCATTAAGCAGAGCAGTGGTCGTACGACGATCCAACTCGGAGGAGCGACCATCGTGACGACGCTGGACTGCGACCTCTTCCGGGATGAACTTCTTCACGTACTGGATAATGGCGAAGCCAAGACCAGCAAGAGAGAGACCGGAGGTGAGACCCAACAGCGGGGTGTACAGCGAGTAAAGGAGCAGGCCTTCATCACCATGGAACTTTGCCTCCCACGGCCAGAACAGGTAGACGCCCAAGAAGGCGATACCCATAACAATGGAGATGATCAGCCAAGCCATGACGCCTGCGGCAGCACGCTTCTCAGCCGGGTCGTTTTCGATCGGCCAGCGCTCCTTGCGGTACGCAACCGTCACGTCATCGAGCTCGGTGCCCAGAGCAGCGAGCTCGGCATTGCTCATCTTATCGAGCTCAGCCTTGGTGTAGTTCTTCTTCACTTCATTGCTCATGAGCGCGATCCAATCCACATAGCAGCGGCGCCAACAAGAGTGACACCGATAATCCACATTGCCAGGCCTTCAGCAACCGGGCCGATGCCACCAAGTGCCCAGCCCGACGGGCTCGGGGTTTCCTTAGCGGACTTAATGAAGGCGATAATGTCGCGCTTCTCATCAGCGGTCAGCTGACGGTCGGAGAACTTAGGCATGTTCTGCGGACCAGTGAGCATGGCCTGGTAGATCTCCTGCTCGTTAGCAGGGTCCAGCACCGGCGCGTACTTACCGGAGGACAGTGCGCCACCACGACCGGTGAAGTTGTGGCAGGAGGCACAGTTCAGACGGAAGAGCTCTGAACCGCGGGCGACGTCGGCAGCCTGAATCGTGCCGTCGTAGTTCTTACCACGGAGCTCTTCCATAGCAATCGACCCATCCTCGTTGTACACGAGCTCTGGGCCACCGCCGTTAGCTGCAACATACGCGGCGATAGCGAGGGTCTGCGCCTCAGTGAAACGCGGCTTCTTACGCTCAGCCTGTGCGTCGTTGGACTTCATCGGCATACGGCCGGAGTTGACCTGGAAGTAGACAGCACCTTCACCGGTGCCGATCAGCGACGGTCCGCGATCCTTGACACCCTGCAGGTTTGCACCGTGGCAGGTAATGCAGGCGTAATCGTAAAGATCCTTGCCCTCTTGGATCATCGCCTGGTCGTCGCGCTGTGCGGTGGCAACCTGAGCATCCGGAGTCAGGGCTGCGGCCAAAAGGCCAGCACCCGTGAGACCGAAGGTCAGCGCCATGGCGCCAGCTGCGGACCGGCGCAACTTGCGGCGGTTCCGCGCCTTCTTTGGGGTGTTATCCATGTTGATCCCTTAGCGAAAATCGGTGTTCAGCTTCATCTGCACGCTGGGCGCGACTACTGAACGAGGTAGAGAGTAACGAACACGCCGATCCAAATAACGTCGACGAAGTGCCAGTAGTACGAGGTCACCATGGCGGCAGTTGCCTGCGCCGGGGTGAACTTCGACTTAGCCACGCGGAGCATCACCACGATGAAGGCGATGATGCCGGCAGTCACGTGAGCCATGTGGAAGCCGGTGATGATGTAGAACACCGAACCGTAAACACTCGATTGCACGGTAACGCCGTGCATGATCATTTCGGCCCACTCGAAGGCGACGAGGCCCAGGAACACCACACCAAGAAGGATGGTTACCGTAAACCATTTACGAAGTCCGAAGACATCGCCCTTCTCGGCGGCGAACACGCCCAACTGTGAGGTCACCGAAGACGTCACCAGCACGATAGTGATGATGAGTCCGAAGACCACGTTGAGATTGGCCGTCTGGTTGGCCCAATCGCCGGTTTCCATGCCGTTCGCGCGCGACGTGAAGTACATCGCGAAGAGTCCGGCGAAGAACATCAATTCTTGGGCGAGGAACACGATCGTTCCCACGCTGACCATGTTCGGACGGTTCAGCGCAGGGAGACGCTCGGGTGAAGTCGCCATACCTGGGTTAGTTGTTGCAGTCGTCACGGAATCTAGTATCTCCCTTTTGAAGCCTAAAGTCACCTTGTTTACCCCCGAGTTTTTCATGTGAACACGGCAGTTAACCTCCCGATTTTCTTTGCAAATTTGGCGTGTTGGTGTCCAACTTTCGATGAAGAACTTGCTGGCACGAGTTTTTTCCTTACATCCCTGCAGGTCATGGCGCGCCAAATATTGGCTGATTTCCCTCAGCCCATTTTTCGCATTACGCCTCTTCCCAGAATTGGAGTTCCCAGAAATTCAAAGTAGTTCCCAAGTGTGATGGGATTCACATTTTCTGCCTGGCAAAACCCCGCTCGGTGCGAACTTTCGGTTGACCCCTCTTCGCACCATCTTTTGTTGGGCCTCGCCCTATTTAATAAGGAAAACCCCCACACCACAAGGGGTGCGGGGGCCAGCGTTCCAGTACAGCGTTAGTGTTTTTCGCGGGGGATACCGTACTGCAGGTTCAGCATCGTCGTTGCCCAGATGAGCACGACTGCGCCGAGAGCCAGCAGCCACAGCTGCCAGAAGGCGATCCCCAGAGCCATGAGGCCAACACCACCAGTCATGGCGGCCGGCCAGATGGAACCCGGCGAGAAGAAACCAAGGACACCTGCGCCGTCCTCAATCTCAGCTTCCTCCCAATCCTCCGGAAGGATATCGATGCGGCGCTCGGTGAAGTGCAGGTAGCCGCCGAGCATGAAGGCCAGTGCCGTAGCCAGGACGAGAGCGACACCGCCTGCCCACTCGTAACCCGAGAGGTAAGCATCGTCACCGATGTAGCTGGTTGCCACTGCGTAGATGACAGCCACGATGACAAAGAAGGTGCCGAGCGCGTAGAAGATCTTTGCTCCAGTTCCCATTTCTTTTCCCTAGCCTCTCTTAGACGTTCTGCACGGCATTGTTGTCGACAGCATTGTTGCCATCGCGGGTGCCGGTGCGGTCAGAGTTGAACGGACGGGTGGACGTTGCGTACGGAGCTTCGCCAATCGCCTCAAGGGCGTCAGCGTTTGAGGCTTCCGGGTTCTCATTACGGAAGCGCATGTACTCACGGAACTGGTCCGGCGTGACCGCGCGGATCTCAAAGTTCATCATTGCGTGGTAGGTACCGCACATTTCAGCACAGCGACCGACGTAGGCGCCTGGCTTCTCAATCTGCTCGATCTGGAAGCTACGCTGCTGCTGGTTGATTTCCGGGTGGACATAAGCATCGCGCTTGAACAGGAACTCCGGAACCCAGAAGGAGTGGGAGACGTCACCAGAAGCGAGACGGAACTCCACCGGAGTCTCGGTCGGCAGAACCAGAACCGGAATCTCCTCGGTAGTACCAATCGTCTCAATTAGGTTGTAACGCAGGAACGACTGGTCACTCATGGAGCGGCCGTGGATCGGGTTTGCGTTGTGGATCGACTCGTCGTCGAACTTGGATTCGTCCGCGAGCTTCTGGCGCTCAACATCCTGACCGTCATAGTCAGAGCCAGTCGGCGACAGCGAGGAACCAACCTGTGCGTAGCCGAACTTCCAGTTCCACTGGTACGCGGTGACGTCAACCGTCACTTCTGGATTCTTGTCCAGTGCGACAACCTTGGTCTGCGCCTGAACCGTGTAGAAGAACAGCACCATGACGATGATGATCGGAACAATGGTGAGTCCGAGCTCCAGTGGCACATTGTACTGCAGCTGCTTCGGGAACTCCCCGTGGCCCTTCTTCTCACGACGCTTGCCGTTCCAGGCAAAAATCGCGTAGATGAAGATGCCCCACATGATGATGCCGATGATCCAGGCTGCGAGCCAGACCCAGACCCAGAAGTTGTACATGCTGTGAGCCTCTGGGGTCACCGGATCCGGGAAGCCCATGTCGAGCAATTTCGACATGGAGCTCGGCGGTGCGACCTCACAGCCGGTAAGAGCAATGCCAGCCACAGCCAGAAGACCGGCGACGCCGAACTTCTTAGCTAGACCGCGGTTTTTTACCGTTTCCACGTGTGTCTGCCTTCCTGTCCACACTGATGAACGCTGTTAAACGCTTTTGAACGCTGTATGAAAGCTAATTAAAGCTGTGAATACCCTCCATGCTCCGTTCACCCCTTCGTAAGAAGAGCTGCATGCAGCAAAACAGAATATTCCTACCCAGTCAGAATAGTTGATCATTCGCGCATGTTTAACCTGCCCCATAAGCGCGTTGCCCCCGCCCACGCTTTCCCCGTGAAGTTTAAGGCCAAAGCACACCCCCGACATGGACAGATGGCGCACTTTACAGGCCATTACGTAACCGTGATCACAAATGCCTTCAATAAGATCAACCGGAAGTTGCACCCCTATCGGGGACGGGCTAAAGGTGGGGCGATCATTACCATTCATGCGCCACCCGCGCGGTGATTCTGCTACCCGCCTATCTGGCTTCTATTGTTGGGGGAGCTAATCACCCAATTCTTCCGTGAGTTAAGGAGCTACCCACCCATGTGCGGTCTACTCGCAATGCTGACCAGCAACTCAGATGCGCCCCGCTTTGTCGACGCTGCACAGAGGGCCCTCCCCTGCTTCCGTCACCGCGGCCCGGACGCTGCGGGCACATGGCATGATGATGACGCAGTCTTTGGTTTTAACCGCTTGGCCATCATTGATCTTGAGCATTCCCACCAGCCACTGCGTTGGGGGCCGGCCGATAATCCGGAGCGTTATGCGCTGACCTTCAACGGTGAGATCTACAACTACGTTGAGCTGCGCGAGGAGCTATCTGGTTACGGTTACACCTTTAATACTGAGGGTGACTCCGAAACCATTGTGGTGGGCTACCACCACTGGGGAGAGGAGGTAGTCAACCACCTGCGTGGAATGTTCGGCATTGTCATCTGGGATACCCAAGACAAGGTCATGTTCGCCGCGCGCGACCAGTTCGGCATCAAGCCCCTCTACTACGCCACCACGGAAGCCGGCACAGTCTTCTCCTCCGAAAAGAAGTCCATCCTAGAAATGGCTCCGGAACTCGGCCTGAACCTTGACTTGGACTACAGCGCCATTGAGCATTACGTCGACCTTCAATACGTGCCGGAGCCAGAAAGTCTGCACGCTGCTATTCGACGCGTCGAGTCCGGCTGCACCGTCACCCTCACACCCGGTGGCACCGTCGAGGCGAAGCGCTACTTCGCCCCGAAGTTCAACGTCATTCCGGTGAAGTCCGGCGAGGAGCAGAAGCTGTTCGACAGGATTGCGGCGGTGTTGGAGGATTCCGTCGAAAAGCACATGCGTGCTGATGTGACTGTGGGCTCTTTCTTGTCTGGTGGCATCGATTCGACAGCGATTGCAACGCTAGCCAAACGCCACAACCCAAACCTTTTGGCCTTCACCACTGGCTTTGAGCGTGAGGGCTACTCCGAGGTTGACGTGGCTGCGGAGTCAGCGGCCGCGATTGGTGTGGAGCACATCGTCAAAATCGTCTCGCCCGAAGAATATGCTGACGCGATCCCGAAAATCATGTGGTACCTCGATGACCCAGTGGCTGACCCCTCGTTGGTACCGCTGTACTTCGTGGCACAGGAGGCCCGTAAGTACGTGAAGGTGGTGCTGTCCGGCGAGGGCGCGGATGAGCTCTTCGGTGGCTACACCATTTACAAGGAGCCACTCTCACTCGCACCGTTTGAGAAGCTCCCCTCCCCTCTTCTGAAGGGGCTCAACAAGCTCAGCCAGGTCCTGCCGGAAGGAATGAAGGGCAAGTCCCTGCTCGAGCGTGGCACGACCCCAATGGAAACCCGCTACTACGGCAACGCACGCTCCTTTAATTACCAGCAGCTGGAGCGTGTTCTGCCGTGGGCGAAGCCGGAATGGGATCACCGTGAAGTTACCGCCCCGATCTACGCGGAATCCAAGGACATGGACCCAGTAGCACGTATGCAGCACCTGGACCTGTTCACTTGGATGCGCGGCGACATCCTGGTCAAGGCCGACAAGATCAACATGGCGCACTCCCTTGAATTACGCGTCCCATTCCTGGACAAGGAGGTCTTCGCCGTCGCTGAAACCATCCCAGCAGATTTGAAGATCGCTCACGGCACGACGAAGTACGCGCTGCGCAAGGCCATGGAGCAGATCGTTCCCCCGCATGTCCTCCACCGCAAGAAGCTCGGCTTCCCGGTGCCCATGCGCCACTGGCTCGCAGGCGATGAACTGTACGGCTGGGCGCAGGACACTATCAACGAGTCCCAGACCGAGGACATTTTTGCCAAGGACCAGGTACTAGAAATGCTCAAGGAGCACCGTGATGGTGTCTCTGACCACTCGCGCCGTCTGTGGACCGTCCTGGCCTTCATGGTCTGGCACGGCATCTTCGTGGAGCACCGCATCGACCCAGGCATTGAGCAAAAGGACTACCCGGTGGACCTTTAAACCCGCTCAGCGCCAGCCCAGACGGCAAGTACACAACCCTGGCTCAACAACGAGCCTTGGTCACAGCAAGCTAATCAACACAGAAGACCAAAAACAGGGGTCACAAAAAGTCCGCAGATCGAGAATAGTGATTTCCAGTAGCGTTTCCGGAACCATATCGCGGACGCACCCGAGACTTGGCGCCCCCCGCAACAAAAACCGGGAAACGAAAACCGGGGGCTGTCCTACTAACAAGGACAGCCCCCGGTTACTTAATTGTTAGTTGAAGCTGTCGCCGCAGGCGCAAGAACCGCCGGCGTTCGGGTTATCAATGGTGAAGCCCTGCTGCTCAATCGTGTCTGCGAAATCGATCTTCGCGCCGGACAGGTAAGGCACGCTCATCTTGTCCACGACAAGACGGACACCACCGACAACGTCGGACTTGTCGCCGTCTAAGTCACGGTCGTCGAAGTACAGCTGGTAACGCAAGCCGGCGCAACCACCAGGCTGGACGGCGATGCGCAAAGACAGGTCATCACGGCCCTCCTGATCAAGCAGCGCCTTAGCCTTGGCTGCTGCGGCCTCGGTGAGCTCTACGCCAGTGGCGGAAGTCGGTGCAGTCATGGATCGTCTCTCCTTGCCTTTATCGTGTTGGGTCCCGAGCCTACGCTGGCTTCCCGTTCGGATGCTAGTCCACCCTAACTTGTCCAGGTGAGACCCCTTTGTACCCCATAACGCACGGGTCCCTGCCCCGTATTCCCAATCGGATGAATTGATTTTGTAGCCTAGAGAGCGTGAAACTCCCCTGGCAGAAATCTGATGCGCCCGAGGCGCCCGCGACTAACAGCTCCTCTACCGCTGAGCCCACCACAGCTAGCGAGTCGGAGAAGAAGCTGCCGAAGGGCTACACCCCACCGAAGGGACGCCCGACACCGAAGCGCCATGAGCAGGAGATCAAGCGTGGTGTTGTGCGTGATCCGAACGCGATGAGTCGAGCTCAGGCTTCCCAGAAGCGCAAGGAAATGAAAGCTTCCATGTCCAAGGAGGAGTGGAAGGAGTACAAGAAGCAGGAGCGCGCGCAGCGCCGTGCACAGAACAAGGACATCCAGGCGAAGATGGATGCTGGCGATGAGCGCTACTTGCTGGACCGCGATAAAGGTGAGGTCCGCCGCTACGTGCGTGACTGGGTTGATTCCAGGCGCTTCCTGTCCAACTTTGTCATGCCGGGTGCGCTTATCATGCTGGTGATCATGCTATTGGGCCAGTTCTTCCCGGAGGTTGCAGCGGCATTGTCAGTGGCTGCGATGGTGTTCATTCTTGCCACCTTCACGGAAGGCATCTTCATTGGCAAGCGCGCTAACAAGGCAGTGCGCGCCAAGTTCCCGGATTCCACGGAGACTGGTTTCGGTTTGGGCATGTATGCCGTTTCACGCGCTTTCCAGCCGCGTAACTGGCGCACACCGAAACCGCAGGTGGCTATCGGCGACAACGTCTAGGACTCACCGTGCGTTTCACTGACGGCTTCACTTTCCCTCCGGTCCCCTCCCCGGATCTGTCTGCACAAGCACGTGCGAAGGAAGCGATGACGCTCAACCCACGCGGTGCATCGTTTGGGCGTTTGGCCAGCATCGGCGCGTGGATGGCCGGGTGCCAGGGTGAGGCTCCTCCACGCCCAATCAAAACGTCACGTGTCATCATTTTCGCCGGTGATCACGGGATAGCTGAGCGTGGTGTGTCCGCGTTTACCCCGGAGGCGTCTCTTGTCCAGGCGGAGGAAATTAACTCTGGCGCGGCCCCCGTCAACACCTTGGCGCAGCGCGCAGACGCGTCGGTGCACTTGGTTGATGTGAGTCTGAACCATGACGCCGCAGCCATTCGTTCAGGTTCCGGCGGCATTGATGTCACCGATGCGATGACGGAAGAAGAATTCCTTGCCGCCGCGGAGCTCGGTGCCGCCACGGCGGATCGGGAGATTGATTCTGGCGTTGACCTGCTGGTCGCCGGTGACCTCGGCGTAGCCAATACGACGGTCGCCGCCGCCGTTTTAGGCACGCTCACCTTCACTGAACCGGTTGTCGCTGTGGGACGCGGCAGCGGGATCAATGATGAGGTGTGGAAGGTCAAGGTTGCTGCGGTGCGCGACGCCATGTTCCGCGCACGTGGTTTCCGGGATGATGTTGCGCGCGTTCTGCAAGCCATCTCCGCGCCGGACTTCGTTGCGCTTACCGCGTTCATTGCGCAATGCGCGGTGCGGCGTACACCCGTGCTTATCGACGGCGCCTACACCGCCCTCGCCGCCTACGTCGCCGAACGTGTTGCACCGGGCACCAAACAGTGGCTCATTGCGGGGCAGGTCAGCCCCGAGCCATGCACCACTATTTGTGTGCAGGCACTCGACCTGACACCGGTGGCCACGCTGAACATGTCCACCGGCCAAGGTGCTGGCGCTGCGGCGGTTCTGCCACTAATCATCTCCGCCGTTGAGCTGGTCGGCGATGAGATGCGCAGCGAAACCCCCTAAGCGTTCCGCCTACTTCGCAGGAACGAGGATGTGCAGCCACCCGTGGGTGTCTTCGAATTCACCACGCTGGATGGAGGTCAGGCGCTCACGCATCTTCATGGTGATCTCCCCTGCGTCGTTGCCATTGATAGTGAAGTCGACGTTATTGCCCACAACGTGCCCCACCGGGGTAATCACTGCGGCGGTACCGCACGCCATGGTTTCGGTTATGGCGCCGGAGGCCACGTCGTTCTTCCAGTCCTCAACAGAGATACGGGCTTCTTCGGTGGCGTAACCAAGGTCCTGCGCGACCTGCAGCAGGGACTGGCGTGTAATACCGGGCAGCAAGGAGCCGGACAGGGCTGGAGTGACCACCTTGGCGTCATCGCCGGAGCCGTATACGAACATGAGGTTCATGCCGCCCATTTCTTCGATGTACTTGCGCTCAATCGCATCAAGCCACACAACCTGATCACAGCCCTTCTCCTCTGCCTGCGCCTGAGCAAGCAGAGAAGCAGCGTAGTTACCAGCGAATTTGGCAGCACCGGTTCCACCCGGCGCGGCACGAACATAGTCCTCGCTGATCCACACCTTGACGGGGCTCACACCACCGGAGAAGTAGGCACCCGCCGGCGAAGCGATGAGGATATAGGTGTAGCTATCTGACGGGTGAACGCCCAGGCCTACCTGTGTGGAAATCATGAACGGACGCAGGTACAGGGATGCTTCCCCACCAGCGGCGGGCACCCAGTCCTGGTCGATGTCCACGAGTTGACGCAGGGACTCAATAAACACATCCTCCGGCAGCTCCGGCATGGCCAGGCGCTCTGCGGAGCGCTGCATGCGCTGCGCGTTCTGCTCCGGTCGGAAGGTCACAATGGTGCCATCGGCATGGCGGTAGGCCTTCAGGCCTTCGAAGATGGCCTGGCCGTAGTGGAACACCATGCTGGCCGGGTCAAAAGAGAGATTTTCATAGGGGCGGACCTGCGCGTTGTGCCAGCCCTTGTCTTCGGTCCAGTCAATGGTGACCATGTGGTCGGTGAACTGCCTGCCAAACGCAGGGTTGGCAAGGATAGCGGCGCGCTCTTCAGCGGTGGCCGGGTTTTCATTCTTGGTCACGGTGAATTCCAGCTGTGTCATGCCTTTGAAGCATACTCCGCGGGTGAATACCACCAGCGTCAGTAGTATCGGGGCCAAGAAGAAAGACCTTTATTACAAGGAGGATCCAGCACCCCATGACTGTTTTGCCCCATTTCACTGACGTCTTGCCCTCGCACGGCCGTCTCGCACAGATCGAGTTTGCTATCGACGTTCCCGAGGGCGCCGCGCGCATCATCCCGGTGTCAGCCGGTGAGGGCCTGGAGCTGCCAGTCTCCCAGCTGACCACGGAGGGTCTCCTTGATGCATTGGAGGCTCTTGGCGCGAAAGGTTCCGCAGGTGAAGTGACCAAGACTGTGGTGGACGGCACTCTGTTCATTGCTGTGGGTCTGGGTGATACCGATGGGCCGCATTCCACCGAAACTGCCGTGCGCCGCGCGATGGGTGCTGCTGCACGTGCACTCAAGGGCTCGGAGCACGCTGTTGTGACTGCCGATTTTGGTGTCCGTCCCGTGGTGGAGGGTCTCCTGCTGGGCGGGTACGCCTACGAGGGCCTGAAAACCAAGGACAACACAGACGGGGATGAGACGAACAACTCCACGCTCGTCACCGTCGTGGGCAAAAAAGAGGACCACGCTGACTTCGAGGCTGCTGTGAGCATCTGCCACGCAGTGGCACTCGCCCGTGATCTAGTGAACACCCCCTCCAACCTGCTCTACCCCGCCAACTATGCAGAGCTCGCACGCACCGTGGGTGAAGCAGCTGGTCTGACAGTGGAGGTCCTCGACGAGAAGGACCTGGAGGACAAGGGTTTCGGCGGCATCACGGCCGTGGGCCAGGGATCGGACAACCCACCGCGCTTGGTACACCTGACCTGGGCACCGGAGGGTGCTGAGACGTCGGTGGCGCTCGTCGGCAAAGGCATCACCTTTGATACCGGCGGTATCTCCCTGAAGCCGGCGTCCGGCATGGAGCAGATGGTCATGGACATGGGCGGTTCTGCTGCTGTGCTTGCCGCCACGTGTGCTGCCGCTGCGTTGAATGTACCGGTCCGTATTGATGCGTGGATGGCCATGGCGGAGAACATGCCGTCTGGTTCGGCCCAGCGCCCCGGCGATGTGATTACCCATTACGGGGGGATCACCAGCGAAGTGATCAATACCGATGCGGAGGGCCGTTTGGTTCTGGCCGATGCGATTGCGCGGGCCAGTGAGGACAACCCGGACTACCTCATCGAAACCTCCACGCTCACCGGTGCGCAGATGGTGGCGCTGGGTAAGCGCACCTTCGGCGTCATGGGTTCGGACGAGTTGCGCGATGCCATCGCAGAAACTGCCCGTGAACTAGACGAGCCGGGATGGGCAATGCCGATGTTGGAAGAGCACGATGAGGAGATTAAGTCCGCCGTCGCTGACATCAAGAACACCAACCCGGACCGCTTCGGCGGGATGGAGTTCGCCGCCACATACCTAGCCATGTTCGTGGGTGAAGGTATCCAGTGGGCGCATATCGACGTTGCCAGCCCCGCCTGGAACACCGGCGGCGCCTACGGCTTCACGCCGGCCCGCGCAACGGGTGTACCAGTCCGCACCATCGTGGATACGCTCACGCAGCTGGCCGCTAAGAAGTAAAAAGTGTGTCTGCCACCGTGGCCACCGTGGAGGATGAAGGGGACCAGGGGATCCTTGGCCGCTTTCCTTCTCCGGGGGTGTGTAAAAATTTACAACGCGAAAAATCGGCTCGAATGAAACCCCTGGTAGACAATTTCTACAGCTCAATAGTTTCCGGCGCAATGTAAGATTTTACACCGGGAATGGGCACCCAAGGCTAACCGTGGCACAGGAGCGCCAGGCCCTAGTTGTTTGCAAGTGTGTCTCCAGCGGGTTAGATGCACTTTTTGCTACCTAACCCCAGCTTTCTGCCGAGTAGAACCTCTACGAATTAGGGTCCTCGCCGCGCTCAAACTTAGCGCGACGTTCCCTTTGTTCAGCCCTCTTGCGCAGGATGCGCTCCTGTTCAATGCGTTTGCGCATGCGGTCGGGGTAGCCGGTCTCTTCGACGTCGTAAAGCGGAATGCCCAGCAACTTGCTCACCGCATCAATTCCCTTCGGACCCCCAATTTTGCGGCGCGTGTACTCCCCATTTTCAGCGACGAGCACGACAGACATCTCATTAACCATCGTCTCCGGCTCAACAAACCCCTCCACGAACCCTTTATCCGCCACCCACGCCTTCAGATACTGGGCATCTTCCGGGCGCACGGTCTCCCCCGGACCACGCGGCGGCTTGAAAGCAGAGGGCTTCTTGCGGGAGCCAAAGAGATTAAACACGCACCACATCTTATGCCACGTGATTCCCAACCCCTCACTATTCGAACACGAAAATGGCGAAGCGGGTACGCTAGGTGCGGATAAACGTCTGCAAAGTTGTAGAGGAGACTCAAACATAATGGCTCACTCAGTTGAGATGCCCGAGCTGGGCGAATCGGTCACCGAAGGCACCATCACCACCTGGCTGAAGTCTGTTGGTGACACTGTTGAGGTCGACGAACCGCTGCTCGAGGTCTCCACAGACAAGGTCGACACGGAAATTCCCTCCCCTGTATCGGGTGTTCTGCTTGAGATTAAGGCAGAGGAAGATGACACCGTTGAGGTGGGTTCCGTCATCGCCATCGTGGGGGACGCGGATGAGAAGCCGTCCTCCGATGACTCCGGCGATTCCGCCAAGGCCAACGAACCTGCCGAGGAAGAGCCGAAGGCAGAGGAACCGAAGGAAGAAGCTCCGTCTGCCGGCTCCGGCGACGCCACCGATGTGGAGATGCCAGAGCTGGGCGAATCGGTCACCGAAGGCACCATCACCACCTGGCTGAAGTCTGTTGGTGACACTGTCGAGGTCGACGAACCGCTGCTCGAGGTCTCCACAGACAAGGTCGATACCGAAATCCCATCCCCGGTTGCAGGCACCATCGTGGAAATCCTCGCCGAGGAAGACGACACCATCGAAGTCGGCGCAGTCATCGCCCGCATCGGCGACGCCAACGCAGCACCCGCCAAGGAAAAGCCAAAGGCAGACGAGCCCAAGGCCGACGAACCTGCCGAGGAAGAGCCGAAGGCAGAGGAACCGAAGGAAGAAGCTCCGTCTGCCGGCTCCGGCGACGCCACCGATGTGGAGATGCCAGAGCTGGGCGAATCGGTCACCGAAGGCACCATCACCACCTGGCTGAAGTCTGTTGGTGACACTGTCGAGGTCGACGAACCGCTGCTCGAGGTCTCCACCGACAAGGTCGACACCGAAATCCCATCCCCGGTTGCAGGCACCATCGTGGAAATCCTCGCCGAGGAAGACGACACCATCGAAGTCGGCGCAGTCATCGCCCGCATCGGCGACGCCAACGCAGCACCCACCAAGGAAAAGCCGAAGGCAGACGCGCCCAAGGCCGACGAACCTGCCGAGGAAGAGCCGAAGGCAGAGGAACCGAAGGAAGAAGCTCCGAAGCAGGAAGAGAAGCCTGCCGAGGCACCGAAGGCAGAGGCACCGAAGACTGAGGCACCGAAGACCGTGGACAACGGTGGCAAGGTTCCGTACGTCACTCCGCTGGTGCGCAAGCTCGCAGAGAAGCATGGCGTGGACCTGAACAGCATTGAGGGCACCGGTGTTGGCGGGCGCATCCGTAAGCAGGATGTCATCGCTGCTGCTGAGGGTGGCTCACCTACTGCATCTGGTGCTGCTGAGGCCAAGGATTCTGGTCAGCGTGCACGTTGGTCCACCAAGTCCGTGGATGCGGCTAAGGCTGAGCTCATCGGCACCACGCAGAAGGTCAACCGTATCCGTGAGATCACGGCTTCCAAGATGGTTGAGTCGCTGCAGACCACTGCACAGCTCACCCACGTCCAGGAGGCAGACGTCACTCGCGTCGCGGAGCTGAGGAAGAGTGTGAAGCCGGCATTCGTCGATAAGCATGGCGTGAACATCACGTACCTGCACTTCTTTGTGAAGGCCACGGCCGAGGCATTGGTGCAGCACCCGAACGTCAATGCGTCCTACAACGCGGAGACCAAGGAGATCACCTACCACGACACGGTCAACATTGGCATCGCTGTGGATACCCCGCAGGGCCTGCTGGTTCCGGTGCTGAAGAATGCTCAGGACATGTCTCTGGCTGATATTGCCAAGGGCATTGCGGATCTGGCTGAGCGTGCACGCAACAAGAAGCTGCGTCCGTCTGACCTGGCCGGCGCAACCTTCACGGTGTCCAACATTGGCTCCGAGGGTGCACTGCTAGATACCCCGATCCTCACCCCGCCGCAGGCCGGCATCCTGGGCACCGCCGCTATTCAGAAGCGTCCGGTGATTGTGACGGAGGAGGGCATCGACTCGATTGCTATCCGCCAGATGTGCTACCTGCCATTCACCTACGACCACCAGCTGGTTGATGGTGCGGATGCAGGTCGCTTCGTGTCCACTATCGTGGACCGCATTGAGGTGGGCGACTTCGAGGATGATCTGGACCTCTAGAGTTTCGCTTCCTATTAAGTAAGTGCCGGCTCCCCGTCGTGGGGCCGGCACTTTTCATGTTGTGAACTCCCTTTGAGGTTCTCTGCACGCTCACATGAGAGAGTCTCTACACTTGTTCAGTGATCGCAACTAACTACATGCAAGGAGTGCAGTCAGCGTGGATTACATCTCTCGCCATATCGGTCCGACGGATAGCGAACGCGCAAAGATGCTCGACATCGTGGGGTACGGCTCGATTCAGGAGCTTGTCGACGCAGCGATGCCGGCAGGAATTCTTGCCAAACAGCCGTTGAACCTTCCGCCCGCATTGACGGAGAAGGAAGCGCAGAACCGCCTGCGTGAGCTGGCTGCTAAGAACACGGTGCTGCGCGCCTTCTATGGCCAGGGCTACTCCTCCACTGTGACTCCGCCGGTGATTCGCCGTGGCGTGGTGGAAGATGCTGGCTGGTACACGGCCTATACGCCGTACCAGCCGGAGATTTCACAGGGCCGCCTTGAGGCACTGCTGAACTTCCAGACGATGGTGCAGGACCTGACTGGTCTGCCGATGGCGAATGCGTCGCTGCTGGATGAGGCTTCCGCGGTGGCTGAAGCCATTGGTCTCATGGCACGTGCGGTGAAAAAGGGCCGCCGTGTCTTGCTGGATTCTCGCCTGCACCCGCAGGTGATCAATGTTGCTGCGGAGCGTGCTCGCGCACTCGACCTTGAGGTTGAGGTCACCGCACTGGATTCCAACCTCGTGGGAGAGGACTTTGTTGGTGTTGTGATCGCATATCCGGGCACGGAGGGCGACATTGCTGATCCACGCCCGGTGATCGAGGCCATCCATTCCCGCGGTGGTCTGGCCACCGTTGTGGCGGATCCGTTGGCGCTGCTGCTCTTGGAAGCCCCGGGCACGATGGGCGCAGACATTGCTGTGGGCACCACCCAACGCTTCGGTGTGCCACTGTTCTACGGTGGCCCGCACGCCGCATACATGGCTGTGACGGACAAGCTGAAGCGCCAGATGCCTGGCCGCCTGGTCGGTGTGTCCGTCGACGCGGAGGGTTACCCTGCCTACCGCTTGTCCCTGCAGACTCGTGAGCAGCACATTCGCCGTGAGAAGGCGACCTCCAATATTTGTACCGCCCAGGCGCTGCTCGCGGTCACTGCCTCCATGTACGCCGTGTACCACGGCCCGGAAGGCCTCAAGAAGATCGCGCAGGCGGTGCATGAGTGGGCGGGGCGCTTCGCGCGCTCGATAAGCGCCGGCGGCCTTGACGTGAAGCACGAGAAGTTCTTTGACACGGTAGCTGTCTCTGTGCCTGGCCGTGCGCAGCAGATTGTGGATGACCTGGCGGAAAGCGGCTACCTGGTGCGCGCGATTGATGCGGACACCGTCGGCGTGAGCTTTGGCGAAGACACTGATGAGGCTGATCTGGTGGCACTGCTCGCTGGCTTTGGCATCAAGGATGCGCCGGCTACTGATGCAAGCTCGCACCTGCCGCAGGAGCTGGAGCGCACCACGGATCTGCTCACACACGAGGTGTTCAACACCCACCACTCCGAGACGATGATGATGCGCTACATTCGCTCGCTCGGTGACAAGGATCTGGCGCTGGATCGCACGATGATTCCGCTGGGCTCCTGCACGATGAAGCTCAACCCGACTGCAGGCCTGGAGGCCATCACCTGGCCGGGCTTTGCCAATGTCCACCCGTTCACGCCGGACAAGTACACGGAAGGCTGGCGCGAGCTCATCGATGAGCTGACGGGCTGGCTCGTGGAGATCACTGGCTACGACGCAGTGTCTGTCCAGCCAAACTCCGGCGCAACGGGCGAGCTCGCCGGCCTGCTGGCTATGCGTCGCTACCACGTGGCAAACGGCGACACCGAGCGCGATATCTGCCTCATCCCGGCATCCGCGCACGGCACGAACGCGGCGTCCGCAACGCTGGCAAACCTGCGCGTCGTGGTTGTGGCAACCGCACCGGATGGCTCCATTGACATGGAGGACCTGGACAAGAAGCTGGAGCAGTACGGCGACCACGTTGCTGCCATCATGATCACCTACCCGTCCACCCACGGTGTGTACGAGGACACGGTGAAAGAGGTGGCTGACAAGGTCCACGCTGTTGGTGGCCAGGTCTACATCGACGGCGCCAACATGAACGCACTGACTGGTCTGGCCCGTCCGGGTGATTTCGGTGGTGACTGCAGCCACCTGAACCTGCACAAGACCTTTACCATCCCGCACGGTGGTGGTGGCCCGGGCGTTGGCCCGATTGGTGTGGGCGCCCACCTGGCACCGTTCCTGCCGTCTGATCCGCAGGCAGTGGATGGCAGCAATGCTGGCGATGAGGCCCCGCAGGGTGCTGGTGTGCCGATCGCAGCAACCACCTACGGTTCGGCTGGTGTACTCCCGATTTCTTGGGCGTACATCGCCATGTCCGGCGCTGACGGCCTGGCGTCTGCAACCCGCAACGCCATCCTCAACGCCAACTACGTAGCACATGAGCTCAATGATTCCTTCCCGGTCCTCTACACAGGCAACGCTGGCCTGGTGGGCCACGAGTGCATCATTGACCTGCGCGAGATCACCGAGCAGTCTGGCGTAACTGCCGCTGATGTGGCTAAGCGTCTGGTGGATTACGGCTTCCACGCCCCCACACTGGCATTCCCGGTGGCCGGCACTCTCATGATTGAGCCAACTGAGTCCGAGGATCTGGAGGAGCTCAACCGCTTCATCACCGCAATGCGTTCTATTCGCGCGGAGATCCAGGAGATCATCGACGGCAAGGTTGCCTACGAGAACTCCGTGGTCCACCACGCACCATTCACCGCCCGCAGCCTCATCGCGGGTGACTGGGACTACCAGTTCAGCCGCCAAAAGGCCGCCTACCCAGTGGACACCCTGCTGACCAACAAGTACTTCCCGCCAGTGCGTCGTATCGACGAGGCTTATGGTGACCGCAACCTCGTGTGCGCCTGCCCGCCGCCGGAAGCCTTCGACATTGAGCAGCCCGAAGCCTAACCACCGCTGTTGAACACGGATTAAGACAAGGAGTAACTGATATGCCGCAATCACCTTTGTTTGCCACCCATGAGAAGTTGGGGGCACACTTCACTGACTTTGGTGGCTGGACTATGCCGCTGAAGTACGGCAAGGAGCTCGAAGAACACCGCGCTGTGCGCGAGGGCGTGGGTATCTTCGACCTGTCCCACATGGGCGAGATTGATGTGAAGGGCCCTGAAGCAGGCGCGTTCCTGGATTACGCACTGATTTCTTCCATGTCCAACCTGCAGGTTGGCAAGGCGAAGTACTCCATGATCGTCAACGAGGATGGTGGCATCCTGGATGATTTGATCACCTACAAGTTCACTGATGACCACTACCTCGTCGTTCCCAACGCGGGGAACTCGGATGTGGTGTGGGCTGCGTTCCAGGAGCGCGTAGGCAGCTTCGATGTGGAGATCCGCAATGATTCTCAGGCTATCGGGCTCGTCGCAGTGCAAGGTCCGCGCTCACTCGAGGTGCTCGAACCGCTTCTCGACGGCTCCCCGGCCGACCTCGCCTACTACTCCGGCGCCTGGATGAACCTGAACGCAACTAACGGTCAGACCGTTGAGGTCTTCGTTGCCCGCACCGGCTACACGGGTGAGGACGGCTTCGAGCTGTTCTGCCAGAACGAGGACGCTCAGGCCGTGTGGGATTCTGTCATCGAGCACGGCACTCCGTGTGGCTTGGCAGCGCGTGACTCCCTGCGCCTGGAAGCTTCCATGCCGCTTTACGGCCATGAGCTCTCCCTGGCCATCACTCCAGTGGAAGCCGGCATGAGCCGTGCCTTTGCCAAGAAGGAAGCTGATTTCGTGGGCAAGGCCGCTCTGACTGGCCGCGAGCCGTCCGTGGTCATTGCTGGCCTAACCTCGGAGGAACGCCGTGCAGCCCGTGAAGGCGCGGCAATCTTCCTCGCCGGTACGGACGAGCAGATTGGCACCGTCACCTCTGGTCAGCCCTCCCCCACTTTGGGCCACCCGGTAGCTTTGGCGCACATTGCGCCCAACCATGCCACTGTGGGAACTAAGGTGGATGTGGACATCCGGGGTAAGCGGTATGCCTACACCATCAGCGAGACCCCCTTCTACTCCCGAAAGGACAAGTAACCATGTCTGATCTGCCCCAGGAATTTTCCTACTCCGAGGACCACGAATGGATCAACGCCGCTGCTGATGCAGTGGTAGGCAACACCGTGCGCATCGGCATCACCTCTGTTGCTACGGAGCGTCTCGGTGAGATCGTTTTTGCTGAGCTGCCGGCTGTCGGCGACACCGTGGAAGCTGGTGAGACGTGTGGTGAGGTCGAGTCCACCAAGTCTGTCTCCGACCTGTACTCCCCTGTCACCGGCACCGTCACCGCTGTCAACGAGGAGATCGAGGACAACTACGAGACGATCAACGACGATCCGTTCGGTGAAGGCTGGCTGTTCGAGGTTGAGGTCGAGTCCGCTGGTCCGCTCATGACTGCTGATGAGTACGCTGCCGCCAACGGCGTCTAAGCCTCCGCGGGGGCTACCATGTAGTGCATGACAGCTCCCCGCGAACCATTCTTCCCGGCCGATAGGTCAATCCGAGCCTCAGATTCCCCACTTGATGTGCGGGAACTGGGGCTTGTTGATTATGAGGAGACGTGGCACCTCCAGGCCGAACTCGCCGCGCAGCGCGCCGATGACACCATCGGTGACACTCTCCTCGTGCTCCAACACCCCAGCACGTACACCGCCGGGAAGCGCACACAGCCGGAGGATATGCCGGACAATGGGCTGCCCGTCGTTGAGGTCGACCGTGGTGGCCGCATCACCTGGCATGGTGAAGGCCAGCTGGTGGTCTACCCCATCATCAAACTCTCCGACCCCGTCGACGTTGTGGACTTCGTGCGTCGCATCGAAGAAGCCATGCTCGCCACCATCCGCGAGTTTGGTGTGGAAAAGGCCGGGCGTGTCGACGGCCGCTCCGGCGTCTGGGTCCCCGCCGACGAATACCGCCGCGACCGCAAAGTGGCCCAGATTGGCATCCGCATCACACGCGGTGTGACCATGCACGGTTTGTCCATCAACTGCAATAACACTCTGGACTACTTCGGGCACATCGTGGCCTGTGGCATTAACGACGCGGACGTGACCACGCTTAGCCTCGAAACGGGGCGGGAAGTGACGCCGGGGGATGTGGCGCCGAATGTCGTCGATAAGCTGGCCAGCGCTTTTAGCGGCGAGCTGCAGGTAGCGGACCACGCAATCGCTTCTGGCAACGCCAAGGGATAAGGTGGACCGCGTGACTGCAGCAAATGAAGGACGCAAGCTACGCCGAGTAGAAAAGCGCAACGCGCAAACCCCGATCGAATCCAAGCCACGCTGGATCCGCAACGCGGTGAAAACCGGCCCCGAATACGAGGACATGCGCCGCAAGGTTAAGGGCGCTTCGCTGCACACCGTGTGCCAAGAAGCTGGCTGCCCCAACATCCATGAGTGTTGGGAATCCCGCGAGGCCACCTTCCTTATCGGTGGAGCCAACTGCTCCCGCCGCTGTGACTTCTGCCAGATCAACTCCGCGAAGCCGGAGCCGCTGGACGTGGAAGAACCGCAGCGCGTCGCGGAATCCGTGCGCGAGATGCAGCTGAACTACTCCACCATCACCGGCGTGACCCGCGATGACCTGGAAGATGAAGGCGCCTGGTTGTACGCCGAGGTTGTACGCAAGATCCACGAGCTCAACCCGCACACCGGCGTGGAAAACCTCACCCCGGACTTCTCCGGCAAGCCCGATCTGCTGGCTCAGGTCTTCGAAGCCGAGCCGGAGGTGTTCGCCCACAATCTGGAGACAGTCCCGCGCATCTTCAAACGCATCCGCCCTGCCTTCCGCTACGACCGTTCACTGGAGGTCATTCGTGCAGCGCGTGACTACGGTCTGATCACCAAATCCAACCTCATCCTCGGCATGGGTGAAACCCGTGAGGAGGTCTTGCAGGCACTGGAGGACATGCAGGATGCCGGCACTGACATCATCACCATCACCCAGTACCTGCGCCCCGGCCCGCAGTTCCACCCGATTGAACGCTGGGTGAAGCCGGAGGAGTTCATCGAGTACCGCGACGCTGCTTATGACATGGGCTTCGCTGCCGTCATGTCCGGCCCGCTCGTCCGTTCCTCCTACCGCGCCGGCAAGCTCTACGTCGAAGCCATGAAATTCCACGGCCGCGAACTGCCGGAGAACCTCAAGCACCTCGCGGAGACCTCCCAGGGCGCCACCGACCAGGAAGCAGAGACCCTGCTGAACAAGTACGGCCCGTCCCAGGACACCCCCGTCGTGTCCGCTGGTCGCCCGGCAGTCGGGCTTGGCTTGCCGGGCATCGGCGCTAAGTAGGGTCTAGCGAGCCTCCTTCAGCGCCAAATCCAGCTTTTAAGAACCAGCTTATCGGCCCAAAACGGGTCAAAAGCTGGATCTGAAAAGCGGGTTTTACACAGAACGGCCCCCACCCAAGAGCAGTTCAGTTTCTCGGGTGGGGGCTGCTGCGTTAGTAGAGGCTAGCGGTAAGCCTTACTTCTTAGACACCGGGATGTTGGAGCCGATCTTCCAGGCATCCGGGTTGTCGCGGCTGATGTCCGTGCCGCCATCCTTGAACAGCGGACGGTCCAAAACCACAGACGGGATATCAAAGGCGTCCACGAGGACCTCAGACCATGGGCCGAGGGAGTCGACCAGGTCATTGATCGCGGCGCGAGCAGCCTTGACGCGGCCGGAGGAGATAACGTTCTGCTCCTGGTACCAGCCAGCGTTGCGGATGATGGTGTCAAACACGAACAGGTGACGCACCTGCTCAAACACTGCGCGCTCAGGAGAGCCGACCGGCAGGGAGCGCTCAGCCTCGATCATTGCCTGAACCATGAGGTTCTCAATGTAGGCCCATGCGGCGTTGAGCATGTGGTCCTGTGCCTTATCAATGACCTTTGCGCCTTCTTCACGGGACAGCTTGCGTGCGCCCTGGATACGGCGGATCAGGGAGCGCATGACCAGCTGCTCGCGGAGCTGGACAACTTTGAGCTGGTAGTCAGCGTCGAAGAGCGATGCTTCCTCGCCGGAGAAGGTGTCCACCACGGTCTGAACAGTCGAGCCCAGGCCAGCGCGGCTGCGGACGATGTCACTGACGTTGGTGGCAGCGAACTTCACAATGTCCATGGCGGATGGGTTAGCCAGCTCACTGGTGTACGCGGTGAGCAGGTTCTTGCCGGCCAGCTGCAGCAGAACGGTGTTGTCGCCCTCGAACGTGTTGTACACGTCTGTGTCTGCGCGGAAGGTGGTCAGGAGGTTCTCCGACATGAAGCCGGCACCACCACATGCCTCACGGCACTCCTGGATGGTGTCGGCTGCGTGCTCGGTTGCCATTGCCTTGAAGGCTGCAGCCAAGGTTTCCATCTCGCGGGAGGCGAGCTCTTGCTGCTTGGTCGGGTTGGTCACAGACCACTCACCCGTTGCCTGGCGGGAAGTCTGATCCGCATAACGCTGGGTCAGCTGATTCTGCAGGATCTGGATGGCGTAGGTGCGAGCCAGCGGAATGATCAGGCGGCGACGGTGCGCGCGGTAATCAATCAGCTTGTCCTCAGTACCAGTGTCGCCGTAGTCGAACTGGCGACGCTGGTGTGCGTACTTCACTGCGATAGCCAGGGAGGACTTAGTGGCACCTGCGCCAGCAGCACCCACGGCGATACGTCCACGAATCAGGGTGCCCAGCATGGTGAAGAAGCGGCGGTTCTTGGACTCGATCGGGGAGGTGTAGTTGCCTTCCTCGTCGACGTCACCGAATTGGTTGAGCAGCGCCTCACGCGGGATGCGGACGTTGTCGAAGGTCAAGGTGCCGTTATCGACGCCGAGGAGGCCGCCCTTGTGGCCGTGGTCGCCGATAACAACGCCTTCAACCGGGGAACCATCATCCTCGCGGATGCGCACCACGAAGCAGTGCACGCCGTGGGACTCTTCCTCGCCCGGGGTGTACAGCTGAGCAAAGACAGCGGACCAACGGCCATCACGCGCGGTGTTGCCAATGTAGACCTTGGTGGCGGATGGAGTCGGAGTGTTGATGACAAACTCCTTGGTCTCCGGGTCATAGGTAGCCGTGGTCTCCAAATCCTGAACGTTGGAGCCGTGGCCGCGCTCGGTCATGCCGTACGAGCCAAGCTTGGACAGGTCCATCGCGCCCTGCGCGTATTCGCGGTGACGCTCGGTGCCCAGCACGTCAACAGCGCCACCCCACAGGCCGAACTGCACACCAGACTTAATAGCCAGGGAGCCATTGAACTGGCCCAGCAGGTCCAGGCCCAAGATACCCACGTGGGCCTCACCAGAGCCACCGTTGGCCTTGGAGAAGGCAGTCTGCATCATGCCGGAGGTGGCCACCATCTTGACCTTCTCCAGCAGCGCTGCGCGGATCTCCTCGATGGAGCCCTCGATCATCGGCAGAGCTTCTTCGCGGTTGAGCTGCTCGCGGATGTTGTCCTTCTCGGTCTCCCACGCGCCGTCGAGAAGCGACTTCAGCTTGCCCGCAACAGCGGTGTCTGGAGTTTCCGGAAGAGTCTGCGGTGAGCGGGACTCCGGCTTGGCCTTACGGCCACCTTTTTCTTCAGGAGAGGTCATAGGTTCTCATTCCTTTACTGACGAAGAGATTGACGGGGATGAAGTTATTTCGAGGTGCTTAGCGCTCGAGGATTGCTACGACGCCCTGGCCACCTGCAGCACAGACGGATACGAGGGCGCGGCCGCCACCGTTTTCCTCCAGCATCTTCGCTGCGGAAGCAAGGATGCGTGCACCGGTTGCTGCGAATGGGTGGCCAGCTGCGAGGGAAGAACCCTTGACGTTGAGCTTGGAGCGGTCGATGGCACCGAGCGGCTTATCCAGGCCGAGGCGCTCGCGGCAGTAGGTCTCGTCTTCCCATGCCTTGAGGGTGGCCAGCACCTGGGAAGCGAATGCCTCGTGGATCTCGTAGAAGTCAAAGTCCTGGAGGGTCAGACCGTTGCGCTCCAGCAGACGCGGGACAGCGTAGGTCGGAGCCATGAGCAGGCCGTCCTTGCCGGACACGAAGTCAACTGCAGCCAGTTCAGAATCAACTAGGTATGCCTTGACCGGCAGGTTGTGCTCCTTCGCCCACTCCTCGGAAGCGAGCAGCACGGATGCTGCGCCGTCAGTCAACGGGGTGGAGTTACCAGCCGTCATGGTGGCGGTGCCACCGTGCTGTTCTGCATCCTTTTTGCCAAACACCGGCTTGAGGCCAGCAAGCTTCTCCACCGTGGAATCCGGGCGGAGGTTGGTGTCGCGGTTGACGCCAAGGTACGGCGTGATCAGATCATCAAAAAAGCCCTCCTCGTACGCCTTAGCCAGGTTTTGGTGGGAGGCCGCTGCGAGTTCGTCCTGCGCTTCACGGGTGATCTCCATCTCGCGCGCGGTGATCGCTGCGTGCTCACCCATGGACAGGCCGGTGCGCGGCTCACCGTTTTGCGGCTGCTCCGGAGCAAGCTGGTTCGGGCGGATGGAGCCGACGAGCTTGAGCTGATCCTTGGTGGACTTTGCGTTGGACAGACGGATCAGGGTCTTACGCAGACGGTCGTTGACAGCCAGCGGAGCATCCGAAGTGGTGTCCGCACCACACGCAATACCGGACTCGATGCGGCCGAGGGCAATCGCATCAGCCACCTGAATAGCGGAGGTCAGGGAGGTACCGCAGGCGTGCTGCAGATCAAATGCCGGGGTGGTGGAAGAAAGCTCCGAACCAATCACGGACTCACGCACAAGGTTGAAATCACGGGCGTGCTTGAGCACTGCGCCACCGACGACGAGCCCTAGCTCCTCATCCTGGAGACCGTAACGTGCCACGAGGCCGTTGAGGGCCGACGTGAGCATGTCCTGGTTGGAAGCGTTTGCGTATTCCTTGTTGGAACGCGCGAAGGGAATACGGTTACCACCGAGGATGGCTACTTTACGGGGTGCATTCATGCTTGTTTTTCCTGCTCTTCCGATGAATGGTTGCGATAATCCGATGTGTCACCGCGATTATCTGAGGACGTATGTACTGTACTTTACAAAGTTAATCCTTTGTAAGGTTCGTCACCTTAGTGATCTTATAATAGTATCCGACACAGAGCTACCGCTTTGAAAGCGGTGCGCGCTGCAGACAAGAATGCCTATCTATATAAGGAGAAAATAGTGGCATCTAAAGGCCTCCTCGAACAGTTCATCAACTCCCCCGCCGCGGCAAAGCTGGGCGTCCCGCAGGGTTACCCGCTGCGTCGCTACAAGCAGGGCGAGCCACTTCTGCACGGCCCCGTCGTGGTTGGCGGCAATGGTCGCCTGGTGGAGCAGCTCACCACACTCCTCGAGGGCCCATACAAGCTCCTGAAGGCTGAAGCTGATACGAAGCGCGCGGGCATTGTGTTTGACGCGACCTCCCTGTCCAAGCCGGAGGAGCTGGAGGAGCTGTACGCCTTCTTCCACCCGCAGCTGAAGAAGGTCCTGGACAACGCTCGCATCGTGGTCATTGGCACCACGCCGGAGCTTATCGACGATGCTGATGCACGCATCACCGCCCGCTCCCTCGAAGGCTTCACTCGTTCCCTGGCGAAGGAAATGCGGAAGTCCGCCACTGTCCAGCTGGTGTACGTGGATCCGTCCATCGATGGCTCCAAGATTGACAAGGTGGAGTCCACCCTGCGCTTCCTCCTGTCTGGCAAGTCTGCCTACGTTGACGCACAGGTCATCCGCATCACCCCGGCTGACGTTCAGTTGCCCCAAAATTGGGACAAGCCACTTGAGGGCCGTCTCGCTGTTGTGACCGGCGCTGCTCGCGGTATTGGTGCAACCATCGCCGAAACCCTGGCACGTGACGGCGCAAAGGTCATCTGCGTGGATATCCCGCAGGCAGGCGAAGGTCTGGCGGAGACCGCCAACAAGGTCAAGGGCACTGCCCTCCCGCTCGACGTGACGGATCCGAAGGCTGCCGAAGAGATCATCAAACACGCCCAGGACCGCTACGGCCGCAAGATTGACACCATCGTCCACAATGCAGGCGTGACCCGCGACAAGCTGCTGGTCAACATGGATGAGGGCCGCTGGAACATGGTTCAGAACATCAACCTTGTTGCACCGGTGCGCATCACCGAGGCTCTGCTTGAGGCTGATGCTTTTGCTGACACCCCAGCCATCATCGGTGTGTCCTCCATGGCTGGCATTGCCGGTAACCGCGGCCAGACCAACTACGCCACCACCAAGGCTGGTGTCGTTGGTTTCGTCGACGCACTGGCCGAGAAGGCCGCTGCCCTGGGCGGCTCCATCAACGCTGTTGCACCGGGCTTCATTGAAACCGACATGACCGCAGCTATGCCGTTCGGCCCGCGTGAGGTTGGCCGCCGCCTGAACTCCCTCAACCAGGGTGGTCGCCCAGTTGACGTCGCTGAGACCGTCGCGTTCTTCTCCGCACCGTCCTCCGTGGCAGTCAACGGCAACACCGTCCGCGTCTGTGGCCAGAACCTCCTGGGGGCGTAAGCATTATGAGCGAGAAATCCCCCAAGGACACCGCGAAAGACTTGAAGAAGAAGGCTGAAGAGATCGCCGACAAGGTAGAAGACACGGTCGAAGACGCCATCGATGACGCCAAGGACGCCATCGAGGAGCTCGCCGACAAGGCCGAGGACAAGGTCAAAGACGCTGTCGACGACGTGAAGAGCAAGGCCAAGGAGGCAAAGGCCGCGAAGGCTGAAGCTCCCAAGGCTGAGCCAGTCAAGGCTACCGGAGAGCGTCAGTTTGAGAAGCTGAAGCAGATCCCGGATCTGTCCGCGATCAACCGGAAGATCTTCCTCAGCGCCGTCCCTGGCCTCGGTGGTACCCGCGAAGCAAAGCAGGATCCGACGTCGGCGATTGAGGTGGACGGGGTGACCGTCGATAAGCAAAATCTTGCTGATTACGCGCAAGCGACTGGCCTGCGTCTGAGCAATGAGTTGCCGCCGACCTACTTCTTCGTGCTTGGCTTCCCGCTGACCATGGAGCTGCTCTCCCGCCCGGACTTCCCGTTCCCGGCGGTGGGTGCGGTGCACATCTCCAACGTCATCGAGCAGACTCGCCCACTCACTGTGGATGAGACGTTCAGCGTGCGCGCGTACGCGACGAATGTTCGTCCGCACCGTCGTGGCCTGCTTGTGGACGTCATCACGGAGGTCACCCCCGAAGGCGAATCCGCACCGGTATGGAAGCAGACCTCGAGCTTCCTGGGCATGGGCGCGAAGTTTGCCAAGTCCGCGGACACTTCTGTGACCACCCGGGCGGAAGATTCCGGCAAGGTTCTGCCACCCGCTGAGCTGCCGGAGTTCAAGCCGAACGCGCGCTTCCGTTGGACCCGCAGCGACGTCAACGCGTACGTTAAGGCGTCCAACGACCACAACCCGATTCACACCTCCAACATCGGCGCCAAGCTGTTCGGTTTCCCGGCAGTGATCGCGCACGGCATGCTCTCCGCAGCATCCGTGCTGGCACCGCTGGAAGGCAAGCTACCGCCGGCACTGCGCTACTCCGTGGAGTTTGTAAAGCCCGTGGTCATACCGGCCTCCGTGGCGCTGTGGACCACCGAGCAAGCTGATGGATCCTACGACATCCAGCTGCGTAGCTCCTCCAAGCCGGAGAAGCTGCACCTCAACGGTGAGGTCGCTCCGCTCTAAGCCCGGCTCCCTTCTCCGCTCACCCCGCGTCTAAATACGGCGCGGGGTTTCCCTTTGAGCGAGTGCCAGTTCGAAAGGCCCAGTGCTGGTGGGTAGTCTTGTGGGCATGGCTAAGGACAAAAACGAACGCGCCCTTGAGGCAGCCGCAAAGAAGGAACAGCGCGCCGCTAAGCGCTCCAAGCGTAAGCAGACGCGCTCGCAGGTGTGGCAGGCCTTTAACATGCAGCGCAAGCGGGACAAGATGCTCATCCCGATCATGCTGCTGGCCATTGTTGGTGTGGCCCTCGCGTTCTTCCTCATTGGTCTGTTGTTTAACGGCCAGTGGTTCATGCTGGTTCCCGGCATCGGCTTCGGTTTCTTGTTGGCCATGTTCCTGTTCACCCGCCGCCTTGAAAGCTCTATGTATGAGGAGATCGGTGACACGCCGGGTGCTGCCGGTTGGACGCTGGAGAACATGCGTAACTCCATGGGCATCGTCTGGCTGACTAAAACAGCGGTGGCGGCTAACACGAACATGGACACGGTCCACCGCGTGGTGGGTAACCCAGGCGTCATCCTCGTGGGCGAAGGTGACCCGAAGCGTTTGAAGCCGCTCATGGATAAGGAGCGCAAGCGCGTTGACCGCCTGCTCGCCGGTGTGCCGATCCATGAGGTGTACGTCGGTTCCGGCGAAGGTCAGGTGCCCCCACAGAAGCTGCAGCGCCACCTGCTCAAGCTGCCGAAGAACTACCAGAAGAATGACGTGTACGCCTTCAACGCCAAGCTGGATGCCATGGACAACGTCCGTGGCGGACAGCGCGCAGGATTGCCCAAGGGCCCGATGCCCCACCAGGCGCAAAACATGGCGGGCATGAACCGCCGGATGCGCCGCATGCAGCAGCGTCAGGGTAAATAGCGCGCGGTCAAACGCTGCGCACGCTCCCTGGGGTTTTCTGACTCGCTGAACAGCTTATTATCGGCTCATAATCACGGTTGTGCCCGTGGCACGGTCGTGCATCCCGCGACCATTCTCATCCACGATTGCTGCTGGGAAGACGAAGCCAGTGAGGACGGTGCGCAGCGCGGCGCGCCAGAGGCCGACGGTGTGGCCGGGTTCGTCGATACGCGCAATGCCCATGCCCAGAATGGCCATGCCTGGCGTGCGAGCAAACAACCAGCCGGTGATGATGCCCATCACCACCCACAGCAAGTAGGTCAACGTCGCTGTTCCGCCGAAAGCGTGGGTGTACATGGAAATGAATCCGGCTAGACCCCAGCAGATAAACCAATCAATGAGGACTCCAATGGCACGGCGCATCACGCTTGCCTGCGCACCAGGGCCTGATTCCGGAAGGCCCAGGTTTTGGCCCGGCCACTCCTGTGGGGCGTAGGGGTAGGCAGCATCGCGAGCATTATTCGGCATGACCTCACGATAGTGCACTTTTTTGCCAAGCTCGAAAGCGTTTGCGCGGGGAAATGAAAAATCAATGTACGATCGAAAAAGAGCACACGATCTGTATTCAAGGAGTATCCACCCGTGGCCTTCGACAACATCCAAGACACCATGAAGTACATCAAGGATGAGGAGGTCGAGTTTGTAGATGTCCGCTTCACGGACGTGCCGGGAACCGAGCATCACTTCTCCATTCCTGCATCCATGTTTGATGAGGACGTCGTAGAAGAAGGTTTGGCGTTCGACGGATCGTCGATTCGTGGCTTTACGACGATTGAGGAATCCGACATGATCCTCATGCCGGACCTGGCCACCGCCCAGATCGATCCTTTCCGCAAGGCGAAGACCCTGAACGTGAAGTTCTTTGTGAACGACCCGTTCACCCACGAAGCATTCTCCCGCGACCCGCGCAATGTGGCCCGCAAGGCTGAGGAGTACCTGGATTCCACCGGCATCGCCGATACCTGCTTCTTCGGCGCTGAGGCTGAGTTCTACCTCTTCGACTCCGTGCGTTACTCCTCCGAACCGCACCGCGCTTTCTACGAGGTTGATTCCATCGAAGGCTGGTGGAACCGCGACCGTGAGGCTGAGCTCGATGGCTCCCCGAACCTGGGATACAAGACCCGCATGAAGGGTGGCTACTTCCCTGTCCCGCCGTACGACAAGACGCTGGATGTGCGCGATGACATGACGCTGAAACTGGCTGAGGCTGGTTTTGAGATTGAGCGCTTCCACCACGAGGTCGGTTCCGGCGGCCAGCAGGAAATCAACTACAAGTTCAACACCCTCCTGCACGCGGCGGATGATCTGCAGACCTTCAAGTACATCATCAAAAACACCGCTCAGCAGTGGGGCAAGACCGCAACGTTCATGCCGAAGCCCCTGGCTAATGAGGCTGGCTCCGGTATGCACGCCCACCAGTCCCTGTGGAAGGACGGCAAGCCGCTCTTCTACGACGAGTCTGGCTACGGTGGCCTGTCCGACATTGCCCGCTGGTACATCGGCGGCATCCTGCACCACGCTGGCGCTGTCCTGGCCTTTACCAACCCGACGCTGAACTCCTACCACCGCCTCGTCCCTGGCTTTGAGGCTCCCATCAACCTGGTATATTCCCAGCGCAACCGCTCCGCCGCCATCCGCATCCCGATCACGGGCTCCAACCCGAAGGCAAAGCGCATCGAGTTCCGCGCCCCGGACCCGAGCGGCAACCCGTACCTGGGCTTCGCGGCCATGATGATGGCGGGCCTGGACGGTGTGAAGAACCGCATCGAGCCACACGAGCCAGTGGACAAGGACCTCTACGAGCTCCCACCGGAGGAAGCCAAGTCCATCCCGCAGGCACCGACCTCCCTCGAGGCATCCCTCGCCACACTCGAAGAGGACCACGAGTTCCTCACCGAAGGCGACGTGTTCACCGAAGACCTCATCGAGACCTACATCAAGCTCAAGCACGACCGCGAGATCGCGCCGTCCCGCCTCGGCCCGACGCCGCTGGAGTACGAGCTGTACTTCGACGTTTAAAGCTCACCAGCACTTTCGGACTTCTGAACAGCAGATATTCGGAAAACTCGCCTCGCACGACGAAACCCCGAGATTCCACGCGGATTCTCGGGGTTGGCGCTATTTCAGGGCCATTTTGGCCGGGATTTCACCCCCGAATGAGCCGTTTTTAAGCACCCAACAACGGCGTGTAGACCACGGCCCCTTGAGGGGTCTCGTGGCCTCCTATGCCGCCTGGCCGATCTTCGGCGGAGCATTCGCTGCGGCGACATCGAGCAACTTGTCTTCCTCAGCCCGCTTCTTCTTCGGGCGCCCGCCACGCGGCGGCGGACGCAGCGCTTCATCGCGCCGACGCTTGAGATACTTCTGCGCAGTCACCCAGTTGGTCACAACCGCGGCAACGCCGACAAACAACACGAAGGCAGCGTAGCCACGCGAGTACCTCTTGGTCCGCTCTCCCCCAGCCGATATCGACCTCGGACTTGAAGACACTGTTCTCAGACTCGATCATCTCGCGGAGCGGACGGTAAATCTCCTCCCACTCGCGGGAGTAAGGTAGCGCGGTGCGCACATTCTGGCGTTCAGATTTGGCATACTGCCCGAAGAAAAACTGCTGCAATGGGAAAGATCAGACTTTGATCCCTGCTCTTTCATTAGCAGAGAGAATCAGTTATCTAAAGGGGGACAACCCAAACGATTTACTATCGAGCTTGAGAACAATTCGGTGTTAAGAGAACTTTCAGTGACAGCACCCTCTACTTGTAGACGTATTCGAATTACTCGTGTACAGCTTCTGCACTGGTCGCTTCGGCAACCGCAGCGCGAACCGCTTAGGACTCCAAGTCGAGAACTTTGAGCAACTCGGCGTCCGTACCGGAGAACGACTCGAAAGCAAGTTCGCCCCCATGGGCCGTTTTGTCGGGCTAGTGTCGTGCCCCCGGCTACTGTGTTAAGCAACGAAGGCGCACGGCAAGAGAGTTAAGGAGACCCTGTTGGGCAGACAACAACGTCTTGAGTTGACCTGGACGAACAAAGACAAGGCACTCATTCCAACCGAGCAAGGCCGCTATGGCTACACATGGGTAGACCCCCGAGACCCAAGGTACTGCGAAACGAGAGTCGTAACGGTGGACGAAACGGTGACCGGGACGAGGGCAGAGAAAGAGGAGAGCACAACCTACTCCGATCGCGCGGACTTGGAGCCACAGTCAGACAACTTGCTCATTCTGGGTGAGTCTGGCGATGTACTCGAAGCGCTAACGCGCATTCCGGATTGGTCAGGGAAGTATGTCGGAAAGGTCAAGTGCATCTACATTGACCCGCCGTTTAACACAGCTCAGACCTTCGCCAACTACGAGGACAACCTCGAGCATTCCGTGTGGCTGACCATGATGCGTGACCGAGTGTTGCACCTGCGGGACCTTCTCAGCGAGGACGGTTCGATCTGGGTTCACTTGGATGACGTGGAGAACCACCGGATGCGGTCGCTTATGGACGAGGTTTTTGGGAGCGGGAATTTTGTGACCGAGGTGTCTTGGGAAAAGACCTACTCGCCACGCAACGATTCCACGGGCATTCCGTCCGTCACCGACGTGATCCTCGTTTACCGCAAGTCTGACGCGTTCGCCCCAAATCGACTCCCGCGGACCGCCGAAATGAACTCCATTTACAAAAACCCAGACCGGGACAAGAACGGACCGTGGACAAGCGACAACCCATGTGCCCCGACAAACGGGTCTCGTCAACACCCCTCCACCTTCGGTATTCAGCACCCTATCACTGGTGAGATGATCTACCCGGCGAGTGGAACCTGCTGGCGTTTTGCCCCTAACAATCTGCTCGAAATCATGCGTGGGTGGGGTCGTTACGAATGGGGTGAGAATACCGACGAGGAGATGGAGAACCGACGCAGGATTGTTCCTCCCGGCCTTGAGTTGAGAGACGATGTAAAACCTCTGGTTATCCCAGACTGGAACGAACAGGACAGCGAGCGCGCACTGGAGGTATTCCAGAAGGGTGACTGGCCACAGTTCCTTATTACGCGAGGTGGGTACGGCGGCTTTCGTCGCAAACGCTACCTTTCGGAAGTTCCGGGACGAACCCCTATCAATTTATTTCCGCATGAGGAGGTCGGGCATACTGATGCTGCGGCAAAAGAAATCCGAGCGTTGTTCCCCGACACCACCGCGTTCTCCACCCCTAAGCCCGAACGCCTCCTCGAACGCATCATCCACATCGCTTCCAACCCCGATGACATCGTTCTGGACGTGTTCGCCGGTTCAGGAACAACCGCAGCGGTCGCCCAGAAAATGGGACGACGCTGGGTCACCTGCGAGCTTGTAGAGGACACGTTCAACCGCTTTACTCGTCCCCGCCTTGAAAAAGTCATTAACAACGAAGACCAGGGTGGAATCACCATCCAGAAGGAAGAGCGAGCCGACGCAACCCAGGACGGTTTGCCGGAAGGCTTGACTCCGGAGGATGCACAGAAGTTCACGTCCCTGTTGAATAAGGCCATCAAGAACGATGACGAACTGAAGAAGAACCCCGCTATCAAGCAACTTAAGAAGATGACCAAGACTAAGCCGGTCAAGGGTGTTGTCAACTGGCGAGGCGGCGGTGGCTTTACCGTCGCTCACCTTGAGCCACCTTGCTACGACTATGACCCAGAGGTGGCACTGACCACCCTGACCGAGCACGCTACCGGCGACCTGCTCGTACGCTCCGTAGCGGCACAACTTCGCTTTACGCTCACCCCTGGGGACTTGCACTTCGACGGTAAACGCGGTCGCGAGCACCTCATCGTGGTCGAAGGTGTGCTTGATGAAGAGAAGATTGACGAAGTCATGTCCCACCTCCCACCGGGCCACTCAGTCCTGTTCGCGGCCACCATGGTTGACCCGCGTGCCCGCGAGCACGTCCGAGGCTTCAAGAACGGTTCTCGCGTTGTTCACGTCCCGCTTGACCTGTTCCCTTATTCCGATGCTCAAGAGGTGGAGAAGTAACCATGTCACAGAAACTCAACCTCTCATACGATGAAAACTTGGTTGCAGAACTCACGTCAAAGTTCGACCTCCGCGCCCCGAATACCGAAGCGCTCACCGCATTGGTGAAACGAATCGAGAACGGCGATTACAACGCGTTGGAGCCGCTGGTGCTCAACCTCGCCACCGGCGCTGGCAAGACCTACGTCATGGCCGCGTTTACCGAGTACCTGCGCCGCCAAGGCCACCCCAATGTCATGGTGGTCACCCCGACGAAGGTGGTGCAGGACAAGACCGTGCTCGACTTCTCAAAGGGCTCGCACCGCTACATTGGCGGCTTCGATATTCCGCCTCGGCTTGTCACTCCGGATGACGTGTCGAACGTGCGCGTCAATTACGCGGCCGCCGACTTGTTTGTCGGCGAGGGTGCCTCAACGCTCTATGTCTTCAACGTCCACCAGCTCTTTCCCCCAAAGGAAGGAGGAAAGAACGTCGCCACGGGCGAGGAAGCAGCGCGCCGTAGGACCTGGAAGTTCCAAGAGGAGTCCGGAGCCTTAGCGCAGAGGCTTATCGACACCGAGGACTTGGTCATTATTGCCGACGAGTCCCACCTGTTCGGCTCCACTGCAAAGACGTTCCGCAAGTCCCTGACCGCTCTTAAACCGGTTGTAACCGTAGGGCTAACAGCCTCGCCAGACGAGGGCGACGCTATTGTCTACCGCTACCCGCTGTGGCGTGCTATCCAGGACGGCTACGTCAAACAGCCGGTGCTGGTCTACCGTGAATCGGGCTACGACTCAGAAGACCGTCAACTCCAAGACGCGCTATCGCTTCTGGCTATCAAAGAGGAGGCGTACGCGAACTACCGGGCGGCCCACCCGAACGGAAAGCAGACTAAGCCGTTGCTGTTCGTCGTCTGCTCCGGCGTGCCTCATTCAACGGAAGTTGCCGAAAGGCTTCGTGGCCCCGGTTTCGTCGGTGACCCGCTTGCAGTGCTCCAGGTAGACAACGAGCACAACGATGCCACCACCCAGTCGTTTTTGCGCTACCTCGACACGGACAACTCCCCGGTTCGGGTCATCGTCTCGGTCAACAAACTGCGTGAAGGCTGGGACACCAAGCGCATCGCGGTGATGTGTACGCTTCGCACAATGGGCTCGGAGGTACTGACCCAGCAGGTCATGGGCCGAGGTTTGCGCTTGCCATTCGGGGCACTCACGGGCGTTTCTGCCATTGACGAACTAGACATCCTGTCGCACGAGTCCTTTGTCAAGCTCTTGGAGAGCGAAAACGTTCTCAAACAGTTCGGTATCCAGGACGCGGTTCGAGACGGAGGCAGCAAAGAGATCATTACCCCACCTGGTACTTCCAACCCGCCGCAAGTTGGCACTGGCACTGAGGCAGGCACCACCGCTACTACCGACGAGACTTCCACCACCACGATCAAACCTAGCGAGGACGCGCTCACCTCACCCGGCGTGCCTGACACCACGGCCGGCCGCACCGTGGGCACACGAGCACTAACCGACGAAGACGACGTGACCAAGGGCGTCGAGGTTTTCACACCGGTCGTTGTCCACATCAACAAGAAGTTTGCTGGCACCACCTTTGACTTCCCGTCGTCGACCATGACGAAGACGAAGAAGCAGTTTGAACTGGTCGACGTCACCAACGCCGCCGTTGTCGAGCAAGCACGCAAAGTCACCGACACCGACGAATACTTGGCCCGCACCAAGATTGGTGTCGCAGAAGAGGGCAACGCTATTGAGCTCGACAACGATGAGCGCTTCGCCGTGCCGAGTTTCAAACAGACGTCTTCCCAGGTGGCAGCGGAACTTATCCGCCGCGTCATGGGTTCCGGCGCGGTTGCCGCGACGGCAGAAAACACCAGCCAACTCAAGCGCCGTATTGTGCCGGCCTTTATGGATGCGACCAAGATTGACCAATGGACGGAGAAAGCCAAGGAGTCTGCGGCCCGGCACCTTCGAGAACTCGTGGTCGAAGAGTCCAAAAAGGCGCACGCCCAGACCGGAACGACGGTGACTATCCACCCGGTTACTTTGCCCATTGACGACTCGTTCGTTTTGGAGCTCGACAAGAAGGTGCTGCAACTGCTTGACCGGCAAGCGAAGAGCGCGAGTAAGGCAGGCTTTAGCGACGCCGAGTTCTACGGCACCTGGAAAAAGGGGTTGTTCGAGGCGGCCCGCTTCGACTCGTTTACCGGTGAATACCGCCTGGCGGCTTTGTTCGACCTTGACCCGAATGTCGTGTGGTGGAAACGTATCTACGCTCACGAAGGTGCAAGGGTGGCTTATACCCCGCACAACTCGTACGTGCCCGATTTCGTCGTTTTCGACAAGGAGGGCACTCACTGGATTGTCGAAGCCAAGGAAAACCGCGGCCGAGACGACGAACGTGTCCAGGCCAAGCGCGCAGCCGCGGAGCGTGTGGTGCGCCAACTCGTGGGCATGCCGGAGTACGAGGACCAGACCTGGGGCTACCTCATTGCCTACGAGGACGACATTGCATCTTCTGACTCGTGGGCCGACTTGGTTGCCGGTTCGGTGACGGAGCGGATGCCGAAGTTGTAAGAGTGATTGCCGAGTTGGGCGGAACTGACCGCCGTCCAACTTGGTCTATACTGCCGGGCCATGCGCGACATCTACTACCACCAAGGTAATGTTCACCCGCGGGCGATTATCGCTGAGCAGCGAGAAGACGGCTGTTGGGTCATGGAAAACGAAGGCCAGACAATCGCTACCGCACTGCCCACGGACAGGTTCTTTATCGGTTTTATGGAGGCTGCTGAGGAGCTCGTTTGGTCTACGAATGGTCGGCTCAATATAGCCGCCACGGAAATTCGCGGCATGATTCGAGACGGGGCCGAATTGGCGTGGCTGCGAACCAAAGAGGAAGTGCGCAGCCACAACGAAAGGCACCCGGACACTTTGTACCTCGACCTCAATGGGTTGCACACTCACCGATTCGAAGACTTCCCGGTGCTTTGGACCGCTTGGATAAATAGCGACAAACCCCTCATACACGAGGACCACGAAGACTGGAGGGTCCCGCTCGTGGCTTTGTACAACGCCTAGCAAACTCGCCCCAAAGCTCTCGGAATTGCACGGCTAGTTCGAGGAGCAGTGGCAAACCCACTAGATGCGAGTGTTAGCTGACTAGTTATTCCTCGGAACTGGGCTGGTCTGGGAACCACTCCAGAACCTGGGCAAAGTGCTCGCTTCCACGCGGGATGACATTGAGCGAGACAATGCCGGCCTGGTTGAGGCAGTCCTGACCAATCGCCTCCACATGGTCGAAGAAGACATCGTCATCCGAGAAATCGACCGTCGCGTCGACCGGAACGAACCTCGACACGGGCAGCGGGTCGAAAGTAGCGAACTCATGCTGCCTGTGTAGACGAAGCGGCTCGCTACCTTCCCACTCAATCCCGAGTCTCAAGTCGTACACGCCGCTACCACTTCGTTTACTCATTCCGCGCGCGGCGAGCATGAAGTCGGCCACAAACGCTTCGATGAAGAATGCAGCAACCGCCGTTCCGTTTTCCTCTGTAACCGGAAGGTTCGCCAAAGCGGACACCGAGCCGTCGTCATGGAAGCCTAGGTACGACTCGGGACGGTTCGTCTCGTCAGCTAGTAGGACGTAGCGCCAGCTACGAAACCCTCGACGTGGGTAAACGTTACTGAAATACGCCCCGAGCGGCGTCTCAGGGCGCCTGTACCCCCACAGATTGTCCCGCTGATTCACAAGCCGGTTGACGAACTGGCTTACGTCCTGGTTTTCCATAGGCACCGGCACGGTTTCCGTGGTTGGCCGCGCGACGGCAACAGCCCAGTAACCATTTGATGCGGTCAAGTCGCTGGTACGTCCATAGAGGTCCAGCAGCATCTGGCGCTGCTCGCGGGATGTGGCAAATCGCTGTTGGTAGAGACGGGCGATTTCCGACTCGGGAAGCCAGCCGGTGTCCGCTCCGTGGCGAACCGGAACCTGAAACTTCTTGTCCTTGTCAATGAGCATGTGAGGCACTTGCGGGCTTGCTGGGACTACGACTACTAGAGCTCTCGGACCGTCATCCGAACCGAGGGGAATGAGCTCAACGTTGTGCAACGGTGGTGTGACATGGTTGTAGGCAACACGCTGGTACGCCTGAATGTAGTTGTCATCGATCTCGCCGACATCTAGGCGGCTACCCGCATGACTGTTATTGTCTGTCACGCCGTAGACGAGTACCCCACCTCCGTAGTTGGCCATGGCGGCCAAGTCCTTCTTAACATCCGACTGGACCAGCGTCTCTTTTGGTGGCAGCGAACGTTTAAAGTCTAGCGACTCGGACTCCGGGACGCTTTCCGTGACGGCTTGGGTAACCATCTCATCCGTAATCGGGCCGGCGGGTACGCCGACAGCTCGGTGCAGTGCGGTAAACATGTACCTCAGCGTAGGTAGCTTTTCGAAAATAGACCTAATATGTTTACCCGACTCGACCTCTAAAACAGAGCCTCACACACAAACTTCCTGACACACTCTATGATGACGACCCACGATGAAAGCAACTTGGACCCACGCATAGGCGAGTTCAAGAATGAGATGTTCAATCTTTGCACTGGACTCGCGAATATCGCCAACGAAATAGGAAGATCGCAGCCCTCGTGGGGGTTAGACTTAGCCAATCAGGTCAACGCGAAATTGGATAAAGCGATTGACAACGTGGCTCGCCTGCCGGATGAAATAGCCGGAAGCATCCTTCAAGTTGCTGGAGCACACATTCACACCGTAGGCCGTCTGATGACGGACTCGTTCACTTCTCCAGCCATCGTCGCCCCCTTAGCTCGCAGCGGTGTGGAATACTGCGCGTTGTTGCTGTTCATCACCCGAGACGAAGAACCCGAAGTCAGAACAGTCCGTGCCGTCAGAGCACTCCGCGTCGGCATGAAAATTGACGGAGCCCATAAGCAAAAAGACCTGGAAGGTTTGTATTCGGGGCTGAACCGGATAGTGGAGCGCTATACGCGAAAACACTTCATTCCAGAACTAAAACACGACAAAGAAACAATTTCTGACATCGTGAGAGAAACATCGGGTGAACTGATCGGAGAAGATTTCTACGACATGCTGAGCGTTTACGCCCACTACAACGCATGGAAAGCTCTGTTTCAACTATCCGCAGCCGATGCGAACCCAACTGTGCTGGAACTAGACTCGCTCTACTTCGCCCAGAAATCTGCGCTGGCCTTAGCCGGGGCGTCACTCACCATCCTCAACTACCGCGAGGAAGCCTCGACCGAAGTCCTGCGCGAGGCACTGAACTTTCAAACGGAGCAGTTTCTCAAAATCGGCGAGAAGATCAACGATTTTCAAAGCTCCCTCTAGCTCTTCCAACGCTGGGGAAGGATGTACTAGACGAGCGAGCTGACAGTCCCGTGGGAAAACAGATAGGGGTTTCGTGGGAGAGGGCATCGAGATAGGCTGGGTTCGCCTTGGTCAAAGAGTTGTCCGAAAGTGCCCTCACCTAGCAGCAGCCAGCTCATCATCGATGCTCACCGGCGCGGCCGCACGTACCCCGATCGCGCCCATGAGCACGGCGCTGGCAACGAGCGCGATGAGGATCTCCCGCCACTGCCCCGTCGCGCCGTAGGCTGCCCCGACCACGACTGGCCCTGTGCCCGCCAGCAGGTACCCGTACGGCTGCGTGCTGGGATCAGGGCGATAGCGGTGGGGAAACAGAACCCACCGATACCCAACAGGAAAGCCCACAGAAGAGGGAGCTTATCGCCGCTCAGCAGAAGTCCCAGATATCCGGCCGCGGTGGCGGTGGCGAAGACCACGACGAACGGGGTGAGTGTACGGGCGCGTGCGATGAGCATGGGCATCACCAGCCCGCCGATCACGTTGAGGCCACCGACCAAAGCCAGCGCGATCGTGCCGGTTGTCGCGGATAAGCCACTGTCGCGGTAGATCTGTGGCAGCCAGCCCATTTGCACGTACGCGTTCATCGACTGCAAGCCGAAGAAGACCAACAGGAACAGCGCCGTCGGCGAGCGCCACATGGGCACGTTGAGGGTCGCGTCATCGTCGGCGGTAGCTGCATCGCTGCGGGGTGCATCGTTACCAAGCTTGCCGACGACCACCAGCCACACCACAACCTGCACCACCGCCGGAACAGCCCACACGGCCAACGCCCACTGCCAGGCACCGTCGCCGGTGAACACCAACGCGCTCAACGGGCCAACGGCTCCGGACAAGCCAAGCAGAGCACCATAGGCCGTCATCAACGCCACCATGTGGCGCCCACCATGCTGCTTGATCCACGCGGGGAGCAGCACGTTGGCCACCGCGATGCCCGCGACGACGAATCCGGTGAGCGCGATGAACACCGCCATTGCTCCCACCCAAGGGCGCACCGCCAACCCGACGAATGTGAGTACGGTGCCCAGCGCGATAGTCCGCGTCAACCCCAAGCGCATAGCCACGGGCACGGCACCTAATCCCATTAGCGCGAACAAGAACCCCGGCATCGCGGTGATCAGTCCGGCCTGGGACGCCCCTGCCCCGAAGGCGGCGAGCGTTTCCTCCAACACTGGCCCCACCGATGAAATACCCGCGCGCAGGTTGATCGCCACCGCAATAACGGCGAGGAACAGCAACGGGGCCGACAGCAACGCTGCCGCGCCGGGACCTTTCGGGTTGGAGTGTTGGGACGTTGATGCCATTTGACCATTAGGCATCCCGCTTCGGGGTTACGTCAACTCGTCCGCTAAGGAAAGCAGGATTGCTTCACCTCACTTAAAATCACCGAGCATGTACATCAACGCATATTCAACCGTTAGTGATGAGGTCCCGGGGGACTACTCCCACCAGCGTGGTGTGGACGATCCGGAACTGGCTGGGCACGTTGACGGCTTCACGGGGTACGTATGGGACCGTGGTGGACAGGAGATGACCCCGAGCATGTTCGGGCTGATCCGTCATATCGGGGAAACACAACGGCAGTACGTCTTTGAGCGCGAAGACCTGCGTGGCCTCGAGAGCTGGGCAGTGCAGACTAATTCGATATTCTTTATGCCCGACGGCACGGTGCTCAACGGGCAGGGCGAGGACATCATCGCTGGAGGTGCTGTCCCATACCACCCGGCGGCACGGGAGCGGGCGTTGCGAGTGCGCGCGACAATCACGCAGGACACTGGGCTATCGCTGCCCGCGCACTACCCGCCGGTGCGCAGCGAATATGAAGCCGTAGTGCCTGATCCCCGGGAGGTTGCGCAGCGATTCATCTCCCTGATTGCCGTCTCCGAGGTAGCCGGGTTTTTCTCCAGCGGCTCGGAGCCACCACTGGAGGCGGTTCGTGGAGTGCTGCCCGGCGCATTTGAAACACTGACGCCGACAGAACACCGCTTCATCGAGCTCCTCGACTCCGGTGTGACACCGCATACCGCCTCCCCCGCTGGCGATGAAGCACGCTACTTGGCAACTCAGCTGTCATGGCAAGTCATAGCAGCACAGATGCTCGCGCACGCTCTGGGCATCGTGGAACTTCCTGAAGGGGAAGTCCGAGGTGATACGAGTTCACTGGCTCCGTGGGTCGCGGACACCGGCGAGACCGCCATTCACGAGCAGGCGACGGCGCTCATCGGTTTGCCGGAGTTGTGCGACACGTACGAATTCGTCCATTCGATGCGCTGGATCGCCGTCGATGAGCAGCTGAATCCCGAGCGCCCAGCAACTATCGACGAGCCAACCGCCAGCACGCTTCTGGAATGGCACCGCGCACTAGCGTGGCTGTTCCACCCGCACGCGGATTGGGACGACGTCGACCTGTCGACGTAAGAGGCACCCCGCTTCGGGCGGTTTCACCTCTGCCCTCCGCGCATATTCCAAGCCTTCCGGTGCTACGGTATTCCCGAGCTTTACACCCCGCGAGAATACACAGCGAAAGGCGATTATGACGTACCCGAACTCCCCTGAACCGAATTACGGTGCACCCCAACCGTCTGCACATAACTGGGGCGCTCCGGTTCCACCGCACCAGCAGCAGTATCAACAGCAGCCACCCCAACAGCAGTACTATCCGCCGATGGGACAGCCACAGCAGAAGCAGTTTGCGCTTCCGGCGTGGCCGACGTGGGTGTACGTGGGACTGTTCATTCTGACGTTGATCAGTAGCTTCCTGCCCTACGTCGCTGTGAAGATCACGGGTTCAAGTTTTGCTCAGGCCATGACTGCAGAAGTACCTTTCCTTGATGAATTCCTCGGTGAGGATTCCGATATCTTCGACAGTTTTGGCTCAGTAACGACTACGTTCAACTGGTGGGGCACACTCAACATGCAGGGCGATGGCGTTGGTTCGTTCGCGGAAGCCTTCGATGAGGAAATCACTTCTGAGCTTGGTAGTGACTACGAGACTATGAAGATCGTTTTCATGCTCATCACGTTGAGCGTGCTCGCATTGTTGGTTGGCGCTGTGGTGATGGGCGTTCTGAACAAGGTCAAGATCGCTGCTGTTTTTGGTCTTGTTGCTGGCGCAGTCCAGTTCCTTGCGCTCCTTCTTGGGGCGGCATCCCGGTTCTCTGCCGTTGCTGACCCTGTGGTCGCCGATATGGCGACGATCTCCTTCAGCGCTGGTTTCTGGCTCTGGACCGTCCTCTGCTTGGTTGCTGTGGGATTCAGCATTTACGTGCTGATTGCAAACAAGAAGCCGCAGAATGCTTTCATGCCTCAGCCAGTTCAACCGCAGCAGCCGGGGTGGCCGAACGCGTACTAGTGGGGCGTTAGATCAACTGGGCGTTAATGTCCACCGCGTAACCCGCCACCGTGGCCTGTGAACCAAACTGCCACATGGCGGGTTTTTGCTTGCCGACGTTCGCAGGCCACTCCCCCAGCCCCGGAAAAATATCCGCGGGGATTCCTGCCTTGTTGTGGACGTAGCTGGCCACCCATAATGCCCCGAATTCACGAGTGTCAGCCCCAAACATCCGCCACCGCCAGTACCGGGGATAGGTGTACACGCCTGCCACGTCAATACCGGCTGCGTGAAAACGATCGCGTGCTTCACGGATGTGACCAAGGTTTAAACCCGCTGGTGTTTCACAGTCCAACCAGATTGGGCGCGCCCATGGGCTGCCGGCACCACCCATCACATCCACGGACGCCGCGACTTGCTCGGCGATAGATGTGCCCTCACTCGGATTGCGCAGATAGTGGTAAGCCTCGGTGGAGATGGGGGCGGCCAAGGCGTCGTCGATATGCGAACGATACGTGCGGTCACGATAGGTGCCATCCGTTGTGCGCACGATAGCGAACTCGATGCCCTCAGCGGCGGCGCGCACAAGGCTGATGCCGTCTTGGTGCTCGCTGACGTCGATGCCGAAGCGGACGGTCATGAGCGCTTGGCAAACCCCATGCGCGGCGTGAAATTAGCAGGGTGTTTACGTTGTGCAATCGCATCAGCGATGACAAGACGCCACTTCGGGTCAGTCACCGGCATGTGGGCGATGGAGAACCAGCCAACGTCACTCGATTCATCATCAGCCACGAAAGGCACCGCGGACGGGTCGGTGGCCTCCAAGCGGATGGCCACGGACATGTAGGAAGCATTGTCACCGTTCGCGTGAACGATCGGCCCGATTGCGCCCGCGCCCAGCAAAGCAGCCGGTGTAACGTCCAAGCCGGTTTCCTCGCGCACCTCACGCACAGCAGCATCGTGGGGCTCCTCCCCCGGATCGCAGATACCTGTGACGGGGGTCCACGCGCCATTGTCCGCGCGTTGGACAAGGAGCACCTCGGGCACAGCCCACGGGGAGTCATCGGTTGAGTCTCGCAGCACAATGGCGGATACAGCCGGGATCCACATCAGATCCGTTCCAATTTTCTTCCGGGTTTCCACGATGAACTCTGGGATAGGCATGGGGCCGAGTCTACGTCGTCACGAGGGCAGCGATGTAGTTACCAGGTTTGTTCCTCGAATTGGGCATCGGGGACAACGCGATTGATCACAGCCATAACCTGCTCATAGTTGGCATAAGACATGAGCCTCATGTGGGAATCAGGCAGCTCGCATGATTCTTCAGCTCGCTCCGCTTCAGTGCCGGAGACGACACCGATGATGGTGGCGCGGCCATTGATCTCATGGAACACGGGACCACCCGAATCACCGGGTGAGGCACACAGGTGACCAATATCCCCGTAGGTTTCGCGCTCCCCTTCTGCTTCGGTGCGGATGAGCTGCACGCGGCCACTATCTTCAAACACACCGCAGGTATATCCCGTGGTTCCACCGGTTTTACAAATGGGATCCTCACGCGACAGTGCACCGCCATAGATGGCAGTGGGGATCGGGGCGCCCACCAGATCCATGTAACGGTTGGGATCCGTGATCTCAATGATGCCTACGTCAACACCATCATTGCCTTCGCTGTACAGTCCGGAATAGATAAAACGGCCGGCCTCGACTGCGTAATCAGCTGCCGTCTCGGCGGTGGTGGGCCACACCAGATCTCCTTCACGGCCACAGTGTCCCGCGGTCACAGCAAAATTCCGGCCGTCCGCAGCACTGAAGCTGAATGCGACGGTACACGACTGCGCAACGAATGATTCCCCGGCTTGTGGGTAGTGGTCCGTGGACTGAATCTTGGTGCCTGGCGCCCACAGTGCGAAGGTAGGCACCTGAATCACTGTTCCCCCAGCTGGATCAGCTGGGGGTGCCCCCGGTGTTTGTACGCCTTCGCGCTCGTGGCGCTCTTCCACCGTCAGCGTCGGATACTGCGATGTGGTCACACCCAGGTAGACCACTGCAGCCACAACAAAGCTGACAATGACCACCATGGCCGCCCAGAATGTGGAACCATCTCCCCTTCTGGGTTGATACTCATCATCGGGCAGCGGGTACTGCTCGGGCGGGAACTGTGAGTGCATGAAGGAGGATCTTAGGACTCAGAAGAATCCGTGGTTGCTTCATCCTCGTCCTTCAGATCGTTCTGGATCTTCAGGTCGCGGATGAATTTCTCTGGGTCGAACTCTACGTAGTGCTCGGGGCCAGCAAATTGTTCCTGTGCCATGGTCGCTCCTTAGTTACCCGTACCACCGTTGCCGTCGATGCTGGCAATGTACTCCTTGACAGCTTCAGCGTCATTGGGCATATCTACCACGTGGCGGTCCGCATCCATGATGCCAGCGAAACGCTCCGGCACGTCCGGCTCCTGGCCAGTTGCTTCGACGATCGTTTCGGAGAACTTCACCGGCAGCGCAGTCTCCAAAACCACGATCGGGGTGTCCACCTGATCCTTGAGGCCACGGGCAACGAAGACACCGTCAGCGGTGTGCGGGTCGATGAGGGTGGACTGGTTGGTGTGGGTCTCACGGATCGTCGCAATGCGATCGGCGTGCGTGGAACGGCCGGATAGGAAGCCGTACGTGTTGCGAATCTCAGCCATCACGTCGTCGTTAAGCTCAAAGCCTCCGGCCTTGACCTGCATACCGAAGAGATCCTTGGTCTTTGCTGCGTCGCGGTCCAGCACATCAAAGATGAAGCGCTCAAAGTTGGATGCGCGGGAAATATCCATCGACGGCGAGGACGTTGCATGTGTTTCCGCGGAGGAACGCGGACGGTACTGCCCGGAGCTGAAGAACTCATGGAGCACGTCATTCTCATTCGTGGCCACGATGAGCTTGTCTATGGGCAGTCCCATCTGCTTCGCAATATGGCCAGCGCAAATGTCGCCGAAGTTGCCGGTGGGCACGCAGAAGGACACCTGCTGCGGCTCCTGCCCCGGAGCTGGCGGCGACGTGAGCTTGATGTAGGAGGAAATGTAGTAAATCGTCTGCGCCAACAAACGTGCCCAGTTGATGGAGTTCACGGCACCGATGTGGTGCTTGGACTTGAAGGCCGCATCGGCGTTGACTTCCTTGACTACGTCCTGGCAGTCGTCGAAAACGCCATCGAGCGCGATGTTGAAGATGTTCGGCTCATCCAGACCAAACATCTGGGCCTGCTGGAACGGGGTCATGCGGCCAGCTGGGGTGAGCATGAACACGTTGATGTTGTCGCGGCCACGCATGGCGTACTCCGCAGACGAGCCAGTATCGCCGGAGGTAGCACCCAAAATGTTCAGGGTTTCCTCCCGGCGCGCCAGCTCAAACTCGAAGAGCTCGCCGAGCAACTGCATGGCCATGTCCTTGAACGCAGCCGTGGGGCCTTCGGACAGGTGCGCAAGGTAGATGCCGTCTTCGAGCGCGGTGACGGGGACGATCTCTTCGGTGCTAAACACCGGGGTGCGGTAAGCAGCGGCGGTGAGCTCCTCAACCTTCGCCGGCGGGATATCGCTAACAAAGAGCTTGACTACCTCAGCGGCCAGGGCCGGGTAGCCGCCGTCGGCGAGGACTTCGCGCCACTCGGCCAGTTTCTCCTCTGTAATGCGCGGGTACGCAACCGGCACATACAGTCCGCCGTCGGGGGCTAGTCCGGACAGCAGAATGTCGGTGAACTTCTGCGGGGTCTTCGTCGTATCACGCGTTGAGATGTAATCCACCCCTAGGAGTCTAGCGTGCCTGGATCACACCTTTGGGCACACCGTCCCCGGAGCTCGCCAATCTCAGCCGAAGTTAGTCGTACTCAAAAGACGGCTCTTCACCCCAGAACACTTCTTCCACGATGCGGTGAGCCCGACGCGTCACCTTCAGATAGTGGTCGAGGAACGCTTGCGCATCATGTGGGTCATATCCGGCTGCACCGGCTACCTGGTTGAGTTGAGCACCCGGGCCAGGCAACTGATCGATGCGCTTGCCGGTGACCAAGACCAATGCGTTGCGTGCTGCTGTGGCCAGCAACCAGGCGTCCGTCAGCGTGCGGGCCTGTGCGGGGGCAATGATGTCAGCAGCTGTATCCGTGACGAGGAAGTCCAGCACCTCCAGCGTCGACGTGTTGTGGAGCTGCGGGTAGGTGTGGGCGTGCATCATGGTGAGCAGCTGCACCGTCCACTCAATATCTGTCAGCGCGCCGCGCCCCAACTTCGTGTGGGTTGCACGGTCCGCATTGCGTGGCAGGCGTTCATTGTCCACGCGAGCCTTCATACGACGGATCTCACGAATATCCGATTCACTCGCACCCCCATCGGGGTAACGGAATGGGTCGATGCTGTGCAGGAATTCCTCCCCCACATGCGCGTCACCGGCGATGTAAGTGGCGCGCAGCAGTGCTTGGCGCTCCCATACCTCACCCCACTCTTGGTAGTAGCGCTTGTAGGACGCAATCGTGCGCACCACCGCACCAGAACGACCTTCCGGTCGCAGCCCCAGATCAACTTCCAGTGGCGGATCACCGGACGGCTTGGATAGGCGCTTCCGCAGTTGATCAATGATCTTGGCAGCCCAGGCCAGCGCTTCCACTTCATCCACGCCCTCGCTGGGCTCAGCCACGATCATCACATCTGCGTCTGAGCCATAGCCCAGCTCCGCACCACCGAGGCGCCCCATACCGATGACAGCGATGCGGGCCAAAGGTTCTTCCACCCCGCGTTCCAGCAGGTCCGCATGAACTTCTGCTCGCAGGCCTGCCTCGAGCACGGCGTTCCACACCCAGGACAGCTGGTCGCACACCTCGCGCACATCCATCATGCCCAGCAGGTCCGCGGAAGCAATGCGGGCAAGCTCCGCGCGACGCAGGGAGCGCGCAACGCTGACTGCCTTATCCGGGTCGGCATGACGTTTCGCTGCCGCGATCAATGCCTTGTACACCCGGTCCGGCTCCGGATCGAGCAGCTTCGGCTGTGTTGCACCATCACCGAGCTGCTTGACTACATCGGGCGCGGAAATGATCAGGTTCGCCGCATAGGGGGATGTGCCCAGGATGTGCATGAGGCGTTCGCCGACCACTCCTTCGTCTCGAAGCATGCGCAAGAACCACGAGCGATCCTGCGCGGCATCAGACAGCTTGCGGTAGTTGAGCAAACCGGCATCCGGGTCCGCGGTCTCCCCTAGCCACACCAGCAGTGTGGGCAGCAGAATCGCCTGCAGCTTCGCCTTGCGCGAAGTACCCTTCACCAGCGCGGACAGGTGCTGGTAGGCACGCGTGGGGTGCGTGTACCCCAGCGCCTTGAGCTGTTCAATCGCCGCATCTTTGCTTAGCGACGCCTCCCCCACACTCATCCCCGCAATCGAATTCAACAGCGGGCGGTAGAACAACCGCGAGTGCAGGTCCGAAATCTTCTTGCGCTCAGCTTTCAGCCGCGCATCCATCTCATCCACCGCGGACAGGGTCGGTGAGGAGATAAAGCCAGAGGTCAGTGCCAGCCACCGTCGGTTCGCTGCATCATCGTCTTCCGGCAGCGTGTGCGTGCGGCGGAAGCGGTGGAGCTGAAGGCGGTGTTCCAGCAGCCGCAAAAACTCGTACGCCTCGATGAGATGTACGGCATCTTCGCGGCCAATGTAGCCTCCATCCGAGAGAGCCTGGATGGATTCGATGGTGTTTTTAGTGCGCAAGGCAGCGTCGATACGCCCATGCACGAGCTGCAAAAGCTGCACGGCGAATTCCACATCGCGCAGGCCACCCTGGCCGAGCTTGAGCTCACGCGAACGCATATCTTCCGGCACATTCGACAACACGCGCCGACGCATCGCCTGCACGTCCTCCACGAAGGAGTCTCGCTGGGAAGACTCCCACACCATCGGCTTCAATTTTTCCCGGTAGGCCTGCCCCAACTCCATGTCACCCGTCATCGGGCGGGCTTTCAGCAGCGCCTGGAACTCCCACGTTTCCGCCCAGCGCTTGTAGTAAGTCTCATGGGATTCCAGCGTGCGCACCAGCGCGCCAGACTTGCCTTCCGGCCGCAGGTTCGGGTCCACGTCAAAGAAGGCAGCAGTGCCTATCGACGTAAACTCGCTAGCCACCTTCGTCGCCTGCGCATCCGCCGGCTCCGCAACGAAAATGACATCCACATCGGAGATGTAGTTCAGCTCCCGCGCACCGCACTTACCCATCGCGATGACGGCCAGCTTCCCATTCATCGGGTCATCCCCGCACACCGAACGCACCGCCACAGCCAGCGCTGCGGTCAGCGCCGCATCCGCAATGGTGGTGAGCAGTTCCGTGACCTCGCTGTAGCTTAAGACCGGCTGGTCGGCGCCGTAGCCTTTGAAGGCGGAGTACGTTCCAGCGAGATCCGCCGCTGCTACACGCATGACCAGCGTGCGATACGTGCTCTTCAGAATCTTCTTTGCGTCTGTACCCGTGATGGCTGCGCGGTAGGTGCCGGGCTGGTCCAAATCTGCGTTGGCAGTGGGATCCCCCGGTTCCGGCTGTGCATCAACCGCGCCCAACATGATCTGGAAGATCTCACCCCGGGTAGGCAACGGCTCCGCCAGCAGCTTCCATTCCTCCGGGTGCGCCACCAGGTGGTCCCCCAAGGCCGTCGACCCGCCCAACAAGGCAAAGAGGCGGACGCGCAGCACCTCATCACTGATAAGCGCTTGGTGCAGCTCCTCGTACTTGTCGTCCAACGCCTCCGCCAGGCGAAAAGCCGTGTTCAGCGTGATATCCGGGTTGCCGGATCCGCCGAGGGTGTACAGCACGTCATTGTCACTCCAGCCCAGCCGCTCCAAATCCTCTGCTGCGGTTTTTCCGGTCAAGGCCAATTGAGCTGGTGAAGGAGACTTCGTGCGCGCCATATTCATCCTGTCTTAGAGGTTGAGGTTGTTAGCCAGTTCCCACGGAGTGATCTGATCCTCGTAGGCATGCCACTCATCCCACTTGGAACGCAGGAAGAATTCAAAGACCTGCTCGCCCAGTACCTCCGCCATGAACTCGGACTTTTCCAATGCGCGCAGAGCCTCATCGAGGGAGCCCGGCAAATCCTTATAGCCCATCGCACGCCGCTCCCGTCGGGTGAGCGCGAACACGTCATCCACCGCGGGCTCACCCAGTTCAAGGCCCTTCTCAATGCCGTCCAGTCCGGCCGCAAAGATCGCAGCGAAAGCCAGGTACGGGTTCGCGGCGGAGTCGATGGTGCGGACCTCAATGCGTCGAGAAGCACTCTTGTGCAGGCGATACGTGGGCACCCGCACCATCGCGGAACGGTTGGACACGCCCCACGTTGCTGCGGTCGGCGCCTCCGACCCGAACTGGAGACGCTTGTACGAGTTCACCCACTGATTAGTCACCGCGGAGATCTCATTCGCATGCGCGATCACACCCGCGATGAACTGGCGCGCCGTGGTGGACAGCGAATATTCATCATCCGGATCATGGAACGCATTCTCCTCACCCTCGAAGAGAGAGAAGTGCGTGTGCATCGCCGAACCATTGTGCTCACGGAAAGGCTTAGGCATAAACGTTGCCAGAATGCCGTTCGCCTCCGCCACCGTCTTCACCACATAACGGAACGCAATGATGTTATCCGCCATCGTCAGCGCATCCGTGTGCCGCAGATCAATCTCCTGCTGCCCCGGCGAGCCCTCATGGTGGGAGAACTCTGTAGCAATGCCCATGTACTCAAGCGCTGAAATTGCTTGTCTGCGGAACCTCGGCGCCGCATTCTGCTTCGCCTGATCAAAATAACCGCCATCATCCACCGGCCGGGGATCCTCCCCACCCGTCAGCGCAAAAAACTCAATCTCCGGGCTGGCCACGCACTCAAAACCGGCTTCTGCTGCCTTGTTGAGTTGACGGCGCAACACCTGACGCGGATCCGCATACAACGGCTTGCCATCCGGCATGGAAATATCGCAGAACATCCGCGCCGTCTGCAGCCCATCCTCCGCATCAAACGGCAACGGCTGGAACGTCGAAGGGTCCGGCAGCAGCAGCGTATCCGACTCGGAAACCCGGGAAAACCCCTCAATGGACGAGCCATCAAAGCCAACACCTTCATCAAACGCCGTTTCCAATTCGGCCGGCGACATCATCACCGTCTTCAACGACCCAAACAAATCGGTAAACCACAGACGGATGAAACGAATGTCCCGCTCCTCAACCTCGCGCAGGACGTTTTCTTGTTGGCTGTTCATGCCTTTCCAATGTAGTTCCAGCTTGGTCAGAAGTGTGCATGTTCACCGCTGCAGCCCCTCTGATGTGTCCTGTGGGGTGAACGCCGCCTTCTGTGCCTAATGCCGCGACAGCGTCGTGCCAGAGGCGGACACACGCCCCCTGCCCAAAAAGAGTTGGTTTGACTATTCCGAATCGCACGGAACAAAACCGCAGGTCGCCGAGCGTTGCGTGGCGCGATAGTCAAACCGACTCATCAACACCGCACCCACGAAGCACACCTGGGGGTGCCACACGGGTGCTTTTGAGTACGCCTAGCCCAGCCCTGTGCGCGGAGTAAACTGTGTGGTGAGCCCCGCATCGTGAGGTTCCGCGGTGCCCGGCGCGATCGTGTCCCCTATTCACCGCCAGCGCATAAAGGATGCACATTCCCATGAGCTCCGAAACCTTCCTTGAGGTTGAGTCCAAGTTTGCCGTCGATGACACCGCTTCCGTGCCCGATCTCACGCAGCTGACTGCGGTTGAGTCTTTGGGCGAGCCGGTTGAGCAGGATCTGTCGGCGATCTACTACGACACTGCGGATCTACGCCTGACTCGCGCGAAGATCACGCTGCGCCGCCGAACTGGTGGCAATGATGACGGCTGGCACATCAAGCTGCCCGGGGATATTGGCCGTACGGAGCTTCACGCACCACTAGGTGATGCCACTACCCCGCCACAAGAGCTGCTGAGCGCGGTACGCGCGATCGTGCGGGATGAGGCTCTCGCCCCGATCGCGCGTGTGGACAACACTCGTACGGAGACCTTGCTTCTAGGCGCCGACGGGCAGGTTATCGCCGAATTTTGTGATGACCGAGTCACTGCACAGTCCCTTCTACCCGGCGGCCAAGAGACGTCGTGGCGTGAGTGGGAAGTGGAATTAAGTCCCGCCGTCAACGAAAGGCTGGATGGCGCAGCCGTTCTCCACGAGGCGACATCCTTGCTGTTGAGCCAAGGTGCACGCGTTTCTGAGTCCCCGTCTAAGCTCTCCACCGCCCTGGGCGATTCCGTCAACGATGCACCCCTTCCGCCTCACCTGGATTCTTCTGCTCTTGAGCAGTTCGCTCCAGATTCCCCTGTCCGCGTTGTCGTGGATGCCCTGCGCACGCAGCGCAACAAGTTGGTGGACACGGACCCGAAGGTTCGTGCTGATGAGCCGGATTCTGTCCACCAAATGCGCGTGGCCACTCGCGAGTTGCGCAGTCTCTTGGTCACCTTCGAAGGCATTCTCGACGCCGAACAGGTCCGTCCCCTTGAAGCCGAACTGAAACTGCTCGCTGACCTGTTGGGTAGCGCCCGCGATGCGGAGGTCATCGAGGAACGCCTGATTGAGCAGCTCGACGCTGATGCGTCCGGCCTGCTTGAGGACGTCGCTGTCACACGCATCCGCGACACCATGCGTCGCAAGTATGAGCGCGCCCACAAACGCATTGTGAAAGCTCTCAATTCGTCGCGCTATCTGCAGCTTCTCGACGACTTGGATGCCCTCATTGCCACCCCACCCCTCGCCTCGGGCATTGCCGGTGATGCTGAAAACGCCGAAGGCACTGAGAGCCCCTCAGTGGCACCTGCGGACATCCTCTTCGATCATCTCTCTACCGCCTACTCACGCGTGATCACTCGTCTGGAACAGGTCGAGCAGCCTGCCGAGGAAGCTCCTACCTGGCAGGACCGCGCGGAGTCCCTCCATGATGTACGCAAGGCAGTGAAGAAGCTGCGGTACTGCGCTGTCGCGGCGGAAACCTCTGAGTTGAACACGAAGAAACTCGTCAAGGCCTGCGCCAAGGCCCAGGATGTCCTCGGTGAGTATCAGGATTCGGTGGCTACCCGGCAGCGGCTGGAGAAGTTCACTACCCGTGCACGCCGTCATGGTGAGGACACGTTCACCTACGGCATGCTCTGCCAGCACGAGGTTGAGCGCGGTGACAAGGCGCTGAAGAAGTACCCGAAGGCCCTAGCCAAGGTGCAGAAGGCCTTCAAGAAACTAGGCCCGAAGGACGATTAATCCCCTTGTCCTTCTGCCTCGTGGGCAAAGCAACTGGTTACTTTTCCCACGAGGCGGGCTGACCCCAGTCGTCGTCTGCTTCGTCTTGGGCTTCGGCCTGCTTGTTGCGCTCGGCTACTTTTTCCAGAGCGCGTTCGGCTTCTTCGCGGGTGTCGTAGGGGCCCATGCGGTTATCCCAGGAGGTCTCTTTGCCCTGGGTGACTTCGTGGGTTGTGGGGTCGAAATAGAATTTCTCGTCTGCCATTGTTGGCTCCTTTCTTGTCACGGGGGCGTGCCCCACGTACTACACCTCAAAGGCTACATGGAGCGTTGGTACTGTTGTGGCTGTAATTTGTACGCCGAGCAGAAGGACGTCATCCATGCCTGTGTGGACCGCACCGCAGACCCCCGCCGCCACCCGCGTGGAGCAACTGCACCACAGCGTGACGGGGCTTACCCCACGCCATGTGGCGAGTGCGCCGGGCACGTTCGTGGTGATTGGGGAAAACGCAGATCACTTCGGCGGGGTCACCGTTGTGGGTCTGGCGGGTGTGCGGGCTGCTGTTGCGGTGAGCCCTCGGACGGACAACATCATCGCGGTACATGCGGATTTCGCGGGCCAGGAGATCGCTGACCAGGTTGAGGGCGCGCAACTGGCGCAGTTGAGTGACTCTGGTTTTACTTCTTTTGCCGCTGAGGAAGCACCCACAACGCAGGAGGAGCCGCCACGTGGCTTGGCTGTTCGTTTGGGTGGTCTGGTGCACACCTTGATTGGGCGGCAGATGCTCTCCCGCGATACCGCGGGTTTGGACATCACGGTTGTCTCCGACATCCCATTGGGTTCCGGCTTGGGTGCTCTGCACGCAGCTGACGCCGCATTGTGCTTGGCTCTGCTGGCTGATGATGGGGATATTGATACCGCGCCCCTACGCACCCGCCTCGCCGAAATTGCATCACAGTCAGCGAAAACGTTCTCTGATGTTCCGGTGTTGCGTGCCCGTCACTCGACAGCTTTGCGTGGGGCTGGGGAGACGGTCTCCGTCGTCGATTATGCGGATGGTTCGTTGACCCAAGCACCACACCCGGCGCGGGAGGGCGTGCGTGTCTTCGCGGTGGCAGCGAGCTTTGGTGAGGTCTGTGTCGATAAGACTGATGCAGTAATCAAGGGCCGGAAGTTCATCGATGACGCCTGCGCCAACTTTGGTGTCAGCTCCCTGCGCCAGTTGCCGGAAGCAGCAGAACGCGTGGTGGAGTGGGTGGATGCCCGCCGCCAGGTACACGGGGCTGATTCCGCCCCCACACTGGACACTTCCCGCGCATGGGTGGTGTTCAGTGAGACGGAAACGAACCAGGCCACTCTCGCTGCAAAGGCGTTGCGCTCGATGCACGGGGATGAATTCTTCACCATCATCAACACACCGGCGCAGACTCCTGAGCTGCCCGTACCAGGGCAGCTGGTGGAGCTGCTCACCCTCCGTGGGGCGCGTGCAGCTCGCCCGGCAGCGGCCGGAATGTCCCAGGCAGTGATCGCTTATATTCCGGCCAAGAACGCGGACAACATGATGGCAGATCTTGCTGCTGATGGCCTCGCCGTCATGGAGGTCACCCAGGGCACGCCAGCACAGGTGGAGAGTTAGTCCGCCGGCCAGGCGAATAGCACGTCGCGTTCCTGCGGGTTTGCGTGGACCAAGGAGAGCATTGTCTCCGTCGCCTCTTCCGGTTGGCCGGCACATTCGGCGAGCACCGGCGGGTCCAGGATGAATACGCGGGCTGTGCCTGCCTCTTCGTTCGTCTGCATGATCACAGCCTGGAAGTTGTGTCCGACCCATGGTTGAAGCACGGTGGCCTCCGTGAGGTTAAGGCAGGCTCGATCCACGGTATTAGCCAGCTGGTTCGTGCGCATCATGGTTTTCAGTACCGTCGGCGCATCCTCGCTCACCCATTGCGGCACCTCGGTTCCGGCGCTCAACGCCAGGCACACTTCCGTGGCATAGCGGTCCACCAGGCGACGCAACGGCGCGGTCACGTGCGAGTAGTAGCCACCAATACCAGCGTGAATCTCTGGCTCCTTCTCCGCTACGTCAACGTAGCCCGCACCGCGCAGAAGCTTCTGCGCTTCACGCATGATGGCCATGCCACGTGGGGTGTCTGCATCGACGGTATGCAAGAACGATCCAATGTCCGTGTCATGCGCGAGCGCGTAGCCCAATGCCCATGCTTCCGCGCGGAATAACTGTTCAGCGCTCGGCTCGGCAGGCCGCAATGTGCGTAGAAAGCCGGTCCCTGCCGACTGCATCATCTGCCCTGCCGCCATGCCAGTGAGCAGGGAGATCTCCGAGTTATAGTCCATCACCTTGTGGCGCGGCTCGATGATGAGCTGATATTCATCCCCATCGCCTTCTCGCACACGCACGGACGGCAGGCGCAGATTGATTGCTTTTCTGCGTAACGAGGACGCCGCCCGCAACTCCCCTACCTCCGGCAACAACTCGATCGAGGGATGCAGCTGACCTGCATCCAGGTCCGCCTGTACCCCGTCATAATCCAGCCGCGCCACCGAATGCACCATCGCGCGGGTCAGGTCCACGGTTTCGATCTCGCCCGCCGAGTCCAGGTCGAAAGTCCATAGCACAGCTGGCCTATCGACGTCCGCCAGAAGCGACGCCGACCCCTCACTCAACTCCTCCGGATGCAGCCGCGCCGGCTCATCCGGCAGGTAGATGGTCTGGCCACGCACGAGCGACTCCCGGTCCAAAACACCACCTGGTTCAATGAACGCGGCTACGTCCGCAATGGCGTAGTACACGCGGAAGCCCTCACCCCGGCGCTCAATGGCCACCGCCTGGTCAAGGTCTTTGGAGCCGACGGGGTCGATGGTGACGAGGGGGATCCAGCGGGCGTCGATACGCACATCTGCATACCTGTCCGTGGCTTGCGCAGCTGCCTCGTGCAATTCGGGCGTGAAATCCGTGGGCACCTTGAACTCGTGGGCGATCGGACGGAAATCAAGCGGTGCTGCGTAAAGTTTCATAGCCGCCCATTTTGGCAGAAACTGGGCGAGTGAGTCGGCCTATGAGCCGGATTCTGTCCCTCCACGTGAACCACGTGGAGGTGGTGATCATCCATCTAGGGCGACCATTGCTGGACGCCTCAAGCAGCTACCTTCGGACTTAGCGGGCCGCCTTAACATCCGACAACCGCTGCCTAAAAGACAGCGGCTCTTGCCTTGCTCCCGGTGGGGTTTACCTGGCCGGCTGTGTCACCACCGCCGCCGGTGCGCTCTTACCGCACCCTTTCACCCTTACCCGGTTGCCCGGGCGGTCTACTCTCTGTTGCACTTTCCCGCGGGTTGCCCCGGGTTGCCGTTAACAACCACCGTGCCCTGTGGAGTCCGGACTTTCCTCGACCCCCGCCTGCCCACATGCGTGGCGGTACGGGACGCCGCGATCACCCGGCCGACTCACTCGCAGGCAGTAACTGTACTCCGTGCAGGCCTATGAGCGGAAGTGGGCGACGTCATTGACGCAGCGCACCACGCCCATTTCCCCGTAGAACTCAATGATGGAAATGGAGGCGAGGTCCAAGAACACGTGGCGGAACGTGTTCGGGCCGGATTCCAGCGCCTGCCGAATGACGGATTTGATGGGGCTCATGTGGGTGACCACCAGCACCGTTTCGCCCTCGTACTCCTCTTGGAGTTTCAGCCGAGCGCGGGTGATGCGGCGGTGCAACGCGCTGATGGATTCACCGTTGGGCGGGGCTTGGGTGGTACTCGCCTGCCAGTCAGCGAACTCGTCCGGGTACTGCTCCTGCGCCTCGTCGCGGCTGAGCCCCTCAAAGTCACCGAAGTCCACTTCCCGGAAACCATCCACGGTGACAATATCCTCGGCAGGAACACCGAGTACCTCCGCGCACGCACTCGCTGTTTCCTGGGTGCGCTTGGCCGGTGATGTAATGATGCGGTCGATCTGGCCTAGCTTGGTCACAGCCTCCGCAGCCCGGCGCGCCTGCTTCCGGCCCAGCTCCGTCAACTGGGGGTCGGAAGAACCGCTGTAGCGCTTCTCGGCGGAATGCTCTGTCTGGCCATGTCGCAGCAGTACAAACCGAGTGCGCGGCGCATCGGTGCCATGCCAGTGGGCGGGGCTGGCCACGACGTGGCTCTTTTTCTCAGTTTTCGGGCCAGCCTCGATGATGCCCGGCTTGGCTCCCTTCGCGGCGGCATCCATGGCCACGTTCGACAGCTCATCGGCCTTCTTGTTCTTCTCCCGCGGCACCCAGTTGTAGGACACACTCTGGAAACCCTGCGCCAGGTCACGAGCTTCCAGCGCCAACTTCTTCATGTCGGGGTGTTTGATCTTCCACCGGCCAGACATCTGCTCCACGACGAGCTTGGAGTCCATGAAGACCTCCACCTCCGTCGCCCCGAAATCCCGTGCTGCTTCAAGGCCGCGCAGCAGACCGTGGTACTCGGCCACGTTGTTGGAAGCATCTTGGCCAACGACGTAGGCGATTTCGGCGAGGGTTGCCCCGGTAGCGTCGAAAAGCACACTGCCCGAACCCGCGACCCCCGGATTCCCGCGGGAACCACCGTCGGTGTAGATCGTAATTTTCATGTGTTACTCGCTGTCACGCACGAGCAACGTGCCGCAATTGGGGCAGGTAGGAAGCTCGTCAGCTGGGGTAGCCAGGATCTCATTGCGCTCAGCTGGCGGCAGCTGAATGAAGCAGGAACCACACGTACGGCCGTTAAAATGCGCAGCACCCACCGTGGCATACACGCCCAGAATGGATGCCGGCAGCTGCGCACGGAGCTCATCCGTATCCACTGGTTCCTTCTCCGGCAACGCATCCACTGCGCGCTGGGCGGCCTCAATCTTGCGGTCCAGCTCATCCAGCTTCGCGCCGTGCACATCGCGGTTATTGCGCAGGGCCTTGACCTCGCCGTGCGCCTCCTTGAGTTCGTACAGCAGATCCGCGATGCGGGACTTCGCCGCGTAACGGTCATGCTCCAAATCCTTGCGACGCTCTGGATCCGTCTCCGCCATCAACTGCCGCTTGTCATCCAGCTCGCGCTTCTTCAGCTTGCGCTCATCCTCCTGGATGCGCAGGATCTCCGCCTCCAGATCATCCACAGCGAGCTGCGCGGCCGCGGACGCATTCACCAGGCCCGGGCGCTTCTTCAACAACTCCGCCAGCTCCTGCTCCTCCGGAGTCGACGGGGCCGGGTTCGCCGCACTGCGCTCCGCCACAGCGAGAGCGAGCAGGGTGCGCTGCTTATCGATGTCCAACTGCATGGGGGTCAAACTCCTACTTAATTTGTCTCGTTGTTGGCAGGCTTATCAGCGTGCGCTGAGATCGTCCATGGATCCGTGCGCAGGGAGATAACCTCTGTTTGTACATTCGGGTAGGCCGCGGCCACAACCTCGCTGGCCTGCGTGGTCCACGGGAACTCACTGGCCCAGTGCGCCGTATCAATGACGGCGGGACCACCGGCACGCAGGTGCTCATCCACCGGGTGGTGGCGCAGATCCGACGTGACGTACACGTCCACCCCAAGCCGAGCCACATCCGCCAAGAAACTGTCCCCCGATCCGGAGGACACCGCGACCTTCTTCACCATCTGCTCCGGATCACCCGCAGCACGCACACCCCACTCTGTCACCGGCAGGGCATTAGCTACCTGCTGGGTGAACTCACGCAAGGTCATGGCCTCCGGCAGCTCACCCACGCGACCCAATCCCGTGGCCGTGTTGATGTCCCCGGTGTATTCCAGCGTAACCACGTCAAAGGCCGGCTCCTCATACGGGTGCGCCTCACGCAGCACGCTGACAAGTCGCGCGCGCAGCTTCGTCGGCGCCACGAACTGCACGCGCGTCTCCGCAGCCGAGTAGTGTTCCCCCACCGAACCATCCGTGGGATCTGCCCCGTCTTCCGGAGTGAAGCTGCCACTCCCCTCCCACGCGAAGCTGCAGTGGGAGTAGTTGCCGATGGTGCCAGCGCCGGCGCTAAAAAGCTCATCCAGCAAGCTCTGCGCATGCGCGGCGGGAACGTGCACGCCCCACAGATCCGTCAAATTCGGCTCCACAACCTTGATCGGGCGGCCCGGCGTGATACCCACCAGCTCAGCGAGCTTGTCCGAAACCCCGGGACGCGCCGAATCCGCATTCGTATGCGCCGCGAACAGAGCGCAACCGCCACGCACCAGCGTGTGAATGACCTTGCCCTTCGGCGTATTCGCCGCCACCGAGGTCACCCCACGCAGCAACAGCGGATGATGCACCACCAAAAGGTCCGCGCCCAACTCCACCGCGCGATCCGCAACCGCCTGCGTGCAATCAAGCGCGAAGGCCACCTTGGACACCTTATCCGCCGGATCTCCGCAGATCAGCCCCACTGCGTCCCACGATTCGGCGAGATTCGGCGGGTACGCCTGCTCCAATGCGGCAACAATATCGCCGACAGTCCTCTCAGTCATGCACCCAAGTCTAGGGGACACGTTGCCCGCACCCCGCCCCGCTGTCATGCTGGGTGTCACAGACACGTTCCATGCAAGGAGGCCCCATGATCCACATCGATTTCGTGTGCACAGGCAATATTTGCCGCTCGCCCATGGCGGAAGTCATCATTCGCCAAAAGCTTATCGACGCCTCCCTGGACCCTCACGTCCACCTCACCTCCTCCGGCATCGGCGGCTGGCACGTGGGCAACCCCGCTGATAGCCGGGCCCTGGCCGAGCTTGCTGCTGCTGGTTATGACGGTTCCACCCACCGCGCCGCACAGTTTGATGGCTCGCGGATGAACGCTGACCTGATCGTGGCATTGGACACCCGCCATGTCTCTGAACTCGTGGCCCGGGGCGTGCCCGAAGAGAAGATCCGTCTCCTGCGTTCCTTCGACCCCGACGCCCCATCAGGTGCTGGTGTAGAAGACCCCTACTACGGCGGCCCCGAAGGCTTCACCGTCACCCGCCAGCAGATCGAAGCGGCTGCCGACGGCATTCTGGACTGGGTCCGCGAACGGGTAGAGTAAGCGCCGTGACCGCCTCGAACAGCCAGACCTCTCGCCCCCTGTGGAAGTCTTTTGTAAACCCCGGCTGGGTCATCGCCGCCATTTTGGCCATCGCATTCTCGTGGTTTGCCATCACCTGGTTGTCCCCGTGGCAGCTGAATAAAGACCACGACATCAAAGAGCGCAACCAGCGGATTGAAGCCGCGTTCGAGGCAGACCCCGTCGACGTGACCACCATCCTGGCGGAGGGATACACCCCCGAGAAGGAATGGACGCGCGTGACCATGACCGGGCACTACAACCCGGACAGCGAAATCCTCCTGCGCCTGCGCCCGGTGGACGGTACCCCTGCCTTCCAGTCGCTCGTGCCCTTCACTTTGGACTCCGGTGACACCATCCTGGTCAACCGTGGTTGGGTCCCCGCAGCTGAGGGCGGCACCCGCGTCCCCGCTTTCGACCCCGCACCTACCGGCACCACCACCCTCTCGGCAATGCTGCGCACCTCCGACCCCGCCACAGAGAGCACCCCTCTTGAGGATCAGGGCTACACCATGGTCCAAACCATCCACACCCCCCAAGTCGCCGAGGCCACTTCCCAAGAACTAGTCAGCCCCTACGCGCAGCTTCTTTCCGACCAACCCGGCGTCCTCAACCCCATCCCGCTGCCCATGCTCGACCGCGGCAACCACCTCTCCTACGGCCTGCAGTGGATCGCCTTCGGCATCATGGCCCCCGCCGGCCTCGCCTACTTCCTCTACTCCGAGATCCGGGAACGCCGCCGCTACCGCGACGAACAGCGAGAGATGGAAGCTCTGACCAGTACATCCGCGGAGTCCACTGCCCCCGCTGAGGAACCACATGAGGCTGCTCCCGCTCCGGGCGCTGCCCCTGCCTCTGCCCCTGCCCGGGCGCGCTACGGCCAGTCCCGCAAGAACCCGTGGGCGGAGAAGGGCCCCAAGGGCTTCTAACCCCTGAACACGCGCCTCACCGTGTAGGGGCTGTGTAAAATTTTACATTGCAACAGTAACTACCCCCTGACAGAAATCCGCTACCAGGTGTTTTGCTTGGGCTGATTTTTGGCGATGTAACCTTTTACACAGCACACCGGCCACGGGCAGATAGGGAGGCACCCGGGCAAGGCCCCGGGAAAACCGAAAGCCACTCCCCGACTAGCGGAAAGTGGCTGTGAACTGGTGCGCCATGACGGGCTCGAACCGCCGACCTACTGGGTGTAAACCAGTTGCTCTTCCAGCTGAGCTAACGGCGCTCACGCGAATGAACACGTGGGGTGAAGATTAACATGCACCCAACACTAGAAACAAAAGGGCCGGTCAGGGCTCTGGCACCCCAGAGCCAGTTAGCGCTTTGCGCCGGCGCTGCGGAGGCAGGAGCCTTGCCAGTCACCGACGCGGTCCGCCTTGGTTTGCAGGAGGCCTGCCAGTTGGGCGGATTCAGAGATGTCGCCTGGGTGGACTTCGCCGGGCTGGTTTGCGCCGGGGGTGAGGAGCCAGATGCGGCCACCGTCGCCAAGATTACGGCCGGCATCGACGAGGACGTCCACGAGGTCATCGTCGCCGGCGCGGTGCCAGAGCAAGACAACGTCGCAAAGCTCATCCGTGTCTTCATCAAGCAGGAGTTCCCCGATGTGATCCTCGATGGCTTCGGACAAGGAAGAATCACAATCCTCATCCCAGCCGAGTTCCTGGACTACATCATCTGTAGAAATTCCCAGCTTGTCTACGTAGTTCACAGCACCAGTGGCGCCCACTGTCGAATTGCCTCCCATTGTGTTGGATATGAATATAGCCAGGATACCGCGCATCTTCGGGGAATACTGAACTTCGGGTGGGTCAGCGCAAAAGTAGTATCCTCGAGCGTGTACTGAGGGCTCTTGCAGCCCGAGACTTTCACACCTTGACGGAGGTACCCAATGGCTGACACGAATTCGGGCAACCCCGACCTCACAACCCCACACGCGGAGGATTCAAACATCCCGCTCATCCGCGATGGGGTTGCTTCCTACATGCACGATCCGGACCCGGAGGAAACTCAGGAGTGGATTGATTCTCTAGATGGCCTGTTGGAGGATTCGGCCCCGGAGCGCGCCCGCTACCTCATGCTTCGCCTGTTGGAGCGCGCCTCTGCGCAGCGTGTACCACTACCGGCGTTGACGTCGACGGATTTTGTGAACACCATTCCCACGACGTTGGAGCCGGACTTCCCGGGCGATGAGGAGATGGAAAAGCGCTACCGTCGTTGGATCCGGTGGAACGCGGCGATCATGGTGCACCGCGCGCAGCGGCCGGGTATTAAGGTCGGCGGCCACATTTCCACTTACGCCTCGGCGGCAGCGCTGTATGAGGTTGGTTTCAACCACTTCTTCCACGGCAAAGATGCACCGCAGGGTGGTGACCAGATCTTTGTGCAGGGGCACGCCTCCCCGGGTATTTACGCCCGTGCGTTCCTGGAAGGTCGCCTGAGCGAGGAGCAGATGGATGGCTTCCGCCAGCAGAAGTCGCGCCCGGATGTGGGCATGCCGTCCTACCCTCACCCGCACGATATGCCGGAGTTCTGGGAGTTCCCCACGGTGTCCATGGGCTTGGGCCCGATGAATGCGATTTACCAGGCGCGCTTTAACAAGTACCTGCAGGACCGCGGGATCAAGGACACGGACCAGCAGCATGTGTGGGCATTCCTCGGTGACGGTGAGATGGATGAGCCGGAATCCCGTGGCCTGCTCCAGATGGCCAGCCTGTATGAGCTGGACAATCTGACGTTTGTGGTGAACTGCAACCTGCAGCGTCTCGACGGCCCCGTGCGCGGCAACGGCCAAATCGTCCAGGAGCTGGAGTCCTTCTTCAAGGGTGCCGGCTGGAACGTGATCAAGGTGATCTGGGGCCGCGAGTGGGATGAGCTGTTGGAGAAGGATGAGGATAACGCGCTTGTCCACATCATGAACACCACCAAGGACGGTGACTACCAGACGTTCAAGGCCAACGATGGCGCCTATGTCCGCGAGCACTTCTTCGGCCGGGATCCGCGCACGGCGAAGTTGGTTGAGGACATGACAGATGAGCAGATCTGGAAGCTGCGCCGCGGTGGCCACGACTACCGCAAGGTCTACGCTGCTTACAAGAAGGCATTGGAGACCAAGAACGGTAAGCCGACGGTCATCCTGGCGCTGACCATCAAGGGCTACGGCCTGGGCCACAACTTCGAAGGCCGCAACGCGACCCACCAGATGAAGAACCTCACGCTCGATGACCTGAAGCTCTTCCGCGATAAGCAGGAAATCCCCATCACGGATGAGGAGCTGGAGAAGGACCCGTACCTGCCGCCGTACTACAACCCGGGCCCGGACTCGGACGAGGTCAAGTACATGATCGAGCGGCGTAAGGAGCTCGGCGGGTATTTGCCGGAGCGTCGTGAAGCGTACACTCCGCTGGAGATGCCCGACTTTGAAAAGACCTTCAAGGCCTTGTTCAAGGACTCGGGCTCCCAGAAGGTAGCCTCCACGATGGCCCTGGTGCGCACGTTTAAGGCGCTGATGCGGGACAAGGAGATCGGTAAGCGTGTCGTGCCCATCATCCCGGATGAGGCGCGCACGTTCGGCCTAGATTCCTGGTTCCCCACGCTGAAGATTTACAACCCGAAGGGCCAGAACTACGTTCCGGTGGACCATGATCTGCAGCTGTCCTACCGCGAAGCTACGGACGGGCAGATTCTGCATGAGGGGATTAATGAGGATGGGTCGTCGGCAAGCTTTATTGCAGCAGCGACGAGCTATGCGACGCATGGTGAACCCATGATCCCCATGTACATCTTCTACTCCATGTTCGGTTTCCAGCGCACCGGCGATAACTTCTGGGCGGCTGGTGATCAGATGGGGCGTGGCTTCATCGTGGGCGCGACAGCGGGTCGCACGACGCTGTTCGGCGAGGGCCTGCAGCACATGGATGGGCACTCCCCTGTTCTGGCGTCGACGAACCCGGCGGTCGTGCCGTACGACCCGGCGTTTGCGTACGAGCTGCCTTACCTCATCGATCGAGGCATTGAGCGCATGTACGGCAAGGACGGCGGTGAGAACGTCATGTACTACCTCACCGTGTACAACGAGCCGATCCACCAGCCGGCTCGCCCGGAGAACCTCGATGTGGAGGGTCTGCACAAGGGCATTTACCTGTTCGATCGTGGTGAGGAGAAGGAGAACAACGTCTCCCTGCTCGCCTCCGGCGTGGGTATGCAGTGGGCGCTGCGCGCGCAGCAGATTCTGCAGGAGGACTACGGCGTGGGCGCGTCCGTGTACTCCGTCACCTCGTGGACGGAGCTCGCGCGTGATGGCGCGGCGCGCAACAAGGCTCGCATCCACAACCCGGACCAGGATCCGGGCGAGGCATTTGCCACCACGCAGTTGAAGCAGACATCAGGCCCGTACATTGCTACCAGCGACTTCACCACGGACCTCCAGGAGCAGATCCGCCCCTACGTGCCGGGCCGCTACGTGGTGCTCGGTGCGGATGGTTTCGGCTTCTCCGACACACGCGAGGCCGCTCGCCGTTACTTCAACATCGATGCGGAATCCATGGTTGTCGCCGCACTCACGGCGCTCGCGGATGAAGGCAAGCTGGACATCTCCATCGCCGCGCAAGCAGCGAAGGATTTGCTTGTCGACGATCCCACCGCCGCCCCTTCCCACTCCGATCAGGGTGAGGAAAACGCGATGGAGTAGGCACGAACAAGCAATTAACCTGTTTTAATTTGGCAGCGCTAATTACTTGTTATCGTCTACCCCATGAGCCGATTGGATACATCCTCCCGCGAGAACCCGTTGGACCTGTTCATCGTCGGTGCTGGACTGAGTGGCATCGACTTGGCGCACCATGTCAACGAGAACTTTCCGGATTGGAATTGGCAGATCGTTGATTCCAACAAGGCTGTCGGCGGTACCTGGGTGACCTTTACATACCCGGGCATCCGCTCCGATTCGGACATGGCCACGTTCTCCTTTCCATTCAAGCGGTGGCCACACAAGGGCAGCCTGGGGTCGGGCGAGCGGATCCAGCAATACATTGAGGATGTCGCGCGCGAAGAAGGTGTATTTGATCGCCTGACCTTGCATACCTGGGTGAAGAGCGCGAACTTTGATTCTTCTGCTGGCCTGTGGGAAGTGACCATGCTGACCCGCAACGATGGCCAGCCCATCCCCGAGGGCAACGCACCCGAGGACGCGCCACTGACCGAGCACACCGTGTGGGCCAAGCGCCTGCACTTTTCCTCCGGCTACTACAAGCACAACCGGGGTTTCACTGCGGACATCCCGGGCATGGAGCGTTTCACCGGCACACTCATCCACCCCCAGCACTGGCCGTCGAATCTGGATATGGCAGGGAAGAAAGCCATCATCATCGGCTCCGGCGCCACCGCTGTGACGCTCCTGCCCGCTCTGCATGAAGCTGGTGCGGACGTGACCATGCTGCAGCGCACCCCCACCTACGTGGCGCCGCTACCCAATCGTGACAACATCACCGCCGTGACCACAAAACTCATGCCAGAAACGCGCGCCTTAGCCACCGCCCGCGCCTTGCACATCGGGCGCGACATGATGCAGTACTGGCTATGTCAGGGTTTCCCGCGCCTGGCTCGTGGCTACTTCATGCTTCTCAACCGCATGTACATCCCGTTCAAGGACATCCTCGCCCACTTCAACCCGCCGTATGGCCCGTGGGACCAGCGCGTGTGCAAGTCCCCGGACGGTGACTTTTTCAAGGCCATGCAGGACGGCGCCACGGTTGTTACCGGCAAGATCGCCACCGTGACAGCAGACGGCATCGAGCTTCAAGATGGGTCTTTCCTACCGGCGGACATCATCATCACAGCAACCGGCCTGGACATTCAGGTCTTTGGCGGCGCCACCATCTCGGTGGACGGCGAAGAAAAGCCGGTCCCCTCCGCCGTTGCTTACCGCGGACTCATGGTGGATGGCCTGCCCAATTTCTCCTTCACGGTGGGCTACCTCAACCAGTCTTGGACCTTGCGCGCGGATTTGGTGTCCCGCTACATGTGCCGTCTGTGGAAGCTCATGTCCGCCGACGGTTACACCACCGCCACACCCCGCTTCCCCGCGCACCTCAGCGCCGACGTCCCGTTGATGAACATGGACTCCGGCTACCTCGTCCGCGCACGCAAGGACCTGCCCACCCAGGCCGAGACGGACCCGTGGGCGTTTACCCAGGACTACATCCACGAGTATCGAACCTGGGGCCGCAAAAGCACCGACCTGCGTAAGGACATGGTGTTCTCCTAGCGGGTTTGGAGCTTAGCCACCAACCGCATGACCGCCGCTGTCACCGCCCCCGCCGCATCCAATGGCGGCATGTGCCCCGACTGCGGCAGCACCTGTAGCGCAGCATCCGGCCACACTTCATGGAGCGCTTCCGATTGCTTCAGAGGCGCCACGGTGTCTAGCTCCCCCACCAGGATGTAGCCGGGAACTCCCTTGAGCTTTGCCTCCACTCCCCGTTCAGAATGTTCGCGCAGGTCCGGAAAGAAGCCCTCATAGGTGCGCAGCGGTGTGCCCTGAATCATGTCGGCGTGGAAGCGGATAATTTCCCAGGGCACGTGCCCGGCATAAAAGCCCACTGCCAAAAGCGGTGCCAAGGCAGATGTCACTCCCGCCCGCACTGCCTCTGACAGCCCCGGCATCGCCTGCACCGCACGGTACAGAGCCGTTCCCGCCTTGCCACCCAGGGCCAGCGGCAAGCCACGTTCCGTGAATGGGTCCACTGCCGAGGAGATCTGCACACTGCCAGCCAGATCAAATCCGCCTGGCTCGCCGGCATAGCGGCGGATCAGGGATAACGAAATCGGACCGCCCAGGGAGTGGCCCACCACGATCACGGGCCCTGTGACGCCGCGGTCTGCGAGCACCGCCATCACATCATCAGCCGCACGATCCACACTCAGCTCCGCTGGGCTGTCGGCAGTAGTAAGGCCATGCCCCCGCACATCCACTAACAGTTGGCGGATTCCCAGCGGTTTTAGGGCGCGCTCCTGCAGGTAGAAGGACTGCGATGAGATATTGAAGCCGTGCACATACAGAATGGTCAGGGGCGCGTCCTGTGGGCCCGACTCATACCAGTGCACCGCGATCTGCCCATTGCGCGTGGTGCCCTCCCGCATACCGGTGAGCCCCGGGGCACCGCTTTCGGCCCGGTGCGCACGATCCCAAGCAGGGGTACAGAGCTCTAGGACAGCACGCAGATTCCGGACAACCGACATGCCGTTGATCCTAGCCGCTAGTGGCACAATGGCCGCATGGAGCTTTCCCAACGCCTAGACCTAGCCAAATTTGGTTTTGATGCCCCCGCCAGTGAGCCTGAGGAACAAACCGTCCCCCGTGATGGTGATGCGTTTGCCCAGCTATGCGCACTACTGAGCAAGGTTGATGTTGTCGAGGACACCCAAGAAATCTCCCCTGCGGACACCCTCGATGGCCTGGACGTGGATTCCCTGACCCAAATCGAGTTCGTCGTGCGCGCGGAAGACCACTTTGGCGTGCGGATTGATGAGGAGTTGTTCAGTTCCTGGGACACCCTGGGGGACATGGCTGAGTACCTTGCTGGGGCCGAGTGAAGGATTTGCGCACTCCTCCAGAACCGAGAAGAACCGACCTGGGCTTCTAGGAATGCCCGCGGTGACTGGAGGCAAAATCCTTCACCCGGCTTTAAAACCTGCCCCTTAAACACTCGCGTGGAACCGGAAAGTCCCAGAAAGTTCGGCCAAGTGTGCGCGGAACTCGGACAACTCGTGGGCCGGCGCCACGATCACTTCGCGGCACGCAATGGTGCGGTTAGAACTGTCATTGCGCCAGCGGGTGAACCAGATGGTGTCCCAGATGTCCTCTGGATCTAGCACCCCAAAAGCAGACCCAGACCCATCACCCAGCGCAGCGGGCGGGCTCAAGTGCACGGCCATGAGCTCTTCAACGCGGAGGCGGAGATGTCGTGGCATCCCGTGAATGGTCAGTACCGCCCGCTGGACGGGACTTTGGCGTGGCTGGGTGCGTACGCAGGTGGGGGCGATGAGTGTGGTGGTCATGGAGGGGATCAGTCCTTTCGCTAGTGACGCACCGTGCGCGCGCAGCGCGCGCAACATGTGCAACTAATACGTCAAGACGAGGCTCGTCTTCCCCTACGCCCTCATGTGACTCATGGCAATTGTTCCTTCCCACTAGCCACACGGACAACCCTCAACCTGCGCTTTATCCCCCCAATCCCTCAAGTGGCACTTGAGGCTCGATACTCCCAGACGAGCATTAATCCCGCGCCCACCCCTCGGACGAGCCCTCCCCATGCCGGTCCACGTAGACGCGGAACAATGCGGCAAGGAACTCTTCGGGGGTAGGTTCTGCACTCCCATCCAGTTGGTCGCGGACTTCGCCTTTAGTGGGCATGACGCCGTCATCGGCAAGCGGGTCGTCGTGCATGGTGGCTTCCTTTTCAAGGCGCCACTCACGCACCTTTTTAGGTTCGATGACGCTCACAAGCTTGGTCATCCAGATATCAAAGCGGCCGGCTTCATTGCTCGCCGGCACGTACCACTTAGCCCAGTACGCAACGGTCCCGAGGATGAACGCGGTCAGCGGTGCAACCACGAGCGCCACCGATGGGTCTGCAGCTTGGTACAAAACCAACGCCGTGGCGGAACCAACGATTGCGGGCACGACGTACATTTGCTGGTCGTTGAGGATGCGGGGGATACGCCCGATGAGTACCTCGCGGATGACCATGCCGCCCGTCGCGGTGATCACGCCCATGAGAATGCAGCCAATCCAGGACACCCCCATGCCAAGTGTGGTGACGGTGCCGGTGGTGCACCACACACCCAGAATCACCATGTCAGCGTGGAAGCGCGTGATTTCCCACACGTAACCACGCAGGTTCATCAGGAAGGCCACTAACGCGCCGACGAGAGCGATGCTGATGTACCAGGGGCTGGATAGCGCGGCGACGGGGGTATTGCCAATCAGGGCGTCGCGCATCATGCCACCGGCCATGGCGGAGATGATGGCGATGAGCATGAACCCGACTGCGTCGAAACGCAATCGGCGCGCAACTGTCCCACCGATCAATGCGTTCAGGAACACGCCGATGAGATCTAGGATCGCGATGGCTTGGCCTACCGCGTTGTCGATTCCTCCGAAATACACGAGGTCATCATAGCGAGTGGTAGATCCGCGTGTTCGTCTCTTGCCACAGCGGTTTTGCCCAGTCACCGAACTCGCGGTCAGTGAGCACCACCATCGCAGCGCTTATCGACGTCCCCCCGCCCGGCACCACCCACACATACGTCCCGCTCATCCCGAAGTGCCCAACTGTCTCCGGCGGCATGGTGTCGCCGGTCCAGTGAGGTGATTTCTCGCCCTTGATCTCAAAACCCAGCCCCCACGGGCAGGGTTTTTGCATGCCGTAACCAGGCACAATGCCGCGCAGGTCCCCGAACTGGTTGGTGTAAGCCTCCGCCAGTGTCTCTGGGGCGAGCAACTGCGGGGACAGCAGTTCCTTCACAAACGCAGTGAGGTCCGCGACCGTGGAACGTCCCCCGTGGCCGGCCGAGCCGTAGATCTCCGTGTTGTGCATCCCAAGCGGCTCGAACACTCCCTCGCGGGCGTAGTCCGCGAAGCTCATGCCGGTTTCCTGTTCCAATGCCTCGGCCAGAATCTCAAAACCTGCCGAGGAGTAAATCCGTCGCTCCCCCGGCCGCTTCTGTGGCTTCCGGTCATTGAAGCCCACCCCGGAGGCATGCGCTAAAAGGTGTCGGACCGTGGACCCCTCCGGCCCACACGGCGTGTCCAGCTCAAACACTCCCTCTTCGACTGCCATGAGGAAGGCGTAAGCGGCCAACAGCTTGGTCACACTGGCCAGTTCATAGACCTGCTCCTGGTCCCCTTGTTCGGCCAGCACGCTGCCGTCTCCCGACAACAACGCCGCCGACACCGTCACATCGTCCCAGCCCGGACCCGTCAAGTTCAGTTGCATGCTCGCCAGCCTAGCCGGGGTGCGAGACACGCAATCCCGGCAGCCCTGACAGCGCTGGCACAATCGGATCTATGAGCAACCCAGCACAGAACCCACTCCTTCCCCTCTCCGCTGCCGAGGCTGTCATCGATGACATGATCGCGGATGCCATGACGTTGGTGAACATGGAGACGTACAGCTTTGACAAGCCACGGTTGGATGAGGGGTTGGAGGGGTTGCTGGGGGTCGTCGATAAGCGTCTTGGTGGCCCTGATGAGCAGGAGCGTTTCAGCGGCGGTGAGTACGGCGACATCGTGGTGCGCACGTATCGTGGCAGCGCACCGGGGCGCGTGGTGATCGCGGGGCATTATGACACGGTGTGGCCTGCGGGAACGGTCGCCGCGTGGAACCCACCACCCCACGATGACCCGCGGGAACGCCTGTCCGGACCAGGGTTGTTTGACATGAAAATCGGGCTCACGCAAGGCATCTGGGCGCTTACATTGCTTCGTCGCGCGGGCCTCCCCCACCCCGACGTCACCTATATTTTCAACGGTGATGAGGAGATCGGCTCACCTGCCTCCCAGCACATCATCGAGAACGCTGCGCGTGGCGCCGATGCCGCATTCGTACTGGAAGCCAGCGTGGACGGCAACGTGAAGGTCGCGCGCAAAGGCATCGGCGACATCACCGTCACAGCCACGGGCATTGAGGCGCACGCGGGCCTTGAACCGGAGAAAGGCGCCAGCGCCATCATCGCCCTCATGGAGTTCTGCCTCGAAGCCGCGCAGCTCGGCGACCCGAACAAGGGAACGACGGTCAACGTAGGTGTCATCACCGGCGGATCGAGCGCCAACGTTGTCGCGGGTACAGCCTCCGCGAAAATCGACGTCCGCCACTGGGTTCCGGAGGAAACAGAGCGTATCGACGCCGCCCTAGCCTCCATCACCCCCTCCGACCCCCGCGTGTCCATCGCCGTCAAGAGCAGCTGGAACCGTCCGCCTATGCAGCACACCGCGGGCACTGAGGCCCTGTTCCAGGTCCTCAAAACCCAAGCTGCCCTGCTTGGCCGCGCTGATCTGCAGGGCATCGCCGTCGGCGGCGGTTCCGACGCGAACTTCATCTCCGCCATCGGCGTTCCCGTCGTCTGTGGCCTCGGCGCCGGCGGCGCTGGCGCGCACGCCCGCTACGAGTACATCTACCCCGACTCAGTGCCCTTCTTCACGGCCCTGCTGGCAAACGCCATCGCTGCCATCAACGGGCCCGTGGTTTAGAACGGCCACTTGAAGTCGCAGTGCTGCTTTAGCCAGTTCCCAAACGCGGTCAAACCGAGCAGCCCCAAAGCAAGCCAGAAGGCGATGAAGAATCCCTTCCTCACCGGGTTGGAGGAAAAATCACTATCGCCCGAACCATCACTGGAGCCCGAAGATCCATTCTGCGGTGCCGGCGTCGTCGTAGTAGTCGTCGTCGGGCTGGTTGTCGGAGTCGTGGTTTCCGTAGCCGTTTCCGGTTCCTTCGTCGGCTCGGTCTCGGAGGATGGCGTCTCTGTCGTTGATGTTTCCGAATCCTTGGAAGTCTCAGTTTCCTTCGGGGTCTCCGACTCCTTAGTGGGCGTCGAGGACTCTGCCTGCGACGTCGTTGTCGTAGAAGTAGTCGACGTCGTGGATTCCTTCGGTGTCTCCGACTCCTTCGTCGGTTCCGGCTCCTTGGTCGGCTCAGTCTTCGTAGACGACGGCTTCGGATCCTCGG
>NZ_JASPJJ010000001.1:201795-329083 GCF_030232825.1 Corynebacterium sp. MSK044
AAGGCTTCGTCTCCGTCGTCGACGACTCAGAACTCTTCGACGGCTCCGGATCCTTGGTAGGCGTCGAGGACTCTGCCTGCGACGTCGTTGTCGTAGAAGTAATCGACGTCGTGGATTCCTTCGGAGTCTCCGACTCCTTCGTCGGTTCCGGCTCCTTAGTCGGCTCGGACTTAGAGGTCGACGGCTTCGGATCCTCGGAAGGCTTCGTCTCCGTCGTCGACGACTCAGAACTCTTCGACGGCTCCGGATCCTTGGTAGGCGTCGAGGACTCTGCCCGCGAGGTCGTTGTCGTAGAAATAGTCGACGTCGTGGATTCCTTCGGCGTCTCAGGATCCTTGGTCGGCTCGGACTTAGAGGTCGACGGCTTCGTCGGCGACGGTTCCGGCTCCTTAGTCGGCTCAGTCTTCGTAGACGACGGCTTCGGATCCTCGGAAGGCTTCTTCTCCGTCGTCGAAGACTCAGAACTCTTCGTCGGCTCTGATTCCTGCGGTGTCTCGGATTCAGGAGAAGTTGGCTCCGAACTCGGTGGTTCCGGGGTTGGTTCTTCGGACGGTTCCGGACTTGGCTCCGGCTCTGGGGTTGGTTCCGGCTTTTCCACGATTGTCACTGCTGGGAAAGGCGTAGCCGGCGCCTTTCTAGCGCCGCGACCCGTGTAGTCCTCAGACAACCCACAGCGAGCCAAACCGTTAAATGTCCTCCCAGCAATCTTGCCGTTCAGAAGCCCTTGGACAAATGCTTCTGGAGGATTGTTCTTCGCATCAGCATTCCGGATTGTCGCTTGAGCGGTGCTACCAGGAGAGCCGGTGGCTTTGAGCTTCAAAGTCACTTTTGGCAACTTACCCCTCTTAGCATCTCCAGCATTGAAATGGGCACCACCGTAGAACCAGCGACTGCCTGGCTTACCCGCCCATTCTGCGGGGTTGTCGCCGACGGGTTTTCCCGTGAACCCTACTGGTCCAACGGTATGGGAATCGTCGCGTCGGTTCTCACCGACGAAACGGAGGCGGTTGCCATCCTGCAGCACGTTGAACTTCAGCGGGGTTGTCTTGTCGTACTCAAAGGAAACCAGCTCAACGTTTTCAGGCAGATCGATCCACAGGTTCGCCTGGGAGATGTACTTGGCTTCCACTGTCTGCCCCTGCGCCTTCATCTCGGTTGGAAGCACAACGGTTCCGGGATCGATGACGTACTCAAATTCGTCACCAGCCTCGACGGTCTCAGGGGCAGTCGCCTTCATCGACAATGCAAAATCATTGCCCATGTCAAGAGCCCTTCTAAGCCCGGCTGCACGCCCCTTCGGGTACACGTAGCACGCCAGCGGAAGGTTGACGTCAGTTGTTTTGGGTGCTTCTGCCGCTGCTTGCGGTGCGGTGAGCACACCGGCGACAAGGGCACTGGCGGCCAGGCCCGCAACTGTATTGCGGAAAAACTTCTTCACTTATAACTCCAGGGAAACAACATAAAGCACCGCCACAGCTGTGACAGCGCATCTCTCTTTTGCTGCGACGAGAACGCTCAGCACGAATAGTTCCAGTGTAAACCAACTCCGCTCCAGCACTACCATCGGGTAGTCCCCAGCCAAAGCAGCAAGTGATCAGCACGTCAGGGAATGCGTGCGTGCGAATACAAGTTTGTGGGGCCAGCGGGGCTCGAACCCGCGACCAACGGATTATGAGTCCGCGGCTCTAACCGACTGAGCTATAGCCCCTTCGCTGCCAGGCAGGGAGTAGCTCCCCGCCAGACGTTGCGAAGAATGAGTATAACCGTGGCTCTTTCATCTCCCAATGGCGACCCGAATATTGTTCACACGCTGGCGATTTGTCACCTTATGAAGAAAGACGCTAGAGTATCACTTCGTTGCACAGCACAAGGTCTACATCCAAAGCTGTGAAGCGAAAAGTTAATCCCGCATAGCTCAGTTGGCAGAGCATTCGACTGTTAATCGAAGGGTCACTGGTTCGAGCCCAGTTGCGGGAGCACAGTCACCCAGCGCCCCACCGCGCTGGGTTTTGTCTTTCCTCCCCCGCCACTGGCATGACGTTGGAGAACCGGTAGGCTCGTGGCCATGATCCAGTTTGTCGTCGGAGCAGCAGCCGGATATGTCTTTGGAACGAAGGCGGGGCGTAAGCGCTACCACCAGATCGTGAACACCACGCAGAAGGTGGTCAATTCCCCTGTGACACAGCAGGCACTTCGTTCGACGCGTAAGGCTATTGCGAACTCACTCGACCCGGATCCGCGTATGCGTGAGGTGAAGGATCTGCGCAAGGGCAAGGGCCGAGGCAAGACTATCGACAATAATGAGCCGCAGATCTACGAACCGGACGAGGATTAGTCCCTCAGCTTCACCAGTCCGGCCACAATGCCGTCGAGGATGTCTTTCTCGCTGATAATGAAGGACTGAATCCGGCCACCAGAAAGTTCTTCAAAAGCGGCCATGAGCTGCTCAACAATAACTGCGCCAGCACCAATGACATCTGCGCGACCCGGGTGCATGACCGGGTTCTCTTTGCGCTGCGCGGCGGTGTGGGCCACCAGCGTCGCGGTGGTGTCCCGCATCCGACCAAAGCTGATCTCAGACATGTGGATCGCCTCCGGGTCGTACGCATCCAAGCTCTGAGCCAACGCGGACAGCGTGGTGAAGGTTCCGGCACACCCGACCAAAGTGGCTGCCTCACCCAGTGGGACGTGGGAGGCTGCTTGGGTGATTTTTTCGTCGATAAGCAGGCGCGCGTTGTGAATCTCTTCGGGTGCGGCGGGATCGCTGACCATGATGCGCTCCGTCACGCGGACGCAACCCATCTGCGTAGAGAATGCGCCAGAAATTTCACGCGCATTCTTGCCGACGATAAACTCCGTCGACCCACCACCCAGATCAATCACGCAAAAGGGGCCACGAGCTGGATCAATATCCACCGTCGCACCAGCGAAGGACAAAGCTGCTTCCTCTTCCCCGCTGATCACTTCCGCGACAGCACCCGGCTGGATGCGGCCGAGGAGTTCCGCGGTCATGGAGAAAAATTCGTCCCGGTTGCTGGCGTCACGTGTGGCGGATGTTGCCACCATCCGCACGGCGCTCACACCTTCGGCGGCCATCCGCTCCACGTAGCTAGCGAGCGCCTCCCGTGTCCTCGCGATGGCGTCAGGATGCAAGCGCCCCGTGGCGTCCACACCCTGGCCCAGGCGGACGATGGTGTTCTCACGCGTGATTTCACGCAACGTGCCATCCGCGGAAACCTCGCAGATGAGCAGGCGGATCGAGTTCGTGCCACAGTCAACGCCAGCAACGACGGACATTATTTCTCCCCCTGGTATGCGGCGGCTTGCTCCAAGGCATCCTCAATACCCAGGTCTGTGAGAGTCGGCCAGTCCGCCGGAATCGCCGTGCCGCGCAAGTTGCCGCGATCTGCTGCCAGCGCCACGGCCTCCGTCCCCAGACGCAGACGCTCAGGTCCCTCAGCCAAGGCATACGCGATGAGAACATGCAGGCACTTCACGCGGTCAGGCATGCCGCCACCAGAGAAATCCGTGCCCAGATCATGGATCGCATTGCGCTTGTCTAAGTAGTGGCGGTGCGCGGCCTCATAATCCGCCTTCAACTCCGCATCCGCGTTCAAGCGGGCTTCCATCCACTTCATCACCTGCGCCACCTCCAGCCGGGAGGCCTCCGCCGTCAAACGCGGATCAGTGAGGTAGTACAGCGTGGGAAAAGGCGTGCCATCCTCAAGCTTCGGCTCCGTCATCACCACAGCGGGCTGCCCGTCAGGCGTGTGGTAGGAAATCTCAATCACACCACGTGGCCTACGCCCTAATTGCTTCTCGACGACCCCCAGGTCCCTTTCCAAATCACACCCACGTGCATCCATGCCCGCTATTGTTCCACAGGCTCCGGTGCGTGCTCCTCTACTGGCGGGTCAACGGGTGCGTCGGCTGGTGGTTCTTGAGGTGCTTCCGGCGCTACCGGCACTTCTGGCACTTCGCGCAGGGAGTCCCACAGGATGGTGGTCCAGGGAGTGTCCGGATCAATGTCGTCCATGCGCCCGGTGGTGAGGTGATCCACGTCCATGCGGGGGTCAATGATGCGCCAAGCGGTTTCACCGGGTTCCATCATCCCCAGGCGACGGCGTGCCTCTTGCTTCGCGTACTCCGGATCGTTGTAGCGGTCCAGCTGCTCCTGCAGGTCAGCCTTGTGTTCTTTCTTGTTCTCAATGGAGGCCTCGAGCCGCGCGATCTCAGTACGTCCGGAGTAGTAGTTGCGCAAAGGAACCGCAATTGCGATGAGCACGATCAGAACAACGGTGATCAGGACGGCCACACCCAAAATATCGCCCTTGAGCATCTCTACGCGTTTCCGCTTCGGTGCTGCGGTAGCCCGTCGGGCAGCAGCATCACGGCTGGCCACGGGGACGGTGGTGGGCACCTTGATGCGTGGCTTGCTGCTGCGCGGGCGACGCGTGCCTGGTGTGCGTGATGTGGCCATAGTGACTGAGTACTTTACCCGCCGTCAGGGGCTCCACCCCGGCACGACGTGCGCATAGATGAGAAGAGTGAAGGATCTAGCACCCCGCATTTCCGCGACCTGGCACTTTAGGTGTGCCAAAGTCAGCCGGGATGCCACATCCTTCACTCGTGCCTAGTTAAAACGCGGGAACGCGTCGCGGCCGGCGTACACAGCAGCCGAGCCGAGCTCCTCCTCGATGCGGATGAGGCGGTTGTACTTAGCAACACGCTCAGAACGTGCCGGCGCACCAGTCTTGATCTGGCCACAGGACAGGGCCACTGCCAGATCCGCAATGGTGGTGTCCTCAGTCTCACCGGAACGGTGGGACATCATGGTGCGGTAACCATTGCGGTGTGCCAGCTCAACAGCATCGAAGGTCTCGGTGAGGGTACCAATCTGGTTCACCTTCACCAGCAGAGCGTTCGCTGCGTTCTGCTCGATACCGCGGGCGAGGCGCTCCGGGTTGGTGACAAAGAAGTCATCGCCAACAATCTGCACCTTGTCACCGATCTCAGCGGTGAGCTTGACGTAGCCCTCCCAATCGTTCTCATCCAACGGATCCTCGATAGACACGATCGGGTAGTTTTCCACCAGGTCGGCGTAGACCTTGGCCATCTCCTCGGCCGTGTGCTGACCGCCTTCGAAGTTGTAGGTGCCGTTTTCGAAGAACTCGGAGGAAGCGACGTCGAGCGCCAGAGCGATCTCTTCGCCCAGCTTGTAGCCGGCCTTCTCAATAGCCTCAACAATCAGGTCCAGTGCTTCCTTGGTGGAGCCGACCGACGGTGCAAAGCCCCCCTCATCGCCCAGACCGGTGGACAGACCCTTGGACTTAATCACGGACTTCAGCGCGTGGTAGACCTCAGCACCCTGACGGAGTGCCTCGGTGAAGGTTTCCGCACCAATCGGGGCGATCATGAACTCCTGAACATCCACACCGGAGTCAGCGTGAGCACCACCGTTAAGAATGTTCATCATCGGCACTGGGAGGATGTGGGCATTCGGGCCACCGATGTAGCGGTACAGCGGGAGACCAGCGGAATCCGCAGCTGCCTTGGCCGCAGCCATGGACACACCCAAAATGGCGTTAGCGCCCAAGTTGCTCTTGTTGTCCGTGCCGTCAACCTCAATCATGGTCAGGTCCAGCACACGCTGATCATCGGCTTCGATCCCAGCGATAGCGTCCGCAATAGTCTCATTAACGTTGGTGACAGCCTTCTGCACACCCTTGCCGCCGTAGCGGTCATCGCCGTCGCGCAGCTCGTGCGCCTCATGCTCGCCAGTGGAGGCACCGGACGGAACCGCAGCGATACCGTGGGAACCGTCTTCGAGGAAGACCTCGACCTCAACCGTGGGGTTACCGCGAGAGTCCATGATCTCGCGGGCGAACGTCAGCATGATGTCAGCCACTTGGAATGTCTCCTTTTACATCAGTGGTGGATTGGCCACCCCTAATTGTACGGAGGATTAGGCAGCTACGTAACGCTAATGCCTATCTGTTAGCTATCTATGTGCTGCTTGCCCCAACGCATAGTTCGCGGCGGCATCTCGGACGCGGGCAAGATAGTCATAAGAATGGTTGTAACCCAAGATCGCTGATTGCCAATCTTCCGCTGCACTCAGGTCCCTTCCGCCACTACACAGGAGGTTTGCCGCCCCTAAGGCAGCATCATCAATCTGCTGCGGGTCGGCATAGCCATCGCCGTTGGCATCACGCCCAAAGCGGTTCCAGGATTCAGGGATGAACTGCATCGGGCCAACGGCACGATCAAATTCCGTGTCATTGTCATAGTGCCCGTTGTCCGTGTCCAAGATTCGGGCAAACCCTTGGGTGCCGTCAAGGGCAGGACCGACGATTGGCGGGACGACGACGCCGGTGTTGTCGAGCTCGGCTCCGTCGAAAAGCTTCCCTGAATATGTGCCATGGCGAGTTTCCACCCACCCAATTCCGGCAAGCGTGTTCCAGCGCAGATTGCAATTCGGCCAAGCTTCAGCCGCGATGAGTTCGGCGTTGCCGTAGGCGCGCACCGCCTGCGGATCGATCTTGGTGGCCTCCGCGATAGGTTGCGCCCACTCCGTGAGCAAATCAGCAGTGCGACCGGGGCCATGAATATCCACGGCTGGCGGTGACGCTGCTGCTGCCGGCGGCACATCCGTCGGCACTGGCTGGCGCCGGGATCCCGGGGCATCAATATCGAGCAAGCTGATCACCCAGAAGGTCAGTGCGATGACCAAGACCATCACCATGAGCACAGCAAGCACCGCGCCACAACCGCAACCGCGCACAGGATTACCTGCGCGCCTTCTGCGGCGGCGTCGTGGCTGAAATCTGGGTGCTGTCACGGTGGCTCACTCTACAGTCCCGGCGCGACATTCTGACCAACCTGCATCAGCTCGGGATCGATAGGGGGTCCCCATTCCAAAATTAAGTAACAAATTTCACTTGCGTCACTGTAGTATCAATGTTCGTCTGTAAAACAACTCATTTGCCTGCCCGAAAGGACCCCCTTCCCCATGCGCATCCGTACCGCCGCCATCACCGCTGTTCTCGCCGCTACCGTCGCCGGTGGCGCCCTGACTGCCACCAAGGCCGACGCTCAGAACAACACCTTTGAGCTGCTCAAGGCTTTCAACGGCAACATCGCCACCCTCGATTGTGGCGCCGTCGGCTCTATCCTCCGCGCCACCGATATGGCCAAGGGCGACACCACCCGCAGCCAGCTGGTCAACAACCTGAACACGGCCTTCGGCGCTGACGCCACCACCAAGCTCCTCACCACCCCGACGATCAACGCCGTCGCCGACCGCGCACTCGCATGCGGTGTAGTCAAGGCAGACCCGGCCACCCCGCAAAGTCAGGCCATCGAATTCGCCTCCAAGCTCTCCGCAGACGCAGGTGTGCCAGAGCTTCGCGACGTCCTCCCGGCCATCCTCCCCGCCGGCAGCAGCCTCTAGCCCAACGGTTTCAGCTGCCTATTCCGCGGACTTCTCTTTGCGCTTGCCTTCTTCCCACAGGCGGTCTTGCTTATCGACGGAAACCGTCCCCACAGAACCGTCGAAAAGATAAGGCGCACGAACTTTCATCTTGTTCACGAAGGCTTCCGCCACATCCGCGAACGTAAACGCACCGCGCTCCGCAGCGAGCTCCGCATGGAACAAGACCTGAAGAAGGAGATCGGACAGTTCCTTCTTCAGATCTTCCTCACTGTGGTTGTCCCTCACTGCCTCAATGAGTTCTTGCGTTTCCTGCTCGAGGTACTCAAGCAAGCTCGTGTGTGTTTGGGTCTGCTCCCACTCCCCACGAGCGCGAGCAACGTGCATAACGCGTTGAGCCTCCTGGACCGGATCCACAAGCGACGAAGCCTCGATGAGCCTCTCCCCCGCCTTAATGCGCTCCTGCACCGCCGGATCAGAGACATCAGTGGTGATCAGGGTTCCCTCAACCGAGTCGGTGACCGCAATGTCCCCCAAGTTCCACCGAACCGAATCTGGCACCTCATCCGTGTATGCAATTGGACCTTCAAGGCCAGTAGCAACAGCCAAAGGAATCAGATCAGGCCAACGAGAATCAAGGACGAGGATGGTCATGGACTAGATCTTAGAGTCAGTCCTGCTTCTTTATCCCCGGAAGGCCCGCTCATTCAGCTCTCGCCGCGCCTGCTCAAGCGCGATGAGATCGGAGAACAGCGCGTTATACGCCATCTCATCATCACTCGGGCGCATGCGCTGCAACTGGGATTTCAGTTGAGCAATCTGGTTGCCCACCCGCACCTCCTGCAGGCGGGACAGCACCGAGTCCGCATACGCCACAGGATCCTCCGCACGGATATCCTCCACCGCTAGCTCCGAAACGAAGTTGCGCCCAGCGTCGTTCAGCATCTCCTCGGAGACACGCGTAATCCACTGCCTACCCGACGCTTCGGTGGCCACATTGGAAGTGCCGCCGGCTTTGCCCATCGCGTCGCGCACCGCACGATACGCCGGGTGGGTGAACGCGTCCGGATTAATCCCGTCGAAGTAGCTCCCCACAGCACCCGGATACTGCAACGCCACCTTGAGTGCTTCGCGCTGCGCCCACAACCGTGGATCTTCCGGATTAGGTAGAACGAATGCTTCCTGCCCCGGCGCGGGCTGCTGCTGTTGCGGGGCAGCCGGCTCCCACGACCGACGCTTCGGCGCCTTCGGGTTCTTCGCCTCCGCGCGCACCTGGCGGATCACTTCATTCGGGTCCGGCCACCCAACCCAGCCAGCGAGCTGGCGAGCGTATTCAGTCTGCAACGGGGTGTCGCGAATCTGCGCCACCACCGGCACCGTGCGACGCAACGCCTGCAAACGGCCCTCAGCCGTGTCGAGGGAATAATCCTTCAACAAAGACTCGATGACAAACTCAAACATGGGAATGCGGCTTGCCACCAAATCCCGCACCGCGGAATCACCCTTAGCCATCCGCAGATCGCACGGATCCATCCCCTCCGGCGCGACAGCCACGAAGGATTGTCCCGTGAACTGCTGGTCTCCCTCAAAAGCACGCATCGCCGCCTTTTGGCCAGCCTCATCACCGTCGAAGGTGTAGATCAGCTCACCCCGGAAGTAATTGTCATCCAACATGAGACGGCGAATGATGCTCATGTGGTCCTTGCCAAAAGCGGTGCCACAAGCAGCCACAGCGGTTTTAATACCGGCGGCATGCATGGCCATAACGTCGGTATAGCCTTCGACCACAACGCACTGGTGCCCCTGCGCAATGTGCTTCTTGGCCAAATCCAGACCGAACAACACTTTGGACTTGTGGTACAGCATTGTGTCCTGGGTGTTCATGTACTTGCCCATTTGGTCATCGTCGAAAAGCTTGCGAGCGCCAAAACCAATAACGTTGCCAGCAACATCCTTGATCGGCCACAACAAACGACGCCGGAACTTATCAATCGGCCCCCGCCTCCCCATCGTGGACAGCCCCGCTTCTTGCAGCTCCTGCGCACCAAAACCTTTACGCAGCAGGTGCTTGGTCAATGTGTCCCATCCGTCCGGTGCGTAGCCACACTCAAAGTGGTGGATAGTCTCACGGTCAAAACCGCGATCAAGCAAGAACCGACGCCCCACTTCAGCTTCCGGTTTTTCCAGCTGCTCACGGTAGAACTCATGCGCAGCCTTATTCGCAGCAAGCAAACGCGCACGAGTCCCAGGCTTCACATCGCGCGCACCAGTGGATCCGCCCTGGTAGTTGATGTGATAGCCGATCTCCTCAGCCACAGCCTCAACCGCTTCCGGGAAGCTGAGCTGCTCCATTTCCATCATGAAGGAAAAGACATCGCCGCCCTTCCCCGTGGAAAAGCAGTGGTAGTACCCTCGTGCAGGACGCACGTGGAATGACGGTGTTTTCTCATCCTTGAAAGGCGAGAGACCTTTCAAGGAATCGTGTCCCGCGGGTTTCAGTTGGACATACTCCCCCACAATGTCCGCGATGTTGGCACGCTCACGGATCGCCTCGATGTCACTATCCGGAATCCTGCCCCTAGCCATGGCGCTTATAGTACCGCGCTGGCCAAGGCTTTAATATGGTGGCCATGTCTCTTGGCTCTACGGGTCGCTCTGCATCGAACGACGGCGACAGTACCAACCGGCAATCGCCGGCATTCCCCCTGCTCCTCGCCATCACACTGATGACCATGCTGGCGATCGGCTACTCATTCCTCCACGACGAAGTCAGCGAATGCGGCCCCAGCCAAGTGCCTGAAGAAGCTTTTTCGCTTATCGACGACATCCACTCCAACTCCCCCCTCACATACCCCGCCACCGACGGCGGACACTTTGGCAATTACGAGAGCATCCTCCCAGAAGAGCACTCGAACTACTACCGCGAATACACCGTGCCCACACCAGGACGAACCGGTCGCGGCGAACGCCGCCTCGTCACCGGCGGCGGTACCCCACAAGACCCGGATGTGTACTACTACACCTGGGACCACTACGGGACCTTCTGCGAAATCCCCGAAGCCGACGTGGAATAACCCACCCACCCCTCATTCCCTCCTCTTCTTCCTCTCCCTTCTTCCTCCGCGGAAGCCTATGATGAAACCTGAATTCATCGCCGTGAATTCAGGGGAGATCACGTAAATCAGGGGGACATCGGGGACATGAAAGATGCGCAAGAATGGTTAGAGTTCGCTGGTCAGGACGTTGAAGAGATCCAGACAGCGCGAGAGTTACGCCAACGCTTCATGCGGGAGCGAATTCAGGTTTCACCAGAGGATCCCGCACACCCTTCACCCCAGCTCCGCTACGTGGCACGAACGAGCGCTCTTCAGGCGGAGTGGTGGCTCAGTCTTTCTTCGAAGCAGAAAATCGTCGTGCGCGGAGCTGCTGCGGTGGGGGACACAAGGAAAGCTGTGCTCATCGGCATATGGGCTGCGGCGCAATGGGGAATGTGGTTTCTTCGGCCCGATGACGGGTTTGTGGTGATGGCGTTGCCGTCGGGGCATCAGCCGTCGAAAAGCAGGCTTCCCGAAAAGACCCGATTCAAGTCTGTGAAGCTCCGGGTGGATGAGATCGTGGAGCTTGATGGGGTGCGTGTCACGCATCCGCTGCGGACCTATCTTGATCTGTGCCGATTGGGGGACGCCACGAATGCGCGGCTTGCCGTGGGCTGGTTGCGCGAGCACGGGCTCAGCGCGGACACGATTTCTTCGTACGCCGAGAATTTTGATGGCCCGATTCATCCGCATTGGAAGACCTTGGCGGTTCGTTTACCTCAGTACACGGCGGAGCTGGGGTCATTTTCATACTTGCTCGCGTACTCGCTGCTCGTTGAGGCTGGAGTGGATGTGCGGGTGCAGCATGAAATTGAGGGGATGGGGCGGGCGACGCTTCTCGTTGGCAATGACGTGATCATTGAAATTGACAAGGATCCTTTGTGGCTCGCGATGGAATCGGAGCCGAAACTGCAGTCAATGGCCGCGAGGCTTCGGAAGCGGGAACGATGGATGGCCTCCCGCGGATATCGCAAGCTCTACTTCACCACCGAGGAGATAGAGGCGAACCCTGACGCTTTCGTACATGAAGTGAAGGCCGCACGACATCTACGCCGCCGAAATCTTGCTTAGCGCTCCAAGCTCCCCATTGCGCTACATACCCCTAGGGGTATAATGTTTGAACATACCCGGAGGGGTATCCGAGTCCAATTGAACAACAAGGAGAAGCAATGTGCCGTCCCGTTCCCTGCAAATCTTGCGGTAAGACCACGTGGGCTGGTTGTGGAAACCACGTCGATGAGGTGAAGGCTGGCGTGGCGCCGGGCCAGTGGTGCACCTGCCCCCGCAATGCTTCCGCCCCGAAGAAGCAGGGCTTTCTCAGCCGACTCTTTGGCTAACCCATCCGCCGTTTCATCACAGGAGACTCGATAAACATGAACACCCCCACGACCGTGATCATCGGTGGCGTTGCCGGTGGCATGTCCACGGCGACTCGTCTACGCCGCAACGATGAGAACCGCTACATCATCGTGCTGGAAGCCTCCGAGTACGTGTCCTTTGCCAACTGTGGCCTGCCCTATTACGCCGGCGGCGTGATCAAGGAGCGGGACGCGCTTCTGTTACAAACGCCGGAGGCACTGAAGCAGCGCTTCAACATTGATGTCCGGGCGAAAACACGGGCGGTGGCCATTGATCGCGAGGCGAAGACAGTGACCACCGATGCTGGGGACGTCATTGAATATGACGAGCTGGTGCTCTCCCCCGGCGCGACTCCGTTCGTGCCGCCGATTGAAGGCATTGATCGGGCGTTAACGCTGCGCACTGTGGAAGATGTGGACCGCATCGTTGAGGTGATCGCGGGCAAGAAGTCCGCCGCGATCATCGGCGGTGGTTTCATTGGCCTTGAACTGGCGGAAAACCTCCGCCACCGCGGTATGAACACCACCGTGGTGGAGGCCGGCCCACAGATCTTGGGTCCACTGGATCTCGAGATGGCGCAGCTTGTGCGCGAACGCATGGAAGCGAACGGTGTGGAAGTCCGCAGGAATGCGCAGGCGCAGAAGGTGACGGAGGCGGGCGTCGTTCTGTCTTCGGGTGAAGAGATCGCGGCCGAGGTTGTCGTCGCCGCTGTGGGTGTTCGTCCGGCGAGTGAGCTGGCCCGAGACGCCGGGCTGGAGGTGGCGGAAAACGGCGGCATCCTGGTGGATAACCAGCTGCGTACTTCTGATCCGCACATCTTCGCACTCGGTGATGCCGCTACGAAGGAAGACTTCCACACCGGAGACGCAACATTGGTCCCGCTCGCGCAGACCGCGAACCGTCACGGGCGCATCGTTGCGGATGTCATCACGGGCCGGGATTCCGCTTCGGTGCCGGTGTTGGGTACCGCGATCGTGGGTGTCTTTGGGTTGGCGGCTGCGTCGACAGGTTGGAACGAACGTCGCGCACGCGCCGCCGGCAAGCAGGTGCGCGTCATCCACCTGCACCCGCTGAATCACGCCGGGTACTACCCGGGTGCGTCGCAGTTGCATATGAAGCTCGTGGTGGATGCAAAGACCGATGCGATTCTCGGCGCCCAGGCCGTGGGCGAGGAAGGCGCAGATAAGCGCATCGACGTCATTGCCACGGCCATGCGCGCCGGCTTGACCGCAACGGGTCTTGCTGATCTGGAGCTGGCCTACGCACCGCAATTCGGCTCAGCCAAGGATCCGGTGAACTTCGCGGGCTTCATTAATGACAACCTGCGCCGCGGGGAACACAGCGTGCAGTGGCACGAGCTGGATGAGCGGATGGCGGCGGGCGCACTGTTAGTTGATGTGCGCTCCCCTGGCGAATTCGCTTCCGGCGGCATTCCGGGTTCGGTGAACATCCCACTCGATGAGTTGCGTGAGCGCCACACGGAAATCGCTGGCCATGAGGATGTCATTGTTCACTGCCAGGTTGGTTTGCGTGGGCACAATGCGGCCTGCTTGCTCACGAATCTGGGATACAGCGTGGCTAACCTAGATGGCGGTTACCTCACTTGGAAGCACGGAAAGGCAAGCGCATGAAGCTCGACCCCGCAGACATCAAACCGTCCATCACGCGGTTGAAGCGTGCGCGTGGGCAGATCGATGCGGTGATCCGCATGCTCGAGGCCGGCGAGGAATGCGAGGACGCGGTGACGCAGCTCGCTGCTGCATCGAAGGCGCTTGACCGTGCGGGATACTCCATCATCGCCACCGGCCTAAAGCAGTGCTACCGCGATGAGGGACCCGAGGCAGTGGACGCGGAGAAGCTGGAGAAGCTTTTCCTCTCCCTCTCCTAGGTCATGTCTCTCTTCTAGGGCATGTTCGTGAACATGCCCTAGAAGTAGCCCTCGAAGGAGGCGATCTTCTTCGCCGTGCGTTCCAGGCGTGACTCGGTCATGGAGGCGATCTGGTCGATGATCACACGCTGGCGCTCGGCATCAGTTTCAGCCTCGTTCCACCAGGCGGCAAACATGGTGTCCAGGGTGCCCGGCGCGCCGGCAGTCAAGTAGTAGTAGACGCGGCGGATCCGGTCACGCTGCCGGTCTTGGCGTGCGATGTGGGCTGGCATGTCCATGACGTAGAGGACGGCCACGGTTTTGAGGAGGCGGACCTCCGCATCAGCTTCCGGCGGGATGACAAGGTCGCCGTGCATGCGGCCGATGGGACCATCGTTGGCTTCCAACGTTGCAGCGACAACGGCACCAACATAGCGGCCAACCAGCTCGGACGTCATCTTCTTCAAGGTCACGTATCCGGTGAGGGAGAAGTCGAAGTCGGCGGCGGCTGAGACGATGGGGAGGGCGCGGAGGCGGGCTGCGGCGTCGATAAGCTCATCGGCGGTGCCACCGAATGCGGCTGCCCCTTTCTCCGCGAGGGCGGCGAGTTCCACGAGATCCCACAGCACCTTCAGATCAACGCGGCCGGAGACGATGCCGTCCTCGACATCATGAACGCTGTACGCAATGTCATCGGAACAGTCCATGACCTGCGCTTCCATTGGCGGCTTGTCATCGGTGTGGCCTTCGCGCAGCCAGGCGAGAATCGTCGCATCCTCGTCGTAGGCCCCGTACTTGCGGTTGACTGTACCGTCCGCGTTCGTGCGGGTGCGCGGGTACTTACAGGCCGCGTCAAGGGCGGCGCGGGTGAGATTGAGGCCGAAGGATGATCCGCGTACAAGCACTTTCGGCTCAAGGCGGGTGAGAATGCGCAGTGTTTGCGCATTGCCTTCGAAGCCCCCGCACCCCGCGGCGAGCTCGTTGAGCGCAACCTCCCCGTTATGGCCATACGGCGGGTGACCGATGTCGTGCGTGAGTCCCGCCATCTCACATAGGTCGGGATTGAGGCCCAGACCAGCGCCGATGCTGCGTGAAATTTGGGCGACCTCCAGCGAATGCGTCAGACGGGTGCGTGGGGTATCGCCATCGCGGGGGCCGACGACCTGGGTTTTGTCGGCGAGGCGTCGTAAAGCAGCTGAGTGCAACACCCGCGCACGATCACGCGCGAACGCATCGCGGAGCTCGTCAACGCCGGCGAGCTGCGACCCCTTCTCCCCCTCCGGCGCACGGCGGGCAAAATCCGCCGATCCATACTGGTAAGTCATAGCACTATCGAGCCTAGACCGGATTTCGCACTAAACGCACGAAGGCATCGTGGCGAGTCCACGCACGCCGGTTTTCAGGTCTCGCCCTAGGCTCACGCTGGTAGTCTCGTGGCCATGACTTCGCGCTATATCCGTATTGCCCTCGCCACCCCAGTTCTGGCTGGCGGGATTGCTTTATCTGCTGCTCCCCTGGCCCTGGCGGTCATGGACTCCGTTCAGGCACAAGCACCAGCCGCGACGGTGCTGTCACCGAGCGATCTGCGCGACAAGGTCCTCGATGAAGCCGGAGTGCTATCCAGCGACGAGGTCACTGCCATCGAGAACGCTATCCAGGAACTGCAGCAGAGCAAGGGCCGCAACGCCTATGTTGTGTACTCCGACAACTTCGGCCCAGAGGGTGCGGAAGGCTGGGCTGTGGAAGCGGTGGACGCCAAGGGCCCAAACACCGCAGTGATCGCTATCTCCCCTGAGCACCGTGATTTCTACGTCTACGGCGGCTCGGATTGGCCCACCGGCGACATTGACAAGATGTATGACAGCGCCTTCAACCAGCTCACTCAGGACAATTTCGGCCAGGCAGGTGTGGATGCCATCACCGCAGTGAACGGGGCCAGTGATGGTTCTGACCTTGGCCTTGTTGCCGGTGGTGTGGGTGCTGCCGCTGCTGCCGGTGGCGGTTTCTGGTTGTACGGCCGCAACAAGAACAAGAAGACCTCGAAGAAGCAGCTTGACGCTGCCCGCGAGCTCAACCCGGGCGATACTGATTCACTTGGTAGTCTGCCCACCCCGACGTTGGAGGAACTCGCACGGGATGCACTCGTGCACACGGATGAATCCATCCGCCTGGGCAAGGAAGAACTCACGGTGGCCTCTGCAGAATTCGGCGCCGACCGTGTGCGCCCGTTCACGGCCGCTATGAACCAGGCCACCTCTGCTTTGCAGCGTGCGTTTGGGATCCACCAACGGCTCTATGACGCGATCCCGGAAACCGAGCCGGAGAAGCGCGCCATGCTCATTGACATCATTTCTTCCTGCGGCACGGCAGACCAGGCCCTGAAGGATCGCTCTGAAGAATTCCAGGAGCTGCGTGGCGTGTTGATGAAAGCCGGCGATGAAATCAACACGATTTTCCAGCGCACCGTGGACCTGCGCGCACGCATCGAGCCTGCTCGCAGCACCTTGCAGGGCCTCCAGGAGCGGTATGCGGACACCCTGCTTGAGTCCATCGCTCACAACGTGGATATCGCTGTGGGCTCCATCAATGAGGCGGAGCGGCAGCTCGAGCAAGCCCGTGGCATCGCCGCTCAGCCAGCTGGTCAGCAGGGTGCGCTTATCGACGTCCTCCGGTCCGCCCAACACGCCGTCGAAGTCGCCGACACCAACCTGAGCTCCATCGAGCACGCTGATACCAACATCACCACTGCCCGCACGAACCTGCCCGCGCTGATCCAGGAGATCCGCGATGAACTCCGTGAGATTGAACAGCTGAAGCAGCAGACGCAGCAAGGCGCCCGCATTGATGTTTCAGCCCTCGATGCGATTTCTACCCGTGCTCACGAGGAACTCAACGCGATGGGCAACCGCCCCGAGAACGATCCGCTGGCGCTGTACACCGAACTCACTGAGCTGGATGCGGATATTGATGAACAGATTGACCGTGCCCGCGGCGCCGCCACCAACCAGCAGCGCCAGCTGCAGCTCCTTGACCAGCAGCTGCAGGCCACAGCCGCGCAGATTCAAAGCGCCCAGGACCTCATCCAGTCCCGTGGTCGCATCATCGGCTCCCACGCCCGCACCCTCCTCGCGGAGGCGCAGCGCCAGGATGCGGAAGCACGCAATCGCCGCATCTCGGACACGAAGGGCGCCATCGAGTTCGCTCGTACTGCTGCGGACACCGCCCGGCGCGCTATCCGCGCTGCCGAGGATGATGTGAACCAGTACCGTCGCGAGCGTACTTCACAGACCTTCGAATCCATGGCGAATGCGATCCTGTGGGGCTCAATCCTCAGTGGTGGCGGCGGTGGCTTCGGCGGCGGAGGCGGAAGCAGTCGCGGTGGAGGCGGAGGCTTCGGCGGCGGCGGGGGCGGGGGCGGAGGCTACGGCCGCGGCGGAAGCTTCTAAAGCCTGACTAGATCATCGTGCGCCGTGCAGGCGTATCGATGAGCGTAAGCGCCCACGACATAAACGCGATGTCCGCCAGCGGCACAGCGGATGCTGCTGCCGTTGGCGTGACGGCGAGATCCTGCAATCCCCGCGGGGACGTTTCAGCAATGACAGCCCCGGCGGCGTTGGTCACTGTCCGTTTCTTCGACATCCGACCCGAGCGTTCCAACCGGTAGGAGCGCGAACCACAGCGGGCGGTGAGGACGCGTACGCCAAAACCGTGGGTGCGCACAGTCCACGTTTCCCCCTCCGCGGTGGTGCCGGTGACTTCCCAGCGCATGGCGCCGGCGGTGTGTTCAACGGTGATCGGCGGGCCACCGGCGATCTTCAAGGCGGAATCGGGGAGGGAGAAGGTGGCGAGGGAGACGCCGGCGGCGTCGATAAGCTGAGGCCCGCGCCATGTTGCGGCGAGCATTAGGGGCCGATCATCCAGACGAGGATGATGAAGACACTCAAGAACACCAAGAAACCAATCAACGCGGTGCTGTTGAGCATCTTGCGGGCTTCCAGCATCAGGCGCGAGACCCAGGCCAGGGCCACGATATGGGTGTACGGCAGAGTGGTTTCGCCCTCGAATTCGAGGATGGCTTTGCGCACACCATTGTGATCGCTGGTGAACTGGGCAACTTTCTGCCCGGCGGCGTCATCGATGATGAAATTCTTCGACGTTTCACCCACGATGACGTACTGCGCGCCGTCCACGTGTACGGTGAGCTGCTTGTCCCGCTTCAGGGAACCGTCGGCGCGCACAATTTCACGGCCGGAGCCGTCCTTGGCCACAGCGCCGGATTCGGGGGTAGTGATGAGCGCCCACGTATCCCCTTCCACCTGCGCTGAGTCATGGGTGAAGGTGGCCAGCACCTCCGGACCAGCCTCCGCCAGAAGCTTCGGCTCATCCCGGTTGGTGCGATCCCAGCTCACGTAGTGCATTGTGCGAGACCTCTCTTAGCAACCAATCAGGCGTGCAGCCAGGTAGGACTCCAGCTCAGTGAGAGGCACGCGCTCCTGCTCCATCGTGTCGCGCTCACGCACGGTGACGGCACCATCCTCGAGGGAGTCAAAGTCATAGGTGACGCAGAACGGGGTACCAATCTCATCCTGGCGGCGGTAACGGCGGCCGATGGCACCAGAGGTGTCGTAGTCAACGTTCCAGTGCTGGCGCAGGGTCTGTGCCAACTCCTGTGCCGGACCAGCGAGCTCCGGCTTCTTGGACAGCGGCAAAACAGCAACCTTGACCGGTGCCAGACGGCGGTCCAGCTTGAGCACTACGCGGGTGTCCACGCCACCCTTGGCGTTCGGTGCCTCATCCTCGTGGTAGGCGTCGATGAGGAAGGCCATCATCGCGCGGCCCAGGCCGGCGGCCGGCTCGATGCAGTACGGGATCCAACGCTCGCCGGTTTCCTGGTCGAAGAAGCTCAAGTCCTCACCGGACTTCTCGGAGTGCGTCTTCAGGTCGTAGTCGGTGCGGTTAGCCACACCTTCAAGCTCGCCCCACTTGGAGCCCTGGAAGTTGTAGGCGTACTCCAGGTCCACGGTGCGCTTGGAGTAGTGGGACAGCTTCTCCTGCGGGTGCTCGTAGAGGCGCAGGTTGTCCGGGTTGATGCCCAGGTCGAGGTACCACTGGTGGCGGGCATCAATCCAGTACTGGTGCCACTGCTCATCCTCACCAGGCTTGACAAAGAATTCCATCTCCATCTGCTCAAACTCGCGAGTGCGGAAGATGAAGTTGCCCGGCGTGATCTCGTTGCGGAAAGACTTACCCACGTTGGCAATACCAAACGGTGGCTTCATGCGCGCCGAGGTCATCACATTCTTGAAGTTCACAAAGATGCCCTGCGCCGTTTCCGGGCGCATGTAGTGCAGGCCTTCCTTGTCATCGACAGGGCCCAGGTATGTCTTCATCAAACCGGAGAACTCACGCGGCTCGGTCCAGTTGCCCGGCTGACCGGTCTCCGGATCGTTGATGTCTGCCAGGCCGTTTGCCGGCGGGTGGCCATGCTTCTCTTCGTAGGCCTCCAGCAGGTGGTCTGCACGGTAGCGCTTGTGGGTGTACAGGGATTCCACCAGCGGGTCGGTGAACACCTCAACGTGGCCGGAAGCCACCCACACCTGCGGCGGGAGGATGATGGAGGTATCCACACCCACCACGTCAGCGCGGGACTGCACCATGGTCTTCCACCATTGGCGCTTGATGTTTTCCTTCAGCTCCACGCCGAGCGGGCCGTAGTCCCACGCGGAGCGCGTGCCGCCGTAAATTTCTCCGGCCGGGTACACAAGTCCGCGGCGTTTGCAGAGGTTAACGACGGTATCAATAGCACTCGTGGCCATGGGCAGTTCAACTCTCCTCGTTGGTTTCAGATTCATTCGCGGGGTTTGCGCAAATTAACGCCCCCAAGTCTAGCCTGTAGCATTTCTTCGCCAACCCCCGCACACATGTCGTGGAGGTAGCCTTTTCAAGTTAGCAGGTGGCTAGACTAAACTCACGGTCAGATTCGCGGGGAGCTTATCGACGTCTCCCCTGCACCCCACGAACACAGTAGGTCGATTTCATGTCCCGGAACGCCCACTCCCACAGGCAGGCAGCTGCCCCGAAGATTGGTGCGCGTAATACTCGGCAGCGCGCCGCTGTTGTTGAGGTTCTGCAGGAGATTGATCGTTTTGCCTCTGCCCAATCCATCCACCAGGAGCTGACGCAGCGTGGCCAGAGGGTGGGTTTGACCACCGTGTACCGCACCCTACAAACCTTGACGGAAATCGGTGCAGTGGATGCACTGAATTCTGATACTGGTGAGACGCTGTACCGCCACTGTTTGAGCGACCGGCACCACCATCACCTCGTGTGCACCTCTTGCGGCCGTAGTGAGGAGATCGAAGGCGGGCCCGTGGAACAGTGGGCCAAAGATATGGCAGCCAGCCACGGCTATACCTTGTCAGGCCATGACGCAGAGATCTTCGGCACCTGCGCCACCTGCCAACAGAAATCCTAGGAGGCCTAGGAGGCCTTTCAGACCTCCTAGTGGGTCCTTGGACTCACTAGCCGATGATCGTGCCGAAGAGCACACCGAGCGCGTAGGTGACCACGGCGGCACCAAGCCCGATGGCGAGCTGACGGAATGCACGTGCCGCTGGCTTCTTGCCGGACAACAAGCCGGTAATACCGCCGGTGATCAGCAGTGCAAAGGACACCAGAACCAGGGCGGCGATAGCGCCCGGGCGTGGGTCGAGGCCGAAGATAAACGGGATGATGGGGATGAATGCGCCGGCAGCGAAGCACACGAAGGACGCGCTTGCTGCTGCCCATGCGCCGGAGCTATCACCCTCGTCAGCATCCTCTTTGCTGACGTCCAGCCCGTCATAGTGGTGGTGCTGGTGGCCCGTCATCATTGCCCAGAACACGTTATTCGCATGTGTTTCGGCTTCCTCAGCGCTCATACCGCGTGCGCGGTAGACCAAGGCCAGCTCATTTTCGTTCACATCCAGCTTGGGCAAGAGTTCGCGGGCTTCGGGGTCGGGAGTGGAGGCGTCAAGAAGCTCGGCCTGGCTTTTCACGCTGATGTACTCCCCTGCCGCCATAGATAACGCACCTGCGAGCAACCCCGAGATGCCTGTGAGCAGGATGTAATTGGACGACACACCCGAACCCATGACGCCGAGGACCAGCGCAACGTTGGACACGAGGCCATCATTCGCACCGAAGACTGCGGCGCGGAAAGAGCCGGAGAGTTTCTCCCGCCCCTGGGTGGCTAGCGCGCGGACAACCTCCGCGTGCATCGCTTCATCCGCGGTGATCTCATCGGATGCGTCAGTGTCCTTCAGATACGGTGACCCCTGTTCCGCGGTTTGCATCAAAGCCAGCGCAAAAACCGGTGAGAAATTGCGCGCCATGAAAGACATGAAGCGTGTGCGCAGATCCGGTTTGAGAGGCATGCCCACTTCCGGGCCGAGTTTGTCGTGCCAGTACTTCTCATGGCGGGACTCAGCCTCCGCGATCTTCTCGAGGATCTCGCGCTCATCCCCCTCACGCTTCTTGGCCAGCTCACGGTAGGTGGCTGCCTCCGCACGCTCATTGGCAAGGTACTGGCGCCATCTGCGGATCTGCTCACGCGACGGGGCTTGTCGCTCCGTGCCCTTGTCCGCGTCCGTCATTTAGTGCCTCCGAATCTGCGGTCTCTCTGCGCATACTCATACACCGCACTGTAAAGGTCTTCCGCTGTGAAATCGGGGAAAAGTATATCCCTGTACACCATCTCTGCATAGGCCGACTGCCACAACAAGAAGTTAGACGTGCGCTGTTCACCCGAGGGGCGGAGGAACAAATCAACATCCGGCATATCGGGGCGGTACAGCCACTTACTCAGGGTTTCTTCTGTCAGCTCCCCTGGCTTCAGCTCACCACGGCGGGCAGCCTCCGCGATCGCGCGGGTAGCATCCACCAATTCCGCACGGCCACCATAGTTAATGCACATGGCCAAGGTGAGTCCCGTGTTGTCCTTGGTCATCTCCTCGGCGATTTCCAGTTCCTTGATCACCGAACGCCATAGGCGAGGACGGCGCCCCACCCACACGATGCGCACGTTTTTGGCGTGCAGCTGGTCACGCTCCTCACGCATCACTTCGCGGGAAAAGCCCATGAGGAAGCGCACTTCCTCCGGGCTGCGCCGCCAATTCTCCGTGGAAAAGGTATAGGCGGACAGCCACTCCACCCCACCGAGTTCAATACAGGCATCCACCATGTCCATGAGCACTGACTTGCCCACACGGTGGCCCTCAGTACGTGGCATGCCGCGTTCCTGTGCCCAGCGTCCATTGCCGTCCATCACCAACGCGATGTGGCGTGGGATGAGATCTTTGGGGATATCCTGCGGGGTAGTAGTCACCGCTTCATTATGCCTGCTCCATGATTTTGAGTGAGCTCACCGCCGACTCAAGGTGATACTGCAGGTGCTGCGTGGTCAAACGATGCACTTGCGCTGCGGTTGTTTCCGTCAAACGTTCCTGCGCGGCGGCATAGTGCCCACCGGCCAGCAACCACATGATGTGCAAGGTAGCTTCCTCCACTTCCCGCGATCCTGGTGGGCGGCAGTGCAGGCACGCAGCACCACCGATCTGTGGGTGAAAAGCATGGTGTGGTCCCGGACGGCCGCATTGGGCACACTTGAACAGGCTCAAACCCCAGCCAGCATGGGCGGTGGCCTGCAGAATGAAGGCATCCAGCACCAAAGTGGGATTGGTGGCGTCTTGGAGGAGGCGGAGGGAGTGGGAGATGTCGTCGAAAAGCGTTCCATCCGCATAGCTCAACCTTTCCGCCGACTCCAAGATCGCGCACCCGGCGGTGTAACGATCAAAGTTATCGATGATCCCGCGACCGTAATACGCAACCGTGTCAGCCTGCGTGATGGTAGCCAGGCCGCGCCCCTGATTGCGGGCAGGATACAGCTGCACGTCGAGCTCCACGAACATCTGCACCCGCGAACCAAAACGACTTTTTGCCTTGCGCACGCCCTTGGCCACCGCGCGCACCAGCCCGTGATTGCGGGTGAGCAGCACAACGACGCGATCAGCCTCACCGAAGTCGTACGTGCGCACGACGAAGGCACGATCGCGGAAACTAGGCCGGGTTGCCATGATCTTAGAAGCCCAACCTACCCAAGTGCTTGGGGTCCGACTGCCAGTTCTTCAACACCTTGATGCGCAGGTCAAGGTAGACATTGCGTCCGAGCAGATCGATGATCTGCTTGCGTGCGCGCTGAACAATCCCGTTGAGGCGGCGCCCATCGCGGCCCTCCAGGATCGTCTTCTGGCCCGGGCGCTCCAAGTAGATCACGGCGTAGATCTTGGCACGGTCACCTTCGTTGATGATCTCGTCCACCTGTACCGCAACGGAGTGTGGCAACTCCTCACGCAGGCCCTTGAGCGCTTCCTCGCGGATGAGTTCGCTGATACGTGTCTCCGTGTCCTCGTCCGTGACATGATCCTCGGGGTAGAAACGGGGGCCCTCCGGCAGGTGCTTCTTCAGTACATCCACAAGCACGTCCAGCTGCACGCCCTCCGTGGCGGACACCGGCACAACATCTACGTCTTCTCGCCCGGTGGCCTCCACCAGCAGCTCGTGCAAGCGCATCAACTGCTCACCCACCTGATCTTTGCTGGCCCGGTCCAGCTTGGTCACAATGCCCACGATCGGCGCATTCGGCTTGGTTGTGCGCACCGCATCCAGAATCCACCGGTCGCCCGGGCCGATCTTCTCATTCGCGGGCACGGTCAAGCCGATCACGTCCACGTCAGCGAAGGTGTCCTTAACCACCTCATTGAGGCGCTCACCCAGCAGCGTGCGCGGGCGGTGCAGACCAGGCGTATCGACGAGCACAATCTGCACATCCTCCCTATTCACAATCCCACGGATCGGATGGCGCGTCGTCTCCGGCTGATCCGCCATGATCGCGATCTTCTCCCCCACCAGCGCATTCGTCAGCGTCGACTTACCCGTATTCGGGCGGCCCACAAAGCTGACAAAGCCGGAACGGAAACCTTCCGGAACATCGCCAAAGCCAGACCCGCTTATCGACGATCCCGCGAAAGCGTCCACGGGCACGTCATCCGGGAAGTCAGGAAAATCTGGCTCACGAGAAGTATCGCTCATGCTGTCCCATGCTACGGCCCCAACCGCCAGATATTGGTGTCAGGCGCGTCTGGCGTGGGGCTGGAGTTAGATTTCAGTGACCTCAAACTGCATCCGCGGGTGGGCGTATGCCTCCTGGGATTCCACCAGGAGCAGCTCCGGCGCGTTCGCGTTGTGGGTATTCTCAATGAGGTCGAACACACTCGATGCAGTCTTGGCCAGTGCATCCTTAGCAGCGGTGGCAGCATCGGTCCCGCCGATGGCCTCAATGTAGTGGCCGGTGAACAGTGCACACGCCACGTCACCGGAACCGTTGCGCTTGAAGGCCAAGCGTGGTGTTTGCACCAACCAACGCCCGTGGGAGTCCACCACGAGCATTTCCACCGTGTCCTCCGGCTGGTCCGAGCGTGTGACGGAGGTTACCAACACCGTGTCCGGGCCCATCGCGCGTGCAGCTTCTACGGCTTCCAGCGTGGAATCCAAATCCGTTGCTTCCTTGCCGGTGAGGTAGCCCAACTCAAACTGGTTAGGGGTGATGATGTCCGCCACCGGCACCACCTTGTCCCGCAGCAGTGGCGGAATATTGTCCGACACGAAGCAGCCCGACTTGGCGTTGCCCATCACCGGGTCGCAGGCATACACCGCATTCGGGTTGAGCTCTTTGACGCGGGCCACGGTATCCACGATGACATCCGCAATATCATCTCCACCCTGGTAGCCCGACAGCACCGCATCCACCCGCGCCAACGCACCGCGATCCTCAATCCCCTGAATGATCTTGCGTACCTGTTCCGCGGGAATCAGCGGCCCTTCCCACGCACCGTAGCCGGTGTGGTTGGAAAAGTTCACGGTGTACACCGGCCACACCTCATGGCCGATGCGCTGGAGCGGGAACACAGCAGCGGAGTTGCCCACGTGGCCATACGCCACCGCGGACTGGATGGAGAGGATGTTCTTCATGCGCCCCATTGTGCTCCCTCCCCTTAGGCGGTACGCATTCACCCCCGGCTACTCGGAGCTAACCGGCACAACGTGTGTCTAGTTTTAGTAACCCGCTTCGTTGGGTTTGGTGGTGATGGGGCGCCACGACTACCCGGTTTGACTATCGCGCGGCGCAGCGCTTCGCGACCTGCGTTTTTGCAGTGCGTGATTTGCGATAGTCAAACCAACCGAATTTGGGCATGCCGAAAGACCAGCTGTTGCTGGCTTTCGGCATGTGTTGGTGGGGTTATCTACCGTAGAGGAGTGTCATTGCTCCGTAGGGGTGGACGGTATTCGGGACGAGGTGTCCGCGGGGTGATCTCCACATTGGTGCGCCCCGGATGTTGCCTACCCGGCCGTGGTAGCTGCGTTCGGGGTCATCATCGTTGGTGCGGTTGTGATACCGGCACAACATCGCCAGGTTATCCATGTTGGTTAGCCCACCCTTCGACCAGGCTTTGATGTGGTGGACCTGACAGTTATCCGCCGCATGCCGACAATCCGGTACTGGGCAGGTTGGTGACAACGCTCTGGCTAGGTCGCGTTGTTTCTGGTTGGCAAACCGTTGCGTGTCATACAGGTTGACCGCACCTTGTTGTGGGTGGAATACCGCTACTTCTAGAACGTCGGCATAATCCCGCGCGAGAAGTTCAGCACCGGTCATGGTGGTGCCATCAGTTAGCCCCAGGATGATGTCATCGCCTACACCGCTGATGATTTTGGTGTGTTCTTCTAGTGGGATCAGGATCAACGGGCGGGGCACAGCAGGAGCAATACGAGCTGGGGTCTCGCCTTCAGTGTCAGGGCGAAGGCCAAGGATGGTCATGAATGCTTCGTACATCTGGGGGCCGGCGGGCCCATCGCCGGTGACTTTTTGGCGTAGTGCGTACTCGATGGCTGCCATGTCGTGTTCTGAGCCGATAACGTTCATAGGGCGGGACTGTTTGCGTGAGCGACCAAACCGGATTGTTGGTTCCGGGGCAGGTTTGTCTACTTCGGGGACGATGTCTTTGGCCCGACGCTGCAACGTCTCATAATTGCCTGGAACAGACAGCAACGCGAGCCGTAACTCCCATGTCTTGCCGGGGTCGGTGATCCCGGCAAGGCGGGATTCGATGTAGGCGAGCTGATCCAAGGACTTCTTCGTGGACTTCGCCACTTTGATCGCGTTGGCTTGTTTGCGGGTGAACTTTGTTTTCCCGTAGTAGACCTTGTGGACGTTGGTCCATTGGCGAATCAGGGCGGGTTTGCAGCCAGCGTCGAGGAGGACCTGGGCATCAAAGGATGCCAGGGTCTCCATCGGGTTGGTTAAACCCGCCACGAGTGCTGCAAAAGTGTTCATGCCACGCACACTAAACGCAAACACAAAAACGTGCAGATAGGGGCCGAAAAGCCTGTGGATAACTCAAAAACTATCCACAGGCCAGGCAGGCTACCGCGCGCATAAAAGAGTGCGGAACATGCCGCCGACCTGCGTGAACAGGCCGAGTTCCCGAACCAGCAAAAAAGTTAAGGACCGCGAAAAACGTTCGGACACACACGGTGTCCTTCAACCCGTTACTCGCTGGGGGCGGGGCGGTAGGTGCGGGAGGATCCGGAGGTGCTGGGTTCGGGGGTGTCGGAGGTGGGGGCGTCGATAAGCGATTCGGGGACTTCAATGAGTACGGTGCGCACTTTGATGCGTCCGCGGCGATCGCGGCCACCTTCGGCGGTGAAGCGGATGCCGCCTACTTCCACATCGGAGCCTGGCAAGGGCACGCGGCCCAGGCCGTAGGACAGTAGGCCCGCGACGGTTTCAACGTTGTCCGTGATTTCCTCGTCGAATTCGAAGGTGAAGCCCTGCTCGTCGGAGAAGTAATCCACCAGATCATCCAATGGCAAGCGTGCCTGGGCGCGGAAAAGGCGGGTGTCCGGGGCGGAATCCTCACTGTCCACCGGTTCGATCGGGGCTTCCTCGTCCGCGTCATACTCATCGGCGATCTCACCGACGATCTCTTCGAGAATGTCCTCCATGGTCATGAGCCCGGCGATGCCACCGTATTCATCCACCAGGATGGCAATGTGGGTTTGGTCCCGCTGCATTTCCTGCAACAGATCATCAAGCGGCTTGGAATCGGGGACGTACATCGGTTCGCGCATAAGTTCCGTGATGCGCACACCGGTGCCGCCGTCAGTGCGGTTGTAGGTTTTGGCCACCACGTCTTTGAGGTACGCGATGCCCAGCACGTCATCAACGCTTTCCCCGATGACGGGGACGCGGGAGTGTCCGGAGCGGATCATCAGGTTGGCTGCCTGGCCGGCGGATTTTTCGTGTTCAATCCACACCATCTCCGTGCGGGGCACCATCACCTGACGCGCCTGTGTGTCTGCCAGGTCAAAAATGTTTTGGATCATGCGGCGTTCGGTGGTTTCCACCACGCCCTGCTCTTGCGCGATGTCCACCGCTTCGCGTAGTTCCACGTCCGTGGCGTAGGGGTTTTCCAGGTCCTCTTCACCAGGGGTCACCAGGTTGCTGGCCCGAATGAGCAGCTTGGACAGCGGTCCCAGCACCGTGTACACGACGGTGAGGATCTGCGCCGCACGCAGGGAGATCGTGTACGGGTTCAGCTTGCCGGCCCGGCGCGCATTTATGCCGATGAGGCCAAAACGCAGCAACGCCACAGCCAGGATCGCGGCCGTGATCGCCCACACGCGGGATTCGATGAGCTCCAGCGCGGTGAGCAGTGCGAAGACTGCCGCGAGTGTGTCCAGCACCATTTGCACGAGCGCCAGCATGCTGAGGTGGTTGGTTTTGGAATCCACCACGCGCAGCAAGGCGCGCGCGCCGCTGACCTCGTCTTTGGCCATGGCTTCCACGCGCGCTTTGGAAATGGGGATGAGCGCGGACTCGATCATCTTGATCACGCCCGCCGCCGCCAAGGAGACGAGTGCTACGAGCAGGTAGGTTGCCCACAAAGTCACGGTGGTTACTCGCCTCGCTTATCGACGATCCCGTCAAGCTCCACCCGATCCGCCGCCGACGGGAACGCGTGCTTGCCTTCCGGTTTGGGCTGGTAGGTGACGCCGCGGGCTGCCAAGTCGTCGTACCAATCCGCCAGGATCTCGTTCTGGAGTGCGAACATCTCACGCTCATCGGCCGGGGTGGCGTGGTCATAACCCAGCAGGTGCAGGCACCCGTGGACGGTCAACAGCGCCATTTCATGGCCGAGCGGGTGGCCGGCGGCGTCCGCTTGCTTTCGGTCATACTCCGGGCACAAGATGATGTCGCCCAGCATAGCCGGGCCTGGTGCCGGCGCATCCGGGCGGCCGGAACCAGGGGTGAGTTCATCCATGGGGAAGCTCATCACGTCCGTCGGGCCCGGCAGGTCCATCCACCGCATGTGCAGGTCCGCCATAGTGGGTGTGTCCACGCACGTGATGGTCAGATCTGTATCCGGGTGAACGTCCATGGCGCGCAACGCAAAGGAAGCAACGTCAACGAGCATTTCTTCGTTGACGTCCGTCTCCCCTGACTCGTTCAGGACTTCAATGCTCATGCTTGCTCCTTAGTGTCCGCTGGAGTGTCCTCCGGATGCGCCTGATGCTCCGCCTCCGCATCCCACCGTGCGGCGCGGTCGGCGTCATACTTGTCATATGCGGCCACAATACGGCTGACCAATTGGTGGCGCACCACATCATTGGCTCCGAACTCCTGGAAGTGAATCCCGGGGACGTCGCGCAGGATCTTGCGCACGATTCGCAGGCCAGAGACCACACCGCGTGGCAGGTCCACCTGAGAAATATCGCCAGTGACCACCATCTTGGAACCAAAACCGAGGCGGGTGAGGAACATCTTCATCTGCGAAGGGGTGGTGTTCTGCGCCTCATCTAGAATGACAAACGCGTCGTTAAGCGTGCGGCCACGCATGTAGGCCAACGGCGCCACTTCGATGATGCCGGCCTCCATGAGTTTGGGGATCATGTCGGGGTCGAGCATGTCCCGCAATGCGTCGTAAAGCGGGCGCAAATAGGGGTCAATCTTGTCATTCAGCGTGCCGGGCAGAAAGCCCAGCTTCTCCCCTGCTTCCACTGCGGGGCGGGTGAGAATGATGCGCTTGACCTCTTTGGCCTGCAGCGCCTGCACCGCCTTGGCCACTGCCAGGTAAGTCTTACCGGAGCCGGCGGGGCCGATGCCGAAGACAATCGTGTTCTCATCAATCGCATCGACATATTCCCGCTGGCCAGCCGTCTTCGGGCGGATGACCTTGCCGCGACGCGCGATGATCTCACGGCCGAGGATCTCCGCGGCGGATTCCGGCATGTCCGTGGCCATGATGTCCACCGCGTGCTTCACCGCATCCGGGGTGATCACAATGCCGCGGCGCGCCATCGCCTGAATCTCATCCACCACCCGCGCGGCGTACGCCACGGCGTCAACCGGACCACGCATGGTTACGGTGGTGCCGCGAGCGAAAAGATCGGCGCCGAGCAGCTGATTGAGTGTATGCAGCGTCGCGTCATTGATGCCCAATACAGCTTGGGCGTAATCGGGGTCGAGCTCGTAGGAGCTTGTGACCAGTTCTGCCATGCGGTTTACCCTACCAGCGCCCCGTCAACGCCCCGACGGCGCAAAGAGCAGCCAGCCCGGCACTCGCCGTGCGCAGAACTTCCGGGCCAAGCGTGATCGCCTGCGCGCCGAGCAGCTCCAGTTCGTCTTCACCGATGCCACCTTCCGGGCCGATGATGAGGAAGATCTCATCCGCACTCAAATCCACATCCTTGATGCTCACGGTCGCATCCTCATGCAGTACGTACGCCACCTTGCCGCGCAGCATCTCCGCCAGCTGGTTCGTGGTCACCGGATCATGCACCTGCGGGATCCACGCCCGGCGCGATTGTTTCGCCGCTTCACGCGCGGTGGCCTGCCATTTCTCCACATTCTTGGCCACCTTCGGGCCCTGCCATCGCGCGATCGTGCGGTGCGAAATCCATGGCACGATCGCATCCGCGCCACCTTGCGTTGCCAGGTCCACGGCCAACTCCGCACGCTCAGATTTCGGGATGGCCTGCACAATCGTCACCCTCGGCGTAGGTAAAGGCACTTTTTGCTTATCGACGACCTCCCCCACCAGCCCATCCTTCCCCTCCACCGCGGTGACGCGGACTTCGGCGGTGGTACCGGTGCCGTCGATAAGCATGACGTGCTCTCCGGGCTGAATCCTTTTGACAGTGACGGCGTGGCGCCCCTCGGGTCCGCTAAGGCGACCGGATACGGGATCCTTGGTGATGAAATACGGCAGACTCATGATTCTAGCGGCGGAAACGGTTGCGCATGCGACCGAAGAAGCTGCCACCTTCCGGATGTTCTTCCTCCACGAAGGCCTCAGCGTCATGGCCGGCACGCAGGTCCTCGAGGGCTGCACGCTGGTCCTTGGTCAGCTCCGTCGGCACAACAACCTGGACGTGGGCCACCATGTTGCCAGCGCCTTCCGCACGCAGGCGCGGCATGCCTTCGCCTTCCAGCACGATCTCCTCATTCGGCTGCGTACCAGCCGGGATCTCAATCGTGGTGGTCTCCCCCGCCAGGTTCTCCACCGTCACGTCCGTGCCCAGCGCTGCATCGAACATGGGCACGGAGACCTTCAGGTGCAGGTTGTCCCCATCACGGACAAACACCGGGTGGTTATCCGTGGTGACCTCCACGTACAGGTCACCCGCTGCGCCACCACCGTGGCCGACCTCACCCTGACCAGCCATACGGATGCGCATACCGGAGGAAATACCGGCAGGGATATTCACCGTGATGTCCCGACGCGAACGCACACGACCCTGACTACCGCACTTCTGGCACGGATCGGTGATGATCTCACCGAAACCGGAACACTTCGGGCACGTCGTCGTGGTCATGATGTTGCCCAAGAAAGACTGCTGCACCTGCTGCACCTGGCCGTGACCATCACAACCATCACACATCACAGGCTTGGACTCAGATTCTGAGCCCGTGCCATGGCAGTGCTCACACAGCACAGCGGTATCCACGGTCACTTCCTGGCGAGTGCCGGTGTAGGCCTCCGCCAACGTGATCGTGGTGCGCAACAACGCGTCACTACCTGGCTGCACGCGGGAACGTGGCCCACGGCCTCCGCCACCGGCGCTGTCACCGAAGAAAGCCTCGAAGATATCGCCGAACCCGAATCCACCGCCGCCGGCACCGCCGGCAGCCTGCTCCATCGGGTCGCCCCCACGATCCACGATGTGCCGTTTATCCGGGTCGAGCAGTACTTCCTGCGCCAAGGAGATTTCGCGGAACTTCTCCGCCGCCTCATCCGTGTCGTTCACATCCGGGTGATACTTGCGTGCCAAACGCCGGTACGCCTTCTTAATCTCCGTATCCGTGGCGTTCTTATCCACACCCAAGATGCCGTAGTAATCGCGTGCCACAGTTGAGTTAAGTCCTTTCTTCGCCGGCGAGAATCAGGCTGATGTAGTTTGCCACCGCCGCAACCTTTTGAATCGTACCGGGGTAGTCCATGTACGTCGGGCCGAGGACACCCAAACCACCAAACGTCTCCCCCGCGGCGCCATAACTGGTGGTCACGATACTGGCCTTCGCTAGATCCTCATCCTCATTTTCTTTGCCGATAACCACGGAGACATTACCCAGCTCCGGCAGATTAGCCAGCAGCTTGAGCACCACCACCTGCTCCTCCAGTGCCTCCACGACGCTCAGCAAATCCGTCGTCTTTGGCACCAGGTTCGCCGCCCCCGCGATCAACACGCGGTCCGATGGAGTATCCACCAAGGTGTCCATGATCACCGCGATCGCCCGCGTCACGTGGTCCGCAACCGCCGGTGGCGGATCAGCTGCCAAGAGCGCCAGGGAACTCGACGCATCCGACATCGTCTTGCCGGCCAGGGCTCCGTTGAGGAGGTCGCGGAGGTAGGTGACGCCGGATTCGTCGATAAGCGAACTGAGCTCAACATTGCGCTGATCCACGCGGCCGTTATCCGTGATGACCACGATCAACAGGCGACGCGACGTTAGCGCCACAACCTCACAATGCTTGATGCGTGAGACCGACAACGTGGGCAGCTGCACCACTGCTGCTTGGCGTGTGAGCTGCGCCAACAAGTGCGCCGAACGCCGCATCACGTCTTCTAGGTCAACGCCGGATTCCAAGAAATCCGAAATAGCGCGACGCTCCGGCAGCGACAGCGGTTTGACCTCATTGATCGCATCGACGAAGGCGCGGTAGCCCTTCTCCGTGGGTACGCGCCCCGAGCTCGCGTGTGGCTGCGCGATGTAGCCCTCCGTCTCAAGCACCGCCATATCGTTGCGGATCGTTGCGGAACTGACCTGGAGCTTGTGCTTCTCCACCAGGGTTTTGGATCCGACCGGCTCCTGCATCGCGATGTAGTCCGCCACGATCGCGCGCAGAACCGCCTGCCTACGTTCGCGTGCAGGACTAGCCATGTTCGCGCCCTCCTTAGCACTCATTTAGCACTCTAAAGCGTCGACTGCTAAGCCAGTCTAGCGTCGGATCACTCCGCCGCCAAGATGTCCGTGATGATCCCGTCCGCCAAAAGCCTGCCCGCATCCGTCACCCGAATCCGCTCATCCACCTCAAGCAGCCCAGCGCGCACATGCTTATCGACGACACCCCGCGCCCCCTCCCCCACCCACCCCGCAGGGATCCCCTCCTTGAGCCGCAGACCCAGCATGATCTGCTCAAAGTGGTGCTCCTCGTCGGTGATGGTCTCCGTGCTGTGGATGGGCAGCTCATGCCCGGCAAGCATCTGGTTGTAGCGCTCTGGGCGCTTCACGTTCATGTACCGCGTCCGGTTGACATAGCCATGTGCCCCGGGCCCCGCACCCCACCAGTGACCGCCACGCCAGTAGATGAGGTTGTGCCGGCACTCTCCACCTTCCTTCGCCCAATTGGATACTTCGTACCAGCCGTAGCCGGCCTGCGCCAGTGTGTCCGCGATGAGCTCATAGCGGTCCGCATACGTATCTTCCTGCGGCGCCGGCAGCTCGCCCTTGCGGATCTTCCGGGACATCGCCGTGCCATCCTCCACAATCAGCGAATACGCCGACACGTGATCCACCCCCGCTTCCAGTACTGCCTCCAGGCTGCGCTTCACGTCATCTTCCGTCTCCGTCGGCGTGCCGTAGATGAGGTCCAAATTCACGTGCGCAAACCCCGCTGCCTGCGCTTCCTTCGCTGCTGCCACCGCCCGGCCCGGCGTGTGCTGCCGGTCCAACACCTTCAAAATCGGCGTGGACGCGGACTGCATCCCCAACGACACCCGCGTGAACCCATGCGTCTTGAGCCTCTCGAAGTACTCCGGACTGGTCGACTCCGGATTCGACTCCGTGGTCACCTCCGCCCCCTCGACGAGGCCAAATGTGTTCCGGATCCGTGCGAGGATCCTGCCCAAACCGTCCGCCCCCAATAGCGATGGTGTTCCCCCACCAATGAATACCGTGTCCGCCGGCTGGCCCTCCTGCCCGTATTCTCGCGCGGCCAGCTCCAGCTCTTGCTCTAACGCATCCAAGTACGCCGCATAGCTCGTCTCTGTCTCCGACGGGGTATACGTGTTGAAGTCGCAGTACCCGCACCGCGTCGAACAAAACGGGACGTGCACGTACACGCCAAAAGCGTCAGAACTCATACGTGCCAGTCTAAGCAGACTCACGCCACCGCAACTTTAGCCCGGTTCCGCTCAACCTCCGCCTGCACCTCCCGCACAAACTTCGCTGGGTCCCGCAACAACTCCGCTGGAGAGTACCTCAACACCGACATCCCCTCGTTCCGGATCCGGTTCTCCCGCTTCTTCTCCTCCAACAACACCTGTCCCGTCTCCCCATACTCACCCGAGTACTTCACATCCCCGTCGATCTCCACGACCGTCCAGCTTTCGACGAGGAGATCGGCGCGGTATTTGCCGTCGCAAAGCAATGCTTGTGCTTGCACATTCAACCCAGCGCGGATGAGCAAACCCCGCGCGTATGGCTCGAACGGCGACTCTGAACAGGCCACGGAGAACTCCACCGCGTCACGCACATTCCGCACTCCTCGCACCGGCCCCAGCAACGCAACCTGCCTGCGCATTTCTTCGAGATCCATCCCCATCCCTCTCAACCAATCCGCCGCCACCAGGCCGGCGATAAACCCGTGATGCCGAGCAATCTCCACAAACACCCGAAACAACCGCGGTGTCCGCACCCCACCCACGTGCAGAATTTCCTCCTCTGCCAATGCCAGCCGCCGGTACAGGGTCCCGGACTGCCACTGCGCCCGCGGCGGAATCTCCGCCAGCGCCAACTCAACTGGCTCGCGAGCACTGCCCGCCACCCACATTCCGTGTATGCGCGCCGCCGAATACCCCGTCAGCACCGCCCGATGCGCACCCAATCCCACCGCGTAAGCCCGCACAAACGCCTTCTCGTAGTCCGGCAGATCCTGGTAGCACTCTGTACGAATTGCCTTGTCCCTACTCAGCAGAGTCACCGACCCGTCCTGGATACCCGCCAACACCTCGCGGTTGTGCCCCGCCATGGTCCGCAAGTTAATAATCAAAGCAGCCAATTCCGCTCGTCTCATGTCCCCCATGAACACAGCTTCGGTGATGACGCTCCGTTTGTCGAGCTTTACCAATTAACCCCTGTGGAATTCGCTTGGTTATCCACAAGCTGGTGCCTTTCCGCTGTTGCCCACCGGTTCATTGTCTTCCAAACCGTGATGAATGAATTGCAATAAATCAACTGCAATAAATGAACTCAAATAAACCAAGTGGCAGCATCAGTCTCCGCAAAAATCTGGCGGCCCATCCTGGTTTATTTGAAAACATTTATTGGGGTTTGCGGTTTGGGGCGGCTAGGGGGGCGTCAGCTGGAACCGAGGTGGTCAGGAACCGAGGTGGTCAGGAACCGAGGTGGTCAGGAACCGAAACGGGCCAAGAACACACTAGGCGCCGCGGCGGGAGCGCTTCGCAGCGACCTTGGCCACGATCGCATCCACACGCGCGCGTTCCTCCAGGAACTTCGGTGGGTTAGAGCCACGCATAGCGCGGGTGAAGCCGGGGTGCTCAGCAGCAACGGCATCGAGCCAGCCGTCAACGGCAGATTCCACCAGTTCACCAACACGAGCGTAGAGGTGTGGCAGGGACACAGCGGCGAGGTTCTGCGCGACCATGTCAGTTTGTTCGAGGGTGTAGTCCACCACTTCACCGAGATGCTGGACGATAAGGTCGGTGCGCTGGACGCACGCTTCCGTCATGTCCTTCACCGGGGAGGGGGAAGGAAGAGGGAAAAGCTCGAAAAGCCCGGAGGCGTCGAGGCGCTCAGGTTCGGGAATGCGCTCTTCGGCGGGCAACGCCGCGGAGATAGACCCAGCGCGGACCCCAGATACGAGCGCTTGGCGTAGGCCGATCAGTTCACCAACGACGCGACGGGCATCAATGCGTGCGTCATCGACAATCTCGGCGAATTCTGCGAGGCAATCGTCGGTAAGTTCGCCATCGTAATCGGCGATAGCTTCGGCGATGTGCTCGATGTATTCGGCAACTTCGTCGCCGATGTTGTAGACCTCTTGGGTCAGCTCGCGGTGGCGCAGCGTCGCAGCGGTCCGGTGCACACTCGCCTCCTTGGGTTGACCGGGTTAGTGGGTTCGGTGGCCAACATTAAGCCAGAAATTCACAGGTTCCTGTACGGCGCGCCGGAAGAGCATCAAACAGAGACTAAAACTCGTGCCAAAAGGAGAATGGTCCCCGGCAACAAGGCCGGGGACCATAGCGGGGTGAGTAGTTCTACGGGTAGAGCTTGCGCATCTGGTGGTCGAAGCTCTTCAGCACCGCCGGACGCTTCACCTTCAGGGACGGGGTCAGTTCGCCGTCCGCTTCGGTGAGGTCGCGCGGGAGAATGCGGAACTTCTTAATCGCTTCCGCATTACTCACTGCCTGGTTGGTGCGGTTGATGGCGTCCTGCATTTCCATGCGCAGGTCATTGCGCTTGGCCAGACGGTAGGTGGGCTCGTCCGGATCGATGCCACGCTCCGCTTTCCACGTCGAAAGCGCGTCCTCATCAAGGGCGATGAGGGCACCGATGAACGGCTTGCCGTCACCAACCACGACCGCCTGGGAGATGAGCGGATCCTGGCGGAGCAGCTCCTCGAGTGGCTGCGGGGCAACGTTCTTGCCGCCGGAGGTGACCAGGATGTCCTTCTTGCGGCCGGTGATGAAGATGTTCCCGTCATCGTCGAGGTGGCCGAGGTCGCCGGTGTGGAAGAAGCCGTCGATAAGCGCTTCCTTGGTAGCTTCCTCGTTCTTCCAGTACCCGGTGAAAACGCCGGGGCCGGAGAAGCAGATCTCGCCTTCCTCTGTGAGTTTGACGGTGTAGCCCATCATGGGCTTGCCCACGCTGCCGATCTTGCGGTCATCGCCGAAGCTGAGTGCGGCGGCGGAGGACGTTTCGGTGAGACCGTATCCCTCATAGACCGGCAGGCCGGCACCGCGGTAGAAGTGGCCTAGTGGGATGCCCAGTGCGGAGCCGCCGGAGATACCGTAAGACATCTTGCCTCCGAGGGCCTCGCGGATCTTGGAGTAGACGAGCTTGTCAAAGAGCGCTCGCTTCGCGCGCAACACTAGCGAAGGGCCGCCCTTGTCCAGCGACTCGGAGTAGGCGATGGCGGTCTTTTCCGCGTCAGCGAAGATCTTCGCGCCGATCGCGGAGCCATCGGATGCTTTTCTGCGCGCAGCGTCACGCACCTTCTCATACACACGCGGCACACCAAGCACGAGATCCGGCTTCACGCGCTGGAACTCAGCAGCAATGGTGGACACGTCCTGCCAGTGGGTTTGGGTGGTTTCACCGATCGTGGCGGCCAGGTGCACGGAGCGCGCCATGACGTGAGCCAGGGGCAGGTAGGTGACCACCTTGTTGCCACGGTGAGCCACCTGGCCAGCCGGGTGAGCCAAAAGACCACGAATCTGGAAGATCCAGTTCAGGTGGGTGATCATGCAGCCCTTGGCACGGCCGGTGGTGCCGGAGGTGTACACCAAGGAGGCAATGTCATCGTGGTGGATTCCGGCGATGCGCTCATCCAGCTCAGCGTCAGTAACAGACTGGCCGGCTTCCTTGAGGGTGGCGATGGCGCCGGGTTCATCGTCGAAAAGCATAATCTCGCGGAGATCCGAATCGATGACCGAGGAGAACATGCTGCCGTGCTCTGGGCGCTCCCCGATCGCGATGACGGCGCCGGAATCTTCGACGATCCACTGCACCTGGTCCAGGGAGCTCGTGGGGTAGATCGCGGCGGTGGTCAGGCCGGCGGCCATGATGGCAAAGTCCACCACTGCCCACTCGTAGCGCGCACCAGAAAGAAGGGCAACACGATCGCCCTTCTGCGCGCCCAAAGCGATGAGCCCCTTGGCCACTTCGCGCACCTCGGCGACGAACTCAGCCGCAGTGACATCTCGCCACTCGTGAGCTTCGGGTTTGGTGAACAACACTGTGTCCGGGCGGGCCTCAGCATTAGCCACGAGAGCCGAGTAGCAGTTTTCATCCGGCGCGACGGTGAATGGTGCCGGAGTGGTATAGGTGGACAGGGCCATGACAGTAAAACTCCCTTCGAGGTACTTTGCAAAGTAAAAATACCGTGAAGGGAGTGTGTTCGTGGCGGTTTCAGAAACTTTTTGTTAACTACGCCACAATTAGCGGTACAAGCGATCGATGTCCTTCTTGTAGCGCTCAAAGACCACGTTGCGCTTGATCTTCATAGTCGGGGTCATCTCGCCGGAATCCTCCGAAAGATCCCTGGTCAGAATACGGAACTTCTTAATCTGCTCCGCGTGGCTGACCGTGCGGTTGACCTCATTCACAGCATCCTGGACGTAAGCGCGCAGCTCCGGCGTCTTCACCAACTGACGCAGCGGGGTGGACTCCGGAACGTTGTTGCGCTCCTTCCAGCGGCGCAGCTCGTCCTCGTCGAGGGTGACTAGCACACCAACGTAGGGCTTACCATCGCCGACGATCAGCGCCTGGGAAATCAGCGGATCACCGCGCAGAATGTCCTCCATCGGACCAGGCGAGACGTTCTTGCCGCCGGCGGTGACAATGAGGTCCTTCTTGCGGCCGGTGATGGTGATGTAGCCGTCCTCATCAATCTCACCCAAGTCGCCGGTGCAGAACCAGCCATCCTTGATCGCCTCAGCGGTGGCTTCCGGGTTGTTCCAGTAGCCCTTGAACACACCGTCGCCCTTGAAGCAGATCTCACCGTCTTCATTGATCATTGCGGAGTAACCGTTGAGAGGCTTGCCCACGGTACCGATCTTGGTTTCCTCACCAAAGTTCACGGCTGCAGCAGCAGCGGTTTCGGTCAGCCCGTAGCCTTCACAGATTGGCAAACGCGCACCGCGGAAGAAGTGGTTGAGGTGCTTGGACAGTGCAGAGCCACCGGAGATAGCAAATTCGGCTTCCCCACCAACCGCATCGCGCAGCTTCTTGTACACAAGGCGGTCAAAGATGGCGCGCCTCGCCTTCAGGAACAGCGACGGCCCCTCCGGGGTATCCAGCGCCTTGGAGTAGGCCACCGCGGCCTTCTCCGCCTGAAGGAAGGTGCGCGCCGCAAAGTCGGAGCTATCGGCAGCCTTGTTGTAGGCGCCATCGCGCACCTTCTCAAAGATGCGCGGCACACCCAGCAGCATGTGCGGCTGGAAACGCTGGAGCCCCATGACGATGGTGCGGGTGTCAGACCAGTGAATCTGGTGCGCACCAGCAATGGTGGAAGCCAAGGCAACGGCACGAGCTAGAACGTGGGCCAGGGGCAGGATGGTGACGTAGCGGACGTCCGGGCGGGTAGCAATGGTGTGACCAATCGGGTGGGTCAACAGCGCTACTGCCTCATGCGCCCACACCAGGTGGGTCAGGATGCAGCCCTTGGGGCGGCCGGTCGTGCCGGAGGTGTACACCAGCGAGGCTAGGTCGTCGTGCTGGATGCGGGAAATGCGATCGTCAATAACTGCATCCTCAACGTCCTTGCCATCCTCAGCGAGAACCTCAAGCGCATCCTCCGCAAAGGATAGCGTGCGCAGCAGCTGGGACGGTGAATCCTTCAGTCGTGGCGTGCCATCTTCACCCAACAACAGGTTGTTGTAGAGCTGACGGTTCGCCTCTGTATCCGTGACCGCGATGCGAGCACCAGAGTCCTCCACGATCCACTGGACCTGGTGCTCTGACGAAGAGGGGTAGACCGGCACGCTCGATGCACCGGCAGCCCAAATAGCAAAGTCCATGACGGCCCAGCCGTAGCTGGAATCCGCCATGAGCGCCACGCGGTCACCGAACTCAATGCCATTAGCCACCAGCCCCTTAGCTACGGCACGGAACTGCTCCATGAACTCACGGCCGGTCACTTCTACCCAGTCATGGCCATCAGGGCGGGAGAACATCACCTTGTCGGGATTCTCCGTGCACTGCTTAATTACGAGCGTCAGGCAGTTCTCGTCGGGCGCGAGCGTAAAGCCTGCTGGGGTGGAATACGTCTTGCTGGGAGTAGTCACGGACCTACCTTTCGCTACTTTTCGCGACCTTCGCGGTGTGTCGAACAATACAAAACCGTACCTTGTGTGTGGCGGGTAACGCACACTTGGCCAGCCACTTTTGTGGGAAAAATTAGTCTGAGTCTCACTAAGATGAAGCGATCGCCGGCGTTCTTTGGCAGAATGCGACAGTGTGGCTGACACCGACCTCCTCGAGAATCTTGCAACCGCCTATGGCTTCTCCCTCACGTACCGTGGGCTGACCAGTGAGACCGTAGCGTCACCGCGTGAATCCCTGGTCACGCTACTTCAGGCTCTCGACGTCCCTTTGTCGGACGACCCCTCAAAAGAAGAACTCACTGAGGCACTCGACGCATGGCAGCGTCACTGGGCAACTCGTCCCCTACCACCAGTTGTGGTGGCACGTGAGGGGGAGGAAAAATCCTTCGCCATCCACGTCCCAGAGGGTGCCCCCGCCGACGTGTGGATCACGCTCGAGGATGGTTCCACCTCCCCCGTCTACCAGGATGAAAACTGGAATCCGCCCACATGGCGTGATGGCATCGAATGGGGCGAAGCATCCTTCCACACCCGCGGGGATCTGCCGGTGGGGTGGCATAGGATCCATTTGGCGTCGACAAGCGAGCAAGCTGACATCGCACAAGAGTGCACTCTTGTGGTGACGCCGCGGGTGCTGAACACGAATCTTGAGCTTGTGCAGAATCCCGCGTGGGGCATGATGGCGCAGCTGTATTCCGTTCGCTCGGAGCAGTCCTGGGGCATCGGCGACTTCCACGACCTGGGCGAACTCGCCGTGGTGGCTGCACGTCACGGCGCTGATTACCTGCTGATCAATCCGGTTCATGCGGCGCAACCTTTCCCTCCCGTGGAAGACTCACCGTATCTGCCCACGTCGCGCAGGTTCGTGAACCCCATTTATATTGCGGTGGAAGATGTGCCGGAATTTGCGCTTCTCGACGAAGAGACGCGCAGCGAGATCAACGAACTGTCCACTGAACTGAAAGCGCGTAACCGCTCCGCGGACTGCATTGAACGCAACACGATCTTTGACACCAAGCTGGCCGCCTTGCAGGAGCTGTACTTCCTCTTCGAGGAATCCGGCGACCATGACGCTTTTGACGCGTTCATTGCGGATCAGGGCGAGGGCCTGGTGACCTTTGCTCAGTGGTGCGCACAGGCAGAGATTGACCGGGATACGCGCGCCGCCGGCGATAAGCACCGCATCGTTGTACCTGTTGAACAGCAAGAAGAGCTCGCCCGCTTCTACATGTGGCTACAGTTTGTCGCCGACCGGCAACGCGCTGCCGCCCAGGAAAAAGCCACGCAAGCCGGGATGCGCATTGGCATCATGACGGACCTGGCGGTCGGCGTTCACCCGGGCGGGGCAGATGCACACACGCTGCGCAAGGTCCTGGTACCGGACGCTTCGGTCGGCGCCCCGCCGGACGGCTACTCCCAGCAAGGCCAGGACTGGTCCCAGCCACCATGGAACCCATACAAGCTGGCTGAAGTCGGCTACAAGCCGTGGCGTGATCTTTTGCGCACCGTGCTCTCCCACTCCGGCGGCATCCGCGTGGACCACATCTTGGGCCTGTTCCGCCTGTTCTGGATCCCGCGCATGTCCACACCCGCCAATGGCGCGTATATGAACTACGACCATGAAGCGATGCTGGGCATCCTCGCGTTGGAGGCGCAGCGCGCCGGCGCGGTTGTTGTGGGTGAGGATTTGGGTACCTTCGAGCCGTGGGTCCAGGATGTTCTGCGTGATCGTGGCGTGCTGGGCACATCCGTCATCTGGTTTGAAAGCTCCCCCACTGACGGCCGTCCGCTGGGCCAGCAGGAGTACCGCCACCTGGCACTATCCTCCATTGGCACGCACGATCTGCCACCCACCGCAGGCTACCTGTCCGGCGCCCACAATGCGTTGCGCAATGAGCTGGGGCTTATGAGCGACGCGTTTGAGGACATCGACGCCACCGATGTGGCATGGCAGTGCGACGTCTTGGACACAGCGCGTGAATCCGGAGCCTTCGCCGGAACAGATCTGGCGGATCAACACTTCGCCGGATTGGACCGCGATGAACGTGGCGATGTGGATGAACTCGTCTTAGGCCTGACCCGTTTCATCGCCGGCACAAATTCCGCTCTCACCTGCACCAACCTGGTGGACATGGTGGGTGACAAACGGGTTCAGAACCTGCCTGGCACCAACGCAGAGCAGTACAAGAACTGGTGCGTGCCGTTGTGCGACAAGGAAGGCAAAGCCGTGCTCATTGAGGATCTGGAGAACATCGAGCTCTTCCGCACAATGGCGGAAGCATCTGCCCGTCCGCTACGAAGCTAGATGCCTTAATCCTGTACGTGCTCTAGCTGCCTGAATCCCTTGAGATGCCCTGTTGGCATCGTGAGCATCTACAGCATGCTGACAACACCCGCGATGAGCACGAGCGCAATGAGCACCCACAGTGCCTGGGTGACGCGCGAACGCGGGTACTTCCTGCGTGCCTTGGGAAGCTTCTGATCTTCCCTGCGCAGGTCTTCGGGGTTAGCCATAAAAACCTACTCTACGTCGCCTTGTGTGGAATCCCCCAAAACTGCAGCGAGCCAGTCCACCCCACGCATCAGACCAGCGGCGGCGACGACAGCCGCGGGCAGCGCGAAGAGGAGAACGAGGGGCAGCTGCACCCAGGGGCTTGCCTGAGTCAGGCTGAATCCAATGTCGATCACGCACCCTAAACTACCCGGTTAAACTGTGATGCCATGAACTCACCCGTTGAAGTGACGTGCCCAGCTGGGACGGTAGTGGGGGTTGCCCGTGGCTCCACCGCCTATTTTCATTCGATTGAGTACTCACACATTCCCGCGCCCTTCGACGATGCGGTTCCCGCGGAGAAGGGATTGCTTATCGACGCCACCCGGGAGCGCCCCGACGCCATCGCCCTGTCCATCGTCGCTCCCGCTGGCGCCACCGACGCAGACGATCTGCCGGTGCTGGTACACATCCACGGTGGGCGCTTTGAAATGGGCGACCATACGGATGAGGCCTCCCCCGGCGAAGCACTCGCCACGAACGGCGTGATCCTCGTACGCATTGGTTACCGGATGAAATTACCTGGCCTGGCTGTTTTCCACGATGATCAGCCGCACCACTTCCGTGCTGTGGATGATGTGGCGCTGGGCCTCGAGTGGGTGCAAAAGAACATTGAGGCCTTTGGCGGGGATCCCACGAACGTAACCTTGTCGGGCCACTCGGCTGGCGCAGCCATCGTGTTGTGGCTCATGCGCAAAGACCACTACCGCGGTGCTTTCCGCCGTGCGGTGGCCCTCTCCCCCGCATTCCCGCGGATGAGTTATGCCCAGCGCAAGTCCGCCATCCGTGCCGGTGCCGGTATCCCACTGACCCGCCGTGCTCTGAACCGCGCTAAACCGAAGGTCCTGGAACGTGCCTACCGCACGGCGCGCGCACGCTATTTCACCGACATGGCGTTGGGCCCTACTCCACTGGAACCGGAAGAAATGGCGGACGTGGATCTGGTGATCACCACCGTTGAGGAGGAGATGTTTGACAGCACCGTCATACAAGACAAGGTCAGGGCCGGGTGGTTCACCATGGTGCTGCCTGGTTTCCTCATCGGACTGAAACCCGGCATGTACCGGCCGTTTTTGAAACGCCTTAAAGCACGCAACCCCAAGCATGTTGCCGGTGAGTTCTTCTCCGCAAATCTCATCCGCCGCTGGGTCGATGATGTTGCGCAACGCGCACCTGGCACCGTCTGGCAGGCGGAACTTGTCTCCGACTCAACCACGCGTGCACGGCACTGCGCCGAACTCGCCCCCATCTTCGGCGCCGCCCCCTACCCAGCTGGCGCTGGACTCAACGCCTGCCTCATCCACTACGTCACCACCGGTGAACCGGGCTGGACACCGTATGGCGCCGAGAAGAATGTGCTGCGCGTGGACCTCTCCGGCAATAATGCCGAGATTGTCACTGATCCACTGGGGTACCTACGTGGGGTGTTTACACGTAAGTCCTAGCTGCCCGGCGAAGGCCGGGGTGCTAGCGCCAGACAGAGCGCAAGCGTGCGTCCGCAATCTCCTCCACGAGCCACGGCGAAAAGACGAATGGTGTGAGTTCAACCGCGGCAACAAGGTCCTTGGGGTCGACCCACGTGAACTCCTCAACCTCATCCCGGTTCGGATTCAGTTGCGCGCCAGCAACCAAACGCGCGGCATACACCGGGCAGATTTCATTTTCCACCACGCCGGACGCATCCTCTGCGCGGTAGCGAAAGTCCGGCAACACCGGGCGCAGGTCCGCAATGTCACCGGGATTGAGTCCCAGCTCCTCAATAGAGCGGCGGACAATTGCGTCTTCCACCGATTCACCGGGGCCGGGGTGACCGCAGAAACTGTTGGTCCACACACCCGGCCAGGTTTTCTTGCTCACAGCACGGCGGGTGAGAAGGAGCTGCCCAGAGTCACTGAAAAGCCAGGTAGAAAACGCGAGGTGCAGTGGCGTTGCGTCGGTGTGAACAATCGCTTTCGCTTCGGCACCGATCGGCTGACCGGCCTTATCCAGCAGAACAACCTGCTCTATATGCTCTGAAGATCCTGTCATTCGTGTTCCCTAGCCGTTGATTAGTTGTTGAGGTTGCCGGTGAAGACAACGTTGCCAATGTGGAACTCTGCCTGGGAGAGACTCCCCGGACTCACATCAAAGGCATATTGCACGTTCATTGTGGCGCCAGCACCCAAAGGCAGATCCAACCCCTCGAATTCAAGCCCCGCGGACTCGGCGCTCATGCTCCGCGCGGACTGGTTGCCGTTGTAGGTCAACGTGGGGGATTCAAGCGCGTCCACGGGCATTGGCGAATCAGAGGTGTTGTGCACCGCAACGGTCACCACTGTGCCACCCGAAGCAGCACGTGTGCCCTGCCACTTGTAGGACACGGGCATGGCCGGGTCCTCCACAGACTCACCGGAAATCTCGGTGGTTTCTTTCGGGCTGACCTTCTCAACCTCAAAAGGTTCGGGGCCTTCCGTTTCGGTGGCCACGCCCGTGGTTGGTGTGATTGTGCCATCCTGGCCTTCCACACCATCATCGCTAACGCAGCCGGACAACGTGAAAGCCAAGCAGGCCACGGCACCAGCGGCAGCGACCCGGAGTGTGTGAGCAGACATGGCCATTACTCTACAGCCCAACAGCACCTCTGTTGCACGCGTGTAGGTTGAAGGCCGTGCAACCTTTATTCCGTGTTCTTCGTAGTGCTTCCGCCCTGTGGCCCTACTACTTGGGCATTATTCTTATCTCTTCAGTGACCGCCGGTTTGGCTTTGGTCTCACCATTTATTCTGCGTGAGGCGACGAATACTATCGTCGATGCCTTCCAGGAAGGCCCGGATGCAGCCGGTGCAGCGATAACCACGATCCTGTTGCTGGCCGTCGCTCTGTTTACAGCGCAGTCGGTGGACACTCTCATGCGCAACGTGGGGGATACCTGGGTGATGTGGTGGCAGCCCGCATCCGTCAGGTGCTGTCCACCCGGTATTTTGCCAAGTTGTTGTCTCTCCCCCAGCGGTACTTCGACGGCCAGGTCACCGGAACGATCATTGCCCGGTTGGACCGTTCCATCATGAACATCACGCAGACGGTGCAGAGCTTTTCCAACACGTTGCTCCCGATGCTCCTGCAGGTGATTGCAGTATTAGGTATCACCGCCTATTTCTATTGGCCACTGACCATTCTGCTTCTGCTGCTCTTCCCTATTTACCTAGGCCTCACCGCGTTGACCTCAAAGCGCTGGCAGAAGTATGAGAAAGGCAAGAACGAACAGATCGACCTTGCTAATGGCCGTTTCGCTGAGGTTGTTGGCCAGGTGAAGGTGACCAAGTCCTTCGTGGCGGAGACACGGGAACTAGATAAGTTTGGTGGCCATTATGGTGAGACCATTGCGCTGACTAAACCGCAGTCACGCTGGTGGCACTCCATGGATATTGCCCGTGGCATGGCCATGAACGTCATCTTCTTTGGCATTTATCTGCTTCTGTTCAAAGAAACCTTGAACGGCCGTTTCACCATCGGCGACATGGTGATGTTGGTCCAGTTGGTTGCCATGGCGCAGCACCCGGTGCAGATGATGAGCTGGCTGGTGGATTCCGCGCAGCGCGCTATTGCCGGTTCGCGCGATTATTTCAAGGTGATGGATGAAGAGGTGGAGGAATCTGCCAACACTCAGGTGGTTGCCGCGACGGCAGCATCGGATGTGCCGGTGCTGGATACAACCGCGGTGCCAGCTTTGCCGGAGCAGGAGCCGATGGTGCGCTTTGATCAGGTGTCCTTTGCTTACAACGCTGGTGAGCCGGTGTTGGATGACATCAGTTTCACTGCGCAGCACGGGGAGAAGATCGCGCTCGTCGGTGAGTCTGGTGGCGGTAAGTCCACGCTGGTCAACCTGCTTATGGGCCTGTACCCCATCAATGAAGGCACGCTGTCAGTCTGCGGCACGGACATTGATTCCGCCGATATTGAGCAGGTGCGTGCATCCGTCGGCGTGGTTTTCCAGGAACCAGCATTGTTCTCCGGCACGATCCGAGAAAACATCGCTTACGGCAAGCCGGATGCCACGGATGAGGAGGTCATCGCTGTGGCCAAGCGCGCGAACGCGCACGGCTTCATCACCTCGTTCAAAGAAGGATATGACACGGTCATCGGTGAGCGCGGTCTGCGTTTGTCGGGTGGGCAGAAGCAGCGTGTTGCCGTGGCCCGCGCGATGCTCAAGAACGCGCCGATCTTGGTGCTCGATGAGGCAACATCGGCGTTGGATACGAAGTCAGAACGTGCGGTCCAAGCCGGCTTGGAGGAGCTGATGAAGGATCGCACCACCATCATGATCGCGCACCGCTTATCGACGATTGCCGATGCCGACACCATCATCACCCTCAAAGACGGCCACATCGATGAGATTGGTTCCCCGGCTAAACTGGCTGTCTCCGGCGGTATCTATTCCGAACTGTTGGCCCTCACCGCATCCTCTTCCGCAGCTGACCGCAAGCGACTCAAGGCCTTCGGCCTGCGGGATGGAGCCTTGGAGGACGAAGAAACAGAAGAAGAGTCTGAATAGTATTCGGAGGCCCGCCCCCGACTGGGTTGTACAGTGGCCCCCATGCAGTTCCCTAGTCTCGAAACCCTCCGTGCCCGCGGCACCCGCAAATGGACCCAATACAGCGACGACGTATTGCCATTGTGGGTGGCCGAAAGCGATTTCCCCACCGCTGAGCCGGTGAAACGCGCGATCCAGGATGCGGTAGACCGAGAGATGTTCGGCTACACCCCGGCGCATCATGACCTAGGGCCGGCACTGAGTGATTTCTACGCTCAGCGCTACGGCTGGCGCCCGAACCCGGAGTGGGTATTCCCGGTTGCGGATGTTGTACGCGGAATGCTCTTAGGCGTCGAGTACTTCACTAAACCCGATTCCGCTGTTGTTGTGCCGGTGCCCTCCTACCCACCCTTCCTGGAAATCCCGGCGACCGCCGGCCGTGAGATGGTGGAAGTGGGTGCAAAGAACGGGCTTGACCTCATGGAGGTGGAAGCGGCATTCAAAAACGGTGCTGGTTCCATCTTGCTCGCCGCACCGAATAACCCCTGGGGCTACCTCTTTGATGAAGAGGAGCTCGCGCAGCTGTGCGCCATTGCGGATAAGTACGGTGCACGGGTGCTCGTGGATGAAATCCACGCGCCCATCGTCTACCCCACCGGCGGCAACCGCCACGTCTGCGCCGCGAGTGTGAGCGACACGGCTGCCAACGTGTGTATCACGGTGACGGCCACATCAAAGGCGTGGAACATCGCTGGTTTGAAGTGCGCGCAGATGGTCTTTTCCAACGCAGAGGATGTGAAGCTCTGGGATGGACTCACTGGTGTGGCCAAGGATGGCACGGGCACTTTGGGCATCGTGGGTGCACAGGCCTGCTACCGCCACGGCACCGAAGCCCTTGATGCTCAGTTGGTGGCTTTGCAGAAGAACCGCGACTGGCTCGTCGATAAGCTTCCCGATGCCATCCCCGGAATTGAGTTCACTCGACCGGATGCCACCTACCTGATGTTCCTGAACTTCCAAGGCACGGCGATTGGCAGTGATCCGTTGCCAGCACAGTGGCTGCGCCGCAACGCAAAGGTCGCACTCAATGAGGGCGCAACCTTTGGTGCCGGTGGTGAACATCATGTGCGCTTGAACTTTGCCACGAGCCCGGAAATCTTGGCGGAGGCAGTGGAGCGGATGTCTGCAGCTATTCGCACAGCTGGGTAACCTCGGTGTGCATGAAGGAGCACACTGACGCGCAAGGATTCATCATCGAGGCTGATGCCAGCGAGTATGCAACCCCGGCTCCTGCTCCCGGCAGTGAGCCTTGGCAGCGCCCTGACCCGGAGTGGTACAAGGATGCTGTCTTTTACGAGGTGCTCGTGCGCGCCTTTTATGACCCGGACGGTACGGGTTCCGGCACACTGAAGGGTGTTGAGGAGAAGCTGGATTACCTGCAGTGGCTCGGTGTGGATTGCCTCTGGCTACCACCTTTTTATGATTCACCGCTGCGGGATGGTGGCTATGACATCCGCGATTTCCGGAAGGTCCTGCCAGAATTTGGCACGGTTGAGGATTTCATCTCGTTGGTGGACGCGGCGCACAAGCGAGGCATCCGCATCATCACGGACTTTCCCATCAACCACACCTCCGATGCGCACCCGTGGTTCCAGGAATCACGCCGCGATCCGGAGGGCCCATACGGGGACTTCTATGTGTGGACGAATGATCCATCGGAGTACAGCGAAGCACGCATCATCTTCATTGACACCGAGGAATCCAACTGGACATATGATCCGGTGCGTAAGCAGTACTTTTGGCACCGTTTCTTCTCCCACCAGCCGGATCTGAACTATGACAATCCGGCAGTGCAGGACGCCATCATTGATGTCATTCGTTTCTGGCTTGACTTGGGCATGGATGGCATTCGCCTCGACGCGATCCCGTATCTTTTCGAGCGCGAAGGCACGAATTGCGAGAACCTGCCGGAAACCCACGAATTCATCAAACGTGTACGCACGCTTTTCGACGAAGAGTATCCCGGCCGCTTCCTCCTCGCCGAAGCCAACCAGATGCCCCATGAAGTGGTGCAGTACTTCGGTTCCGGTGAGGACGGCTCGGGCGATGAGTGCCAGATGGCCTTCCACTTCCCCGTCATGCCACGCATCTTCATGGGCATTAGCCAGGAAAAGGCGCAGCCGATTATCGACATTTTGCGGGAGACCCCGGATATTCCAGACACCGCCCAGTGGGGCATTTTCCTGCGCAACCATGATGAGCTGACTCTGGAAATGGTGACTGAGGAGGAGCGTGACTTCATGTACGCCACCTTTGCCTCAGAACCACGGATGCGCGCAAACGTGGGCATCCGCCGTCGCTTAGCACCGTTGCTGGGTGGTCACCGTGACCGCCTTGAATTGGCACACGCTTTGTTGCTTTCCCTGCCTGGTTCACCATTCCTCTACTACGGCGATGAGATTGGCATGGGTGACAACATCTGGCTGCCGGACCGGGACGGTGTACGCACGCCGATGCAGTGGAGCGCGGACCGCAATGGTGGTTTCTCCCGTGCCCAACCGGAGCAGCTTTACCTACCTGCCATCCGCAATGACACGTACGGCTACCAGGCCGTGAACGTGGAATCCCAAATGGAACGTGAAAATTCCCTACTGCACTGGGTGCGTGAACGCGTGCATATTCGCAAGCAGTACAAGGCCTTCGGCCGTGGTGACTACCAGGAGGTGGATCACCCGAACCCGCAGGTGCTGGCCTTCATCCGTGAGTTCGAAGGCGAACGTATCCTATGCGTGAATAACATGAGCTCCCTCCCCCAACCGGTGGAGATGAACTTAAGCCACCTCGCCGGCGTCACCCCACGTGAACTGTCCGGCAACGTGGAATTCCCCGCCATTGGTGAACTACCGTGGCTGGTCACCCTCGCTCCTCACGGCCACTTCTGGTTCGACATCTCCGACAACTAGGACCCCCTCATGGATCTGCATTCCACACGCTTTTATGGCGCTAAATCTGAGCCCATTGATTCCGCCTCTGTCACGGCGGAGGTGGCCGCCGGCAACTACGCCTGGCAGTTGATGGAGGTTCTGCATGGGGGTGTGCGGGATGTGTACCAGGTTGTCGTCGATAAGCATCTCGACGAAGACATCCTGGACACTGAGGCCGGCGCGCAAGCCTACCTGGACAACCTGGCTGCTTTTGGTGAGGTGCATGGGCAGTTCCCTGCAGCGAACGCACGGCCGTTGCGCGCGGACCAGTCGAATACCTCGCTGGTGGTGGATAACAAGTACATTCTGAAGGTCTTCCGTAAATTGGAGGAAGGCCTCAATCCGGACGTGGAACTGCTCAGCGGTATCGCGGACTGCCCGCATGTTGCTGGTGTGCGGGGATACGTAGTGCGTGATGGGCGCACGTTGGCCATGCTGCAAGATTTCATTGCTGGCGGCCACGATGGCTTCCAATACGCGCTGGATAAGGGCCTGTCCGATGATGATTGCTTTGCGCTCGGTGCCGCTATTCGCACAGTTCACGACGCACTCGCAGACGCTTTCGGGCACGAAGATGTCCCGGGCGCGCGCATCCGCGACATGCTGCACTCGCGTCTCAGTGAACTGGTGAAACGCGCTGAGGTCCTCCGCGATTATGAGGATGCTCTGCGCGCTTTGTACGACACCATCCCCGATGACACGGTGGCCATTCAGCGCATTCACGGTGACCTGCACTTGGGGCAAACCTTGCTCACTGAGGAGCCGCGCTGGTGGTACCTCATTGATTTTGAAGGCGAACCCGCGCGACCACTTGAACAACGCCGGCTTCCTGACCACCCATTGCGCGATGTTGCGGGCATGGTCCGCTCATTCGGCTACGCGGAAGCAATGGGCGGGCATGCCAATGTGAGCGCTCTTCTTGCGGGATACGGCACTACCGACAACCCGATTCTCAGCTCCTTGATCGCGGATAAAGCTGCCTATGAGGTGGTGTACGAAGCAAATAACCGGCCCGACTGGTTGGAGATCCCCCTGGGCGCGCTGAAGAGCCTTGTGAGTGACCTAGCTTAAACTTTTCACCCGATAGGATATTGATCTCGCGCAGTGAGATGCTAGGGTGTCACCTACTAATTGTTCGACCCCGTCATTTCCCTGGAGGAACGATGTCTACAGCGTCTCAAGGCACTGGCAAGGGGAGCTCGCGGACCGCAATCCTGTTCACAGGTCTTGCACTGTTCTCGATGTTCTTCGGCGCCGGCAACCTGATCTTCCCGCCCATGTTGGCTGTCCAAGCCGGCGACAACTTCTGGCCCGCAATCCTGGGCTTCCTCACCACTGGCGCCCTCCTGCCGGTCCTGGCCGTGATTGCCATTGCGCTGTCCGGCTCCAACGTCCGTGACCTCGCGCAGCGCGCAGGCACCATCTTCGGCGTGATCTTCCCGATCTTGGCCTACCTGTCCATCGGCGCCTTCTACGCTCTGCCACGTACTGGTGCTGTGTCCTTCGAAGTTGCTATGACCCCGGTCTTCAGCTGGGAAGGCCTCGTCCCCGCAGCGATCTTCAACATCGTCTTCTTCGGCATCGCCCTGACACTGTCCTGGAACCCGACCACCATCACCGACACCCTGGGGCGCTTCCTCACCCCCGCGCTCGTCCTGCTGCTGGTCATCATGATCACCCTGGCCATTTTCACCCTGAGCAACCAGAACTTCACCCCGACGGAAACCTACGCAACCAACGCGTACTCCTCCGGTGTTCTGGAGGGCTACCTCACCATGGACTCCATCGCCGCCCTGGCATTCTCCATCGTGATCATCTCCTCCCTGCGCTACAAGGGCATTAGCGAAGGCAAGCCCCTGGTTCGCGCCACCATTCTCGCCGGCCTCGGCGCTGGCATCATGCTGGCCCTCATCTACGTTGGCCTGGGCCTCATCGGCCGCTCCATGCCGGGCGCAGACCAGTACGAGTCTGGCGCACCGTTGCTTGCCGACGCCGCCTTGAACATGATGGGCAAACCCGGCCAGATCATCTTCGCCCTGATCGTCCTCCTCGCCTGCCTGACCACCGCGATCGGCCTGATCACCTCTACTGCGGAGTACTTCTCTGAGCAGTTCGCCGGTTCCTACCGCACCTGGGCAGTGATCTTCGCAGTCGCTTCCGCGATCATCGCAACGCAGGGCCTGTCCTTCGTTATGGCCATCGCCGCTCCGGTCATCGGCTTCCTGTACCCGCCGGCCATCGCCCTGATCTTCGTCACCATCATCGAACCGCTCTTCCGCAGCCGCACCCGCATGCGCTACGGCTTCTTCCTGCCCATCTGGGTTGCAGTCGTGTGGTCCGCAATCGGCACCTTCATCTCCCTCGGCTGGGGCGCAGACGCCCTCTCCCCGCTGGTGAACTGGTCCCCGATGGAAGCAGAAGGCCTTGGCTGGCTCCTGCCTACCGGTGTTGCCTTCATCATTGGCGCGCTTATCGACGTAGCCCGCCCCGTCCCACCAATGGACCTCTCTACACACCGCCCGGTTGACAGCGCAGATGCTGACAGCGCAGATGCTGACACCGCTGAGGCGAAGCTCTAAGCACCACCTCGGTTGAAAAAATTCGGGTCCCTCCGGGGGCCCGTTTTTTACGTCCGCCACAAGGACAACTTGCCCATCCGGTTTGCTTCCGCCCCAAGTAACCAAAAACTTTTTTGCTGTTTTGGGAACTCGTTCTGTTCCCGCTGGTGAGGGCTATGTTCCGTACTCTCCGGTGCGCGCTACCGCGCGCACCCCCTGTGGATAGTTTTTGGGTTATCCACAGGCTTTTTTGGCCCTTAGCTGCACGTTTCTGGTTTTCGGTTTAGTGTGCGTGGCATGAACACTTTTGCAGCACTAGTTACGGGTTTAACCAACCCGATCGAGACCCTGGCATCTTTTGATGCCCAGGTGCTCCTCGACGCTGGCTGCAAACCCGCCCTTGTGCGCGAATGGACCAAGGTCCACAAGGTCTACTACGGGCCCACCAAGTTCACCCGCAAACAAGCCAACGCGATTACAGTGGCACGCTCGACGAAGAAGTCCTTGGATCAGCTTGCCTACATCGAGAGTCGTCTTGCCGGGATCACCGACCCCGGCAAGAAATGGGAGTTACGCCTTGCCCTGTTGTCGGTCAAGGGAAACTACAAGACGCTGCAGCGTCGCGCTCAGGACATCGTCCCGGAGGTGGATAAACCTGCCCCGGAGCCAACAATCCGGTTTGGTCGCTCGCGTAAAGCGTCCCGCCCTATGAACGTCATGGGTCCAGACCGAGACATGGCAGCCATCGAGTACGCGCTACGCCAAAAAGTCACTGGTGATGGGCCGGCCGGGCCACAGATGTATGAAGCATTCATGACCATCCTGGGTCTTCGCCCCGACACTGAGGACACACCAACCCAGAGTATTGCTCCTGCTGTCCCCCGCCCGCTGATCCTCATCCCGTTGGAAGAGCACATCAAGATCATCAGTGGCGCCGGCGACGATGTCATCCTAGGGCTAACGGATGGCACCACCATGACTGGTGCGGAATACTTGGCCCAGAATTTTGGGGACGTACTAGAAGTAGCGGTGTTCCACCCACAACAAGGTGCTGTCAACCTGTATGACACGCAACGGTTTGCTAACCAGAAACAACGCGACCTAGCCAGAGCGTTGTCACCAACGTGTCCAGTACCGGATTGTCGGCATGCGGCGGATAACTGTCAGGTCCACCACATCAAAGCCTGGTCACAGGGTGGGTTAACCAACATGGATAACCTGGCCATGTTGTGCCGGTATCACAACCGCACCAATGATGATGACCCCGAACGCAGCTACCACGGCCGGGTGGACAACATCCGCGGCGCACCCATATGGAGATCACCCCGCGGACACCTCGTCCCGAATACCGTCCACCCCTACGGAGCAATGGCACTCCTGTACGGGCGGTAACCCACCAAGTAGCCGGCATGCGCCGGCCATTTGGTGTGCCCAAAAAGAGTTGGTTTGACGATGGCAAATCACGCACGGCATAACCGCAGGTCGAGGATCGCTGCGCCGCGCGATAGTCAAACCGGGTAGTCGTGGCGCCCCATCACCACCACACCCCGGCATTTTTCAACGCGGAATGACTACGAAGCATTAGCGTTGTAAGGAATATGGCTTCCACACTCATGTCACGCACACCGTTGTCATTGTTGGATTTCTGCCTTGTCCGCAAAGGCGAAACTCCCGGTCAGTCCATGGAGCGCTCTGTGGAATTGGCGCAGAAGGCGGAGAGGCTCGGCTTTGACCGCATCTGGTACTCCGAGCACCACAATATGTCCACCATTGCGTCTTCCTCCCCCGCTGTTCTCATTGCCCACATTGGCGCAAAGACGGAGAAGATCAAGCTAGGGGCTGGCGGCGTGATGTTGCCCAACCACGCGCCCTATGTCATCGCGGAACAGTTTGGCACTTTGGCGGAGCTGTATCCGGGCCGCATTGACCTCGGTGTTGGGCGGGCCCCGGGTACGGACCAGCAGACGTTGGGGCGCGCGTTACGGCGTGATCCGCGTTCGGCAGAAAACTTCCCCAATGATGTTTTGGAGCTCCAGGCTTATCTTGCGGGCGATCCAATCATCCCCGGGGTGACAGCAGTTCCCGGTGCGGGGACGAATGTGCCTATTCATATTCTGGGGTCCTCCATGTTTGGCGCATCTCTGGCGGCAAAGTTGGGTCTGCCCTACTCTTTTGCCTCGCACTTTGCACCCGCCCACTTGGAGGAAGCCACGGCGTATTACCGCGCGAACTTCCAGCCCTCGCAGTACTGCGAGGAGCCGTACGTCATCGCGGCCGTGAATGTGACCGCAGCGGATTCCGAGGAAGATGCACAGCGCCAAACTGAATTGGTCCACCGCCAGCGTGTGCGCGCTTTCCTTGGCCAGCAAGGACGAAGGATCAATGATGAGCAGCTCGAGGCTATTCTGGCTGCTCCGCAAGGCCGTCAGATCATCAGCATGTTGCGCTACACCGCTCAAGGTGAAGGGCCAGCAGTCGTGGCCTACCTTGAGCAGTTCAAGGAGCTCGCCCAGGCGGATGAATTGATGATTTCCTTGCAGGCCCCCACCCATGAGGAGGCAATGCGATCTATGGAAATCCTGGCTAACGCTTAGCAAATTCCTCGCTGTGACTGTACTTCCATACTTAATACTCAGGTTCGTGTTAGTCTCACACAAGAAATCAAACACCGCTTTGAGGAGGATGAGACATTTCAACGTCACAGACCCGCCAGCAGCATGTTGAGATCGCGGAATACTTGCAAGAGTTAATCCATTCCGGCGATCTCGCTCCTGGTGATCAGCTTCCTTCCGAAGCGGAGTTGTGTGAAAAGTTCGGCTCTTCGCGTGGCCCTGTCCGCCAAGCGGTAGCCACCTTGCGCGCTGAGGGACTTGTGTCCTCCGGTCGTGGGCGTCGGTCAATGGTCCTGTCCACGCAGCTGTCTAACAGCTTCGAGGCACTCCTGTCCGCCACGGCCTTCATCGAAGAGGAAGGCCGTAAAGCTGGCGCCAAGATCATCCGCATCGCGCGTGAACGCGCCTCTGAAGCCGTCGCGGATGCCTTAGACATTGACAAGGATGAATCGGTCGTTGAAATTATGCGCGTTCGCACGGCGGATGATGTTCCCGTGATGGTGGAAAAGCTCGTCTTCCCCACCAAGTGGGGCGAACCGTTAATGACGTTGACGCCGCAAAGCCTGCCCGTGCACAAGCAGTTGGAGGAGATGGGCGCGCACGTGGACAACATTGTTCGCACAGCGCACATCGCGCAAGCCGATTCTGATCAAGCCGCGTTGCTGGAAATCGCCGAAGGCGCACCCTTGTTCCATGTCACGCTGCGTGCCTCCACGTACCAGGGCGAGCCCGTTGAATACGCCGAGTATGCCGTACGCGGTGACGTGATCACCATCAACCAGTCCAACGTGCGCGGCGGCTCCGTGCCCGTCAAACTCGGGCTGAAAAACCCACAAAACTAAGCATATTAATTGGTTCGCCCCCACTTCACCGGCTAGCCTGAATTCCCATGAAGCATCACGGCACGACAGTGGGCGTGCGCATTGGCGCAATTTTAAGCGCAGGGCTTTTAGCCAGTTGTTCAGCTGGTAGTACGTCCACGAATGTCGGCCGGATTGCGCCGGGCAGCGTGATCGTTGCCACCACTGCTGCACCCGCCTCCCTGGATTTCACCACTACCTCCGGTGCCGCGATCCCGCAGGCGCTCATGGGTAATGTGTACGAAACGCTCGTGCGTATCAGCGACACCGGGCAGCCCCAACCCTTCCTCGCCGAAAGCTGGGATGTAAGCGATGACCGGCTGGAGTACATATTCCATCTCAAAGATGGTGTGACTTTCTCCAACGGGGATGCATTCACTGCTGAAACAGCGGCTTTTTCCATTCAGTACGTGTTGGACTCTTGGACGAATGGCCTATCCAAGCAGATGACCCCCGTTGAGCATGTGGAGGTCCTGGATCCGCTGACGTTGAAGGTGAGGTTGAAGGCGCCGTCGAATAGCTGGCTGTGGTCCATGGGCACTCTGACTGGCGCGATGATGACGCCGGGTGGGATAGACACCCTGGCCACGAACCCGGTGGGCACAGGCCCTTTCACGGTGAAGCATTTCGCTGTCGGGGAGTCGATCTCCTTTGATGCCCGCGAGGATTACTGGGGCACTCCCGCTGCCCAAGACGCGGCAATCCGCTACTTCGCTGATGCGGTATCGAGTGTCAACGCTTTGCGCGTTGGGGATGTGGACATGGTGTGGGCGCTCCAAGCACCGGAACTGTTGCGCACCTTGCCGGAGACGTTCAACGTGCAGGTGGGCACCACCAACGGTGAGGTCCTGCTCAGCTTGAACAACAAGCGCGCGCCTTTCGACGACCCGAAGGTGCGCCAAGCCGTCGCCTACGCCATCGACCGCGCCTCTCTCGATGATGTTGTTTGGTCCGGCCTGGCTACGGATACCGGCGGTGCACCCGTCCCACCAACGGACCCGTGGGCGGAGGAGAAGGATTACTATCCCTTCGACCCCGACAAAGCCCGCGATCTTTTGGCCGGGCGTGAACCTGAAGTCACCCTGACTATCCCATCCTTGCCTTATGCCCAGGACGCGGCTGAGCTCATCTATTCCCAGCTCAAGGACGTTGGCTTCAAAGTAAAGCTTGAAACGGTGGAATTCCCCGCTGTGTGGTTGAGCCAAGTACTCAAACAGGGGGATTACCAGGCTTCCCTCATCGCGCATGTGGAACCGCGTGACATGCAAACGTTGTTTGGGAGCCCCGATTATTACCTGGGGTATGACTCCGCGAGCGTGAGGGAAAGCTTTTCGCTTGCCGACGAAGGCACCCCCGAACAACAAATCACCCACATGCGCGCCGCCGTGGACACGATCATGGCGGATGCGGGTGCACTCACGTTAGTGAATATGCCCAACATCGTGGTCACTGCACCAGGGGTGAGCGGTGTTGACCCGAATGTAATCACCGACGGGCTTGTGCTTTCCGGTGTGCGGAAGGAAGGGACGCCATGACAATTATGAATATTGCGCGTTCTCTCCTCCGCTTCCTAGTCATGCTGGGCGCCGCTAGCATCCTCATCTTCGTTCTGTTGCGTGCGGTGCCCGGTGACCCGGCGCGCATCGCGCTGGGGGTGACGGCATCCGACGAGGATGTGGCTAAGCTCGCCGCACAATTGGGTACCGATCGTCCTTTGGTTGTGCAGTACTTGGACTGGATGCGCGGGCTTCTCACCGGTGATTTTGGTGTGTCTTTGGCCAGTAAGCAGGACATCACGCCATTGGTGTGGGACCGTGTGCAGGTCTCCCTCATCTTGACGGTCAGCGCCATGGTCCTGTCCCTGCTCATCGCTATTCCGGTGGGCACGTACTTGGCGCGCAGGAACCGTAAGGCTGATGTTGCCGTTGTCTCCGCACTGACTCAGGTGGGCATCGCGGTGCCGAGCTTCCTCGTGGGCATCCTGGCTGTCGCGGTGTTTTCTGTGTGGCTGGGCTGGCTACCTGCCAACGGGTGGGTTCCGCCGAATGCAGATTTTGGTGGGTTCGTTGCTCACTTGGTTCTGCCAGTGGTGGCACTCACCTTGGTCCAGGCGGCGATTTTGACCAGGTACGTGCGCTCCGCCCTGCTGGAAGAAATGGGTAAGGATTACGTGCGCACTGCCCGAGCGGTGGGGCTGTCCACCCGCAAGGTGCTGTACCGGCACGCGCTGCGCAATGCTGCCCTGCCGGTTCTCACCGTCACCGGTTTGCAGTTGACGTCCCTCATTGTGGGCGCGGTGGTGATTGAGCGTGTCTTTGCTATCCCCGGTATTGGTTCGATGCTGCTCGATGCGGTGGCCACGCGTGACCTGACTACCGTACAAACCCTCATGATGTTGCTCGTGGTGTTCACCTTGGCGGTGACCTTGCTGGTGGATGTGCTGTACCGCATCATTGATCCGCGGTTGAGGAGGCAGGCATGAAAAAGGCTCGTCTGCGGGCGCAGTTTGGAGTTGGTGCGGTGCTCGTTGGGATTGTCGCCATCATGGCGGTGCTCGCCTTCGTGTGGACCCCCTACGATCCCGTTCACGCAATCCCGGAGCACCGCTTGGAAGGGGTCAGCGCACAGCACTGGTTGGGCACGGACCAGTATGGGCGTGACATGCTCAGTCGCATCATGGATGGTGCGCGTATCTCTCTGCTCGTCGCGGTGGCGTCAGTCGCGCTCTCCGCCCTCATTGGTGTGCCCTTGGGAATATGGGCCGGCATGTCACGTGGCTGGGTGGATCAGGTAATCATGCGCAGCAACGACCTGTTGCTGGCCTTCCCCGCCCTGCTGCTAGCCATCGTGTTCACCGCTGTGTTTGGCGCCTCCATGTGGATCGTGGTTTTAGCCATCGGTATCGCCGGTATCCCTGGTTTTGCCCGTGTGTCCCGGGTGGGTGCCTTGCAGGTGATGTCGCAGGACTACATTTTGTCCGCGCGTGTCTCCCAAGTGCCAGGGCCTGTGATCGCGTGGCGGCATGTGCTGCCGAATATCACTGCCACTCTCACCGTGCAGGTCTCCGTGGCACTAGCTCTAGCCATCCTCGCGGAAGCTGGCTTGTCCTTCCTAGGGCTGGGCACCCCAGCGCCGTACGCCTCCTGGGGTCGAATGCTCCAGTCCTCCCAGGCATATCTAGCCACCGCCCCACATTTGGCGTTGTGGCCGGGCCTGGCTATCGCCGCCGCCGTACTCGGCTTCAACCTGCTCGGCGACGCATTACGTGATGCGCTCAACCCAAGGAGGGCACGATGAGCAACCTTGTCACCGTGGATAACCTGACCATCCCCGGCATCCTGAACAACATCAGCTTTGACATCGCTCCCGGTGAGCGCGTGGGACTCATCGGTGAATCCGGCTCCGGGAAGTCCATGACAGCCATGACCATCATGGGGCTGCTCCACCCTTCCCTGGAAGTGCAGGGCACGGTCCTGGTCAAAGGCCAGGAGCCTTCGCGCGCGCTGCGAGGCAATACGGTAGCCATGATCTTCCAGGAGCCGATGACGGCGTTGGATCCGCTGATGAGCGTCGAGAAGCAAGTGGCGCAAGCGTGTGGCCTGGAGCGCGCGAGGGAGCTCCTCCACGAAGTGGGCATCACGCGCACCGGCGCGTACCCGCATGAACTGTCCGGCGGGCAGCGGCAGCGCGTGCTCATTGCGCTGGCCATCGCGGGTGACCCGGACCTGCTTATTTGCGATGAACCGACCACCGCCCTCGACGTCACGGTGCAACGCCAGATTCTGGAGCTGCTCGACCGGCTCGTGCGCGAGCGCGGCATGGCGCTGCTGTTCATCACCCATGATCTCGGTGTGATCCGCCAGATGACGGACCGCATCCTCGTGTTGCGCAAGGGCGAAATCGTGGACCCGGACGCGAACTTGGACGCACCGGCCACGGACTACACCGCGCAACTCGTTGCCGCCTCACTGCCCGGCGCACCCGCCGCCGTTCGCCCCGTTGGGGAGCCCATCATTCGCCTTGAGAATGTCTCGTGGCAGCGCGGCGATACGTTGGCGCTCGATGATGTCTCCCTCACTGTTCGGCGTGGTGAACGCATCGGCCTCGTGGGCGGTTCGGGTTCCGGCAAGACCTCTATGCTGCGCCTCATCGCGGGCCTCAACGAGCCTGATTCGGGCACCGTCACGGTCGATGGCGGCATTCAGATGGTGTTCCAGGACCCCTACTCCTCCCTCAATCCGCGCCGCCGCGTGGCCGATTCCATCCGGGAGGCGGGTGTGTCACGTACTCGTGCGGACGAGGCACTCGCCCAGGTCGGCCTTGAGGGTGTCGGCGCGCGCTTCCCACACGAATTCTCTGGTGGCCAGCGTCAACGCATCTCCATCGCACGCGCAGCCGCACCGCGCCCAGAGATTCTCATTGCGGATGAGCCGGTCTCCGCGCTCGATGTTTCCGTGCGCGCGCAAGTGCTCGAGCTTATCGACGACCTCGTCATCAACGACGACCTCACCCTCATCTTCGTCTCCCACGACCTCTCCGTGGTGCGACAGGTCTGCCCCACCATCGCTGTCTTGCACGAGGGACGCCTGGTGGAAACCGGCCCCACAGAAGAGGTATGGGAAAACCCGCAGCACGAGTACACTCGCTCGCTGCTGCGGGCTATTCCGACGCTCTAGCGTTTTTAATTCAGGACGGTGACGGAACCGTCCGGCGCAACACTGATCTTCGCTGCGGATGCTGCCGCGAGGTTCACGCGCTGCCAGGATCCACCAGGACCCTGCCAGTCCAGTGGGTTGCCCGCTGCGGTAGCGGTCTGCGCGATGATCTGCGCGCGCTGGTGGTGGTTCAGCTCTGGGAAGGAAGCCGCGATCAGGGTCGGTGCTGCCTGTGGCACGATCATCGGAGCGTCACGGTGGTAGATCGGCTCGAACTCGTAGTTGTTCCACGCGGTTGCCTGTGACACTGCGGTTGCGGTGGGTACGAAAGGCTTGTCGGATGCCACCAGGTCCTTGATCGGCTTGCCGGCACGCCACTCAATCTCCGCGCGGAGCTCAGCAGCCGCCTGGTTCAGTGCGTCGCGCATCCTTGGGTCGTTGAGACGATCCGCTGCTGCGGCCTGGCCAGACATACGACCACCGATGACATCCAACGGGTAGTGCACGCCCAGAACAACACGACTGTTGCCAGCCAGTGCGCCACGGTAGTGCAGCTGCGGGGCAACCTCAGGAACCATGTAGGCCAGCAGCGATGTCATCAACGTCGCCTGGTTGGTGTGGCCGGATGGGAAGGACTTGGACGTCAGGTACAGCTCCTTCCCCGGCGGGTTGTAGCGCTTGATCTTGTCCGGCATCACCACATGCGGACGCGGGTACTTGAACATTTCCTTCTCAACGAAGGTGGAGCTAGCAACACCACCGGTGCGGGCCAGGTAGCCATTGCCCAGCAGGAACTGCGTCTTAGGTAGACGTCCCTCTGTCAGCGCGGTGCGGAAGTGCGTGCCAAATTCCTCACCGAGTGCGTCCGACAACGCGAAGAGCAGCTCCTCGGAGGACGCGGATGCGTCAATCTGAGCATTGTGGATCCGTGCCGGGTCCGACTCGGCCGCATTATTGATAGCCACAACCTGCGCACGGTTGGAGTCCATCACATCTGGGCGCCTATCGCGCAGCTCCGGGAACAAACGGTTGACTTCCGCATAAATGCCATGCTCGTAGGCCGACCTATCGGAGATGTAGCCCACCAGGTAGTCCGGGCTAAACGGGACTGGCACCGGTGCTCCGTGGATGTGCGTAGGCACCTGACCGCTGTACCACCCAGTAGCCGGGTCACGCAGCTGCGGGATGGTAAACGGCAGATCCTGCGCGGTTGCGGCGGGGGCTGCCGCCACACCGAACAGTGCGCTCATCGCAGTGGTTGCTGCAACGACAGCGGTGAGAAGGGCGCGTTTCATGGGAACTCCAAGACCTAATGAGCACGCGTCGCATGACGTGAGGTACGGGAAATTTCTCGATCAGACTAACCCGTACGCCACTACCCCGCTACTCTTGTGCGCATGATTGTGGTTGTCGGATCCATCAACACTGACCTCACCGTCAATGTCCCACGTCACCCGCACCCCGGGGAGACACTTTTGGGCAGTGGCGGGGGCATCACGGCCGGCGGTAAAGGCGCCAACCAAGCCGTCGCCGCAGCCCGGTTGGGCTCCCCCGTTGCGTTCGTTGGCGCTGTAGGCCGTGATGCGAATGCGGCCGCAGCAACCGCGCTGCTCACGGACGCTGGGGTGGACCTCACCGCGGTAGAAACCCTCGACGATGTCACTGGTTTAGCCGTCATCACCGTGGCAGCCGACGGGGAAAATACCGTGATGGTCATTTCGGGGGCGAATGCGAGGGTGGGAAGGGGGATCGTCGATAAGCATGCAGACCTTATTGCGCGTGCGGAGATCCTTCTGCTGCAGGGCGAGATCCCCGCGGAAGGCTGCGAGCGTGCCGTGGAGATCGCCCAGGCCGCCGGCGCGCGGGTCGTGGTCAATCTTGCGCCGGTGATCCCCGTGGACCCCGCGGTGCTGTTTGCTGCAGATCCGCTGGTGCTCAATGAGCATGAGGCCACGCTTGTCGCAGGCCAGCTGGGCCTTGAGGCGCCGGTCACCGCATCTGATCTTGTCCGTGCGGGTGTGCCTTCCGTGGTGATCACGTACGGCGCGGACGGCGCAACCATCGCGGATGCGCACGGTTCCACCCACATCCCCGCAGCCCTCGTGACCCCCGTTGACACAGTGGGTGCAGGCGATGCGTTCACCGGCGCGCTGTGCCACAAACTGCGCGAGGGAGCATCGCTTATCGACGCCTCCCAGCACGCCTCCCGCGTCGCCGCCTTCGCCGTCACCCGCCCCGGCGCACAGCCGTCCTACCCCTGGCCGGAGGACGAACTGCCGGAGCTTTAACGCGTGATGTACAGCATCAGTGCGGGGTCAAGAACGTGCTCCTGGCGCACCTCGAAAATCTCCGTGAGCCCCTGAAACACTTCGAGCTCAGCCGTGCTCAGCTGGATCTGCTCGTGGGGGAACGCATCCATAGGCATGATCATAGGCCCCTGATCTACGGCACGCGACGAGCCGTGTCGAAGACCCCCTGAAACAGCTCCTGCCCGTGGAGATAAATCGCATCATGGTCCCAGGTGGGGTGGGACCACACCTTCATCCCGCCGATCTGCTTCGCCACATTCACGGCGCGGTCAAAGTGGATGAACATGTCACGTTCATAGAGGGCAACAACCGCCGGCACCGTGTTTGCCCGCAACTGTTCCTCATTGAACACGCGCGACCAGTCCGTCTTCGCATGCATCTCATGCACCACATCGCGGAACGGGCGTAGCGCCGGATCTTCCTCAAAGTGATGCTGGAAGAAGTGGTTGCCCAGCAGGTAGAACGGCTCTTTCTCATCTGTTGGATCCGCATCCAGCGCGAACCCGGCGCGGCCTTCCACCGCCCGGTGCGCCGCCCAGTTCGTGCTCACTCCCGGGGCACCGAAGAGCGTTTCGTGCAGCACCGCCCACAATGGGTTGCCCTGAAGGCCCACGTACTGGCTCATCCAGCCCAGGAAGTCCCCGCGCAAATGCTTCTCCCCACCGCGACGGATGAAAGGTTCTTCCAACAGCACGGCGAGATTGTGGAAACCCAGCTCCTCCCCCAGCGCCACACCAATGAAACGGAAGCGCTGGGAACTCAGCCGCTCCCCCGTGGGCAGGATCTCTTCTGTGTTGTCCAGGTGGTGGCAGACCTCCCGCACGGTCCGCTCCGCGTACGGCACCGCGGCGTAGAACTCCTGTACGCGCTTTTCCAGCAAGTCCAGGCTAACTGTGTTGTACTCCACCGGTGTCCAACCAATCTGGGGCACAGCGCCCGTGAGGTACGCCTGCCCAATTGCCTCCGGGTAGTACGACAGGTAGCTGGCCGTGCACAGCGCCCCGAAAGAATTACCCAACACATCCCACTGTTCAAACCCCAAGTGTTCACGCAATGCCTCTGCGTCCGCCACCACATCGGGGCACCGCAGCTTGGAAATAATGTCCGTGCGGATCAATTCCGGCGTTGTCCGATCGATCTTCCCGGAACGGCCAGTACCCCGCTCATCCAGGAGGTACACCGTGTAATGCTTCAACGCCTCCGGGATCCACCCCTGCATGACCCGTGGCGCCGCATTCCCCGGGCCACCCTGGAGAAACAGCAACGGTGGCTTCGGCTTCGCACCCTTTCCACTCCTTTCGTCACCTTCAAGTGACGAAAGCTCACGGGCGAAGAGCTCAAACGTGCCTAGTTCAGGTTTTTCGCGGTCCCACGGCACGTCCAGAACGTGCTCAGTAACGCGAACTCCGGGCGGAATAATCGTAGAGACCATGTCCCCGAGCATAACGCCCCACGCTTTACCCCCTTGGCGGGGCAGCTTTTCGTCCCGCCTACTCCTCGTCCGTGGACAGCGCTGCCACAAATGCTTCCTGCGGCACGGTGACAGAACCGATGGACTTCATGCGCTTCTTACCGGCTTTCTGCTTCTCCAGCAGCTTGCGCTTGCGGGAAATATCGCCGCCGTAGCACTTGGACAGAACGTCTTTGCGCAGGGCGCGGATGTTCTCACGCGCGATGATCTTCGAACCGATCGCAGCCTGGACGGGCACCTCGAACTGCTGGCGGGGGATGAGCTCCTTGAGCTTCTTGGTCATCTTGTTGCCGTACCACTGAGCCGAGTCACGGTGCACGATCGCGGAGAACGCATCCACCGGCTCACCCTGGAGGAGGATGTCCACCTTGACCAGGTCTGCTTCCTGCTCGCCCGCTTCCTCGTAGTTGAGGGAGGCATACCCCTTGGTGCGGGACTTCAGCATGTCAAAGAAATCAAAGATGATCTCACCGAGCGGCATGATGTAGCGCAGCTCCACGCGGTCCTCGGAGAGGTACTCCATGTTCTTCATCTGGCCGCGCTTGGACTGGCACAGCTCCATCGTCGTACCCACGAATTCCTGTGGCACGATGATGGTCATGTTCACCGTCGGCTCATAGACCTCGGGGATCTTTCCGCCTGGCCAGTCAGACGGGTTGTGCACCATCGACTCCGTGCCATCTTCCGCGATGACGCGGTAGGTCACGCTCGGTGCGGTGGAAATCAGATCCAGGTCGAACTCGCGCTCTAGGCGGTCGCGGGTGATCTCCATGTGCAGCAGGCCCAGGAAGCCACAGCGGAAACCGAAGCCCAAGGCGACGGAGGTTTCGGGCTCCCAGGTCAAGGAGGCGTCGTTAAGCTGGAGCTTCTCCAAGCTCTCGCGCAGCGCCGGGAAATCCTCCTGGGACACAGGGAACAGGCCCGAATAGACCATCGGCTTGACTTCCTCAAAGCCCGCGAGAGGTTCCTCCGCGCCTTTCGACGCCCACGTCACCGTATCGCCCACACGCGTCTCACGGACGTCCTTCACGCCGGTAATGAGGTAGCCCACCTCACCCGGACCGAGGCCCTTGGTCTTCTGCATCGTCGGGGACACAATGCCGATTTCCAGGATCTCGTGGGTCACGCCCGTGTTCATCATCTGAACCTTTTGGCCGGACTCCAGCTTGCCGTCCATCATGCGGATGTAGGTGACCACGCCACGGTAGGTGTCATAGACCGAGTCAAAAACCAGCGCACGTGCCGGAAGATCCGCACCAACGCCACCATCGGCAGCACCCGGGGCGGTCGGCGACGGGATGAGCTCTACCACGCGATCCAGCAGCTCCGGCACACCCTGGCCGGTCTTACCGGACACGCGCAACACATCTTCAACCTCGCAGCCAATGATGTGGGCGATCTCCTCGGCATACTTATCCGGATCCGCCGCCGGCAAGTCAATCTTGTTCAGAACCGGGATGATCTCCAGGTCATTCTCCATGGCCATGTACAGGTTGGCCAGGGTTTGGGCTTCGATGCCCTGGGCGGCGTCGACAAGCAAAATCGCGCCCTCACACGCATCGAGCGAACGCGAGACCTCGTAGGAGAAGTCCACGTGACCGGGCGTATCAATCATCTGCAGGACCATCTCTTCACCTGCATGCGCGCCGGTCTTGGGCACCCACGGCAGACGCACGTTCTGCGCCTTAATGGTGATACCGCGCTCACGCTCAATATCCATGCTGTCGAGGTACTGGTCGCGCATCTCACGCTCATCCACCACATTGGACAGCTGCAAAATGCGGTCCGCCAACGTCGACTTACCGTGATCAATGTGCGCGATGATGCAGAAATTCCGGATCCTCGCTGGATCCGTGAAGGTCTGCAATGCAAAATTGGTGTTCTTGGCCATCGCGCCTCACTCTACCGTGGCCTTGGCATAAGCAGGAAAATGCTTCACGACGCCCCACCAAATACCCCCAATAACTGTCACACATTCGGCGAACGATCTAGGCTGAGAACCATGGCTATGTGGCGGCGCCCCAAATGGGCGGGAAAGGGCACACTCCGGCGGCAACGGACCCCGCTGGAAGAAGGCCTGAAGCTGCTCAATGAGCGCCTGGGCAATTCCCCCACCCAGCACCACCGCCGCCCCGCACGCACCAAAGTGTTCCCCACCGCTGACATTCCGCGCAGTATCTTCTATGCACCTGACATGGACGGGCAGGCTGAACCCGGCGAGGTGGTGTGGTTCTACGTGCCTGCCACCCCCCTGCGGGAACGCTCCATGCTGGTTGTCGGCCGTGACCGCCAAGACGTCCTTGGCCTGCTCATCTCCTCTAATGACGACCACGCTGACGATGACGCATGGCTCCCCATCGGCAGCGGCGAATGGAAAACCACCGGCGAACCTTGCTGGGTACGCCTGGACAAAACACTGGCTATCCCCGAAACCGACCTTCGTCGCCGCGGTGCACTGTTCCCGCCACGACGCTTCGACCGGATTGCGGATCACTTACGGAAGCACTTCGATTGGGCCTAACCTTTTGGCCCGCGCAGTTTTGCTCCGCGCGCGCACCACCTGCTAGGGTTTACCCGTTATTCGCTCCGGCCTTCGTGCTGGTGCGTCACACGCCACAGACAGGACCTTGGGTTTGTGGCCCTGCAACAAGTTGTGGCGCATAAACGGGCGGATGCAGTAATTTTTTCGAACTTCAGATACGTCAAGAGGTACATCATGGCAAACATCAAGCAGCAGCAGAAGCGCGTTATCACCAACGAGAAGCGCCGTGTGCGCAACAAGAGCATCCGCTCCGCAGTGCGCACCGAGATCCGTAAGTTCAACGCAGCGATCGAGGCTGGCGACGCTACCGCAGCCGAAGCACAGCTGCGCGTTGCTTCCCGCAAGCTGGACAAGGCTGTGAGCAAGGGTGTCTTCCACCGCAACAACGCGGCTAACAAGAAGTCCAACATGGCCAAGGCCTTCAACAAGCTGGGCAAGTAAAACTTCTTAGCTCCTACCCTGTTCCGCATCATCGCGGGGCAGGGTTTTGTTGTTTGGGTGGCAGGTGGACAGGCGCAGGCGACCAACTGGGTAGTTTCGTTCTTCCTGGACTAAAGGGCGGCTACCCAGCCAAACCAAGCAGCCCGCGGACAATGAGCAGGGTGCCGGCAATGATGAAGAAGGTGCCGGCACCCATGTCAATGTAGGGGCCGGCATGGAAGAGTTTACGTCTCACCCGGTCGGTGGACACGAGGGTGCAGTACCCGACAAACAGCAGGAAAGAAGACAGCCACAGCGCAGCAATGACCGTGAGCGCGACCCCCACTGTTGGGGACATCGGCAGCAGCGGTGCAACGAGCGCGGCGAGGAAGAGAACGATCTTCGGGTTGGACAGATTCGTGGCCACACCTGTTGTAAAGGCGGAGCGGACAGAGCCTAGCCGCTGCACGGCCTCCTCAAGATCCAGAGGTGGGTTGAGGCGGTCACGCCACCCTTGACGCACAGCGGAAATGCCCATGTATACGATCCAGCTGCCGCCAAGCACCTGAATGAGTTCCAGCAGCCATGGGAACGCGGTGAGCAGCGCGGCCGCACCAAAAACCGTGAGGGATGTCCACATGAGCACCCCAACGTGGATGCCCAGGTTCGCGGCCATGGCGTGCTTGCGTGAGCGCGTGGCCATCCGGGTAAGCAGCACCACGTCCGGCCCGGGGGAGGCAGCGCCCACCACATTCACAGCGACGATCGCCGCAAGGTCGGCGGGGTTCACTGCTGCATCTTTTCCACGAGGTCCGCGCGGTCAAACATCTGTGCCGTCGCAATCGCATCAGGTGTACCCGCGTGTGGGTCCGCTCCGGCCGCCAGAAGAATGTCCACGATGGCATCCTCTTTCTTGAACACCACTCCAGCCAAAGGCGACTGTCCACGCATATTTTGCTTATCGACGTCCGCCCCACGCCCCACCAGTCCCCTCACCAACTCCTCCTGTCCGGCGTACGCCGCGAGCATGAGCAACGTGTTGCCGTCCTGGTTAGACAGGTTCACATCCACACCGTGGTCGATGTAGTCCAACAGCGTGAGGTCGCCTTCGCGCGCCATGGTGAAAAGGCGCGTGGCAAAGTCCCGGACGTCATCCGGAATGTTGTGGTCGGTCACGGAGAGGCACCCTATCACGCGTTGGACATAAGACACCTGTGTGGCTAGCGCGCCAGGGTGGCGATCCGCCTCACGGCGTCCTCCACGGCGAACTCTGGGTCCCCGCCTTGCCCTTTGACCTCCGCATCAAGCCGGGCAACGATGATCACCGCACGGCTCACCGCATCACCCGACCAGTTCCGGGCAATCTGCATAGTTTTCTTTGCCACAAAGGGGTGCATTCCAATCTCCCGCGCAATCTGGTCCGGGTGACCTCGGGTTTGGTAGAGCTTCGCAATATCACCGATCTTGTTGGCCAATGCCGCCGTGATGGCCACCGGGCTAATACCCAACTGCAGTGCCCGGCGCGTGCTGGCCAAGGCGCGATCAACCCGGCCCGTCACCGCTTGGTCCGCGATATCAAAGCCGGAGACCTCCGCCACGCCGGTGTAGTAGGCGCGGACGTCGGAGACGGTGAGGTCGCCCGAGGTGTCGTCGATAAGCTGCTCGATCGCGGACGCCAACTCGCGCAAATCCGAACCGACGGATTCCAACAATGCCCCAACAACATCTGGTGTGGGGCGTACCCCGCGACGGCGGAATTCATTTTGCACCCACGTCTGGCGTTCACGCTGATTGAGCGTGCCCACCTCATGCACCTCCGCGGTCTTACGGAACTTCGGTACATACGCCTTGTTCCGGCCCTTGCCACTGTGCACAATCACCAACGTCATGCCCGGCGCGGGATCAACCGCGGCTTGCAGGAGCAGCTCCGTGGGCTCCTTACCGGCGAGTTCAGTGTCCTTGATCACCACCACGCGCTCCTGCGCAAACAGCGACGGGCTTGTGGCCTGCAGCAGCTCGCCCTCCGTCACATCCCCGGCGCGCAAAACAGTGACCTCAGCCTCGGGGCTTGCTTGGTCGATGATGGCCTGCGTTGCGCGTTCGGCGAGAAATTCATCCTCGCCAACCACAAAATGCACGGGACTGTGGCTGGACATGCGGCTCATTGTATTCTCCGGCTTCTCCCGCGTGCAACGATGAAAGCAGCGAAGATCCAGCCATAACACACCATCACGAGCGCCGGGCCCACCTCCACCGTGGCATGCGGGTTACGCGATACCACCTCCGCTACCGTGCGCACCCAGCCACCTAAGGGCGCAATCACCCACAACAACGGGGCCGCCAGGACATGGCTGATCTGCGACAAGATCGCGGCGGCCATACCCAGCACTGTGACAATCCCCGTCACGGGGCTCACCGCCACATTGGCCAACACGGACGCCACTGGCACTTGGCCCACCATGGCGGCGATGAGGGGTGCCGTGGCCATGTCCGCAGCAATGGCCACGGACAACACTCGGACGAAAATGTCTGGCCACCCAGTGCGCCCCAACGCCTGATAGATCAGCGGTGACAACGCAACGATGCTGCCCGTAGCCACCACCGATAACGCGAAGGCGTAGTTCACCGCCAGATCCGAATCCACCAAGATGAGCCCGATGATGGCCAAGCTCAGCGCATGGATCGGCTCCGCGCGGCTGGAGCTAATCACCGCTACCAATCCAACGAGTCCGGACACGGTTGCTCTCAGCACGCTTGGCTCTGGGCCGATGAGTCCGGCATACACCAGCAGAGCCACCCCAGCCGCCGCCAGTTGCACCCGCAACCCACCACGCGCCAGTCGCGCCACGAGGAGCGCCGCTGTGGCCACGTACATACAGTTCGCACCACTGACCGCGCTCAAGTGGCTCAGCCCCGTATCGATGTACGCCTGCTGCTCCTCCGCCGACTGAAAGGACACATCCCCCAGCACCATCCCCGGAATGATGCCCTGGGCGTGCGGCCCAACATGCTCCGCTACCGCAGCGGAAAAACGCTCCCGCACGCCAGCAGCAAAAGCAGCAAACCCCTCAGGCGGGTGCAGCAGTGCCACCTCGCCATTGATCACAAACGCCGCGATCCCCGGCCGCGTAGGATCTGTCACCTGCCCCGAGGCCGCCACCATTGCACCAGGCACTGTCCCTTCCGGCAAGGACTCGGCAAACACCGGCACGGGTGTGGGATACCCCTCCACCCGCACGCGCACCAACCAACTCCCGGAGTCCAATTCCTTGGGCATACCGCTGATCCATCCGGTGATGCCTGCATGTGGGTTGAACGCCTGCGCCGCTGCCATGCGCCACCACGACAATGCCAGCGAGCATGCCCCGATGCCACCAGCCAAGAGCGCTTGGCCGGGCTCACGTATGAGGAACAGCACAAGCACAACAACGCCGACCACAATGAGCCCTGCCCACGGGCCCACCACGATCACAGCAAGGGCCGCACCCCATGCGCATAGCGCCGCCGGAACCAGACGGAGCTCACTCATCAGAGTGTCACCAGATCTTTCACTGCCTCGAACTTGGCAGGGCCAATCCCTTTCACATCCATGAGCTGCTCGACCGCGGTGAACGGCCCAGCAGATTCCCGGTGCGCCACAATCGCCGCTGCGGTTGCCTCCCCCACTCCGGGCAGCTCAGTGAGTTCCGCCGCCGTGGCCGAGTTGAGTGAAATCCCCGCCCCACCCGGCTGGCCTGGCTGCGGCACCACACCCGACGCGGGCACCTCCCCCTGGGTCAGAACGTGGATCTGCTGCCCATCAACCAGGAGCTGAGCCAGGTTCACGCTGATCAAATCCGCATCGGGCAACGGTCGGGCTTTGTCCAGCGCATCGGCCACACGAGCGCCCTGATCAAGGGTGACCAGGCCCGGTTGTTCCACGGCCCCCACCACGGCAACGACAACCTGTCCCGGTAGTTCGTTGGCTTCGGCGGCGGTGCTCCACAGCGGTTCTGGGGCGTCGGTAGCTGCATCGGGGCTGCGCAGGCTGGACCAGCCGACAGCCAGGAGGCACACCGCAACCACGCACCCAACCGCAGCCGCCGCTGTCCGCGGGGCAATGCGCAATCGCGGCGTGGGGTAGGTGACCCGCATGAGCTCCTCTTCACCCGTTGGGCGGGTGAGCTCTTTGAGCCGGTCAACTGCGGTTGGTGGTGCCATGTCCGCCACGCTAGTAGGCAGCGACAACGGCGAAAAGGACTCACGGCCAGGGGTGTGGATAACCGTAGTGACACGTCATCTAAACACGGTTTTATCCACAGAAACAGGAAAATCTGCCCACTGAAGTGGACAGACGTGGCTACTCCACCGTCGGGGTAGCAAAGAACACGGACAGACCAAGCGCACCCTCACCCGTGTGCACCGTGACCACTTCACCTAGGGGGTAAATGCCCACGGTGGAACCTTCCGGCAGAGCTTCTTCCAGCATGCTCTTGAGCGTCTCAGCACCTTCCCGGTCCCCGGCGTACTGCACGGCTGCATAGCCCGGCATTCCGTCCGCACGCTTAACAACATGCTCGACGAGTTTGCTAAAGGCCTTCTTCTGCGTACGCGTCTTAATAGCCAGCTCCAGTTTGCCGTCGTGCACGCGCAGGATCGGCTTTGTGGCTAGCAGGGCTGCGGACAACACCGCGGTCGTAGCGGAGATACGGCCGGATTTACGGATGTCATCGAGTTGGGAAAGGTACAACCACGTCTCCGACAGGGCAAGCGCACCTTTCGCAGCATTCACGCAGCCATCCACATCCGCACCGGCGCGCGCAAACGATGCGGCAACGATGGCCGCGAAACCCAGGGACATACCCACGGCGGAGGTGTCTACGACGCGCACGGTGTCGTCGAAAACTGCTGAAGCACTCACCGCAGCCGACCATGTGGCGGACAACCGCTTGGACAAGTGGAGTACAACAATGCCCTCATCGTTGCAGCGCTCCAGCTGGCGGGCGTACGCGGCGGCGAGCTCAATGGCACTCAACCCCGAGGTCCCCTGGGCCTCGCTTTTCTTGCCATCCGCCTCATCAGTGTCATCGCGTGTGACGTGAAGGTCCAGGACAGTAATGTCCAGTTCCTCTGCGACGTGCGGCGGGATTCCAGCGGAGCTGTCGGTGACAATACGAATGGTCATGGCGCACCCAGCCCCTGATTCCATGCCTCGAGGTACCACTGGGTTTTGCCCGGCGTGCCTTCAAATGCGGGACGCGCCAAAAGCTGCGAGGTATTTGTGTTGTGCAGGCCCTTGAGCAGCGGGTATTGCGCCTCATCCAACTCAAGCAAGTTCGAGGTCAATGCCGAAATCGTGCCGCCGTGCGCAACGAAGAGCACGGCGTTGTCATCCCAGTCGTCGAAATCGCGCATCAGCTTATCGACGACCGGCCTCGCCCTCTTCGCCACATCCAACCGCGATTCCCCACCCGGTGGCGCCCACGCCGGACTGTGGCGCCACGCCGCGCGCGCACCTGGGAACTCAGCGTCCACCTCCTGGTGGGTCATTCCCTGCCACGTACCCAAATGGGTTTCACGCAACCGCGGATCGAGTTCCACGTCCAAACGCAGTTCAGCGGCAATGATCTCCGCGGTCCGGCTGGCACGCCCCAAATCAGAGGAGATGATGCGGATAATCCCGTAATCTTTCGCCCATTGAGCAGCAGCGCGTGCCTGCGCGACCCCTGTCTCCGACAGCTCAGTATCGAGCTGCCCTTGCATACGACGGCCAGCGTTGTAGGTGGTCTGGCCGTGGCGCAGCATGATCAGTCGTCGCGTCATAGTGGTCATCCGTGGCTAGTCGTGTCTATTCGTCATCATTGCTGGGACCTTCACCCGCCAAAGGCAGGTCCTCGATGTTGTCCAGCGTGCGTACGTTGGCACCATCCGCACTCGTGGAAAATTCACCGGGGAGAACATACGGCTCTACGCCCTCCACCTCAATGCGCGGGCAGTCAGCGTAGAGGCGGTCTAGACCGTAAAATTCACGCTCGGCCTCGCGCTGAATGTGCACGACAAACAGGCCGTAGTCCAACAGGACCCAGCGGAATTCACGGTTTCCCTCACGGCGCTTTGGCTCAGCACCGGCCTTGGTCAACTGGTCTTCCACCTCTTCAACGATGGAGGCAACCTGGCGTTCATTATCAGCGGAGACAACCACGAAGATGTCGGTGATAGCCAAGACGTCAGAGACGTCGATCACGGCAATGTTGCTGCCAAGTTTCTCATCGGCAGCTTTAGCGGCGATGACGGCGAGGTCGCGGGCGGTGTCCGAAGCAGTCAAACTGGGGCAATCCTTTTCTTCAAAAACTTAAGGTTTAAGAGTTTCAACCGCCCTATACTCCCATGAAACACAGGGAATATGCCACTTATTGCCGGTACATGTTGTTTTTGGCGATGTACTGGACCACCCCATCCGGCACCAGGTACCACACGGGGCGACCGGCAGCGGCCCGCTCACGGCAGTTGGTGGAGGAGATCGCCATCGCCGGAATCTCAATCAAGTGGGTACGTTCTTGGTGCTCCACGGGCAGCATGTCTTCAGCGAGTTCATAACCCGGCCGGGTGACACCCACGAACTCCGCCAGCTCAAACATGGCTTCCCAGTCATGCCACGACATGATGGAGGCCAGTGCATCCGCACCGGTGATGAAGAACAGCTCGTCCTTCGGGTATTTTTTCCGCATGTCCCGGAGCGTGTCCACGGTGTAGGTGGCGCCCGGGCGGTCAATGTCTACGCGGGAGACATTGAAGCGGGGGTTGGAGGCGGTAGCAATCACCGTCATCAAATAGCGGTCTTCCGCATCCGAGACCTTCTTCCCCGCTTTCTGCCACGGCTGGCCCGTGGGAACAAAAACCACTTCATCCAGCTGGAAAATATCCGCTACTTCACTCGCGGCAACGAGGTGACCATTGTGGATGGGATCAAAAGTGCCACCCATGATGCCAATGCGACGGGGAGCGTAGTCAGACATGGCAGGTTGATCAGACATAGGTTCAAGCCCTAGTGGTTCCCCAGATGATCACCCGGCTGGAAGTACACCATCAACCGGCCTGTGGGGAACTGGTGGCGAAAGACTGCAGCGGCGGCAGCTACAGCTCCCGCAATGATCAGCAGTGGTGCGACCCAGGCGATCACGTTCCCAGCGGTCGTCGTTGAGGAGCCATCCGGCTTAGAGTTTGATCCTGGCTCAGGCTTTTGCGGGTCCTCTGCCCCACGGTCTGGGGGAGGAACCGGTAGATCCGGAATCTTGTCTACTCTCACATAGACACCGTTCATCAATACCCAAACCGCGCCACCCTTTTCGAACGCAGGCGGGCGCTCAACAGCATTCCAATCGCTTTCTGCGTTCATCTTAGTTTCCGTCTGCGCGCTGGCAACAGGTGTCACAGGTAGAAGCCCAAGCGTGGTTGCGAATGCCACTGCTGCAACAGCAACCGTCTTTATAGGGCGCATGACCTTTCCTTTACGTTCAAGTTGGCGGTGTAATTAGCCCACAACTCCAGCAAGTCGTGGACATTGCAACTAATGCCTCAATTACCGCTCATCATACTCACTCAATGTACGTATGACACATTGAGTGACCACGCACACACCATCATGGACGGGTCTGTCCCGTACCTTCAAGAATCCACTTCGTACTGGTCAATTCCGGCAGCGCCATCGGGCCACGTGCATGCAGTTTCTGGGTGGAAATACCAATCTCCGCACCCATCCCGTACTGCTCACCATCGGTGAATGCCGTCGATGCATTGAGCACCACCGCCGCTGCATCCACACGGTCCGCGAACTCCTGCAAGGTGTACGCATTGAGCGAGGCAATCGCCTCCGTGTGCCCCGACGAGTAGCGCGCGATGTGCGCGATCGCCCCGTCCACGCCATCGACGATGTCTACAGCGATGTCCATGGAGAGATACTCATCAGCCCAGTCAGCTTCGGTTGCGGCCTCCACGTTCTGCGCGCCAATCGCAGCAAGCTTATCGACGTCCCCGTGCACCCTCACCCCAACCCCCTGCAGCGTCTCCACCACGCGGAGCTGATCTGCGACGTCCAATCCGGCGTCGATAAGCGCAGTCTCCGTCGCATTGCACACCGAGCAGCGGCGGGTCTTGCCATTGAGAAGCATCTCAATCGCGGAATCCAGCTCCGCATCCCGGTCAATGTAGAAGTGGCAGTTACCCGTGCCGGTTTCGATGGCGGGGACGGTGGCGCCGGTCACGACTGCGTCGATAAGCCGTGCAGAACCACGAGGGATGACCACGTCGACGAGACCGCGCGCGGTGATGAGATCCTGCACGGAATCATGCGTCTCACACGGCAAGAGCTGAACAACTTCACGTGGCAGACCATGCGCCGCGACCACATCCTGGAGGATCTCCACGAGCTGCGCATTCGAGTGGCGCGCCGACTTGGAGCCACGCAGCAACGCCACGTTGCCGGATTTCAGAGCGAGGCCAAACGCATCAACCGTGACATTCGGGCGCGCCTCATAGACCATGCCCATCACGCCCAAGGGGACGCGGACCTGCTTCATCTTGATGCCATTCGGCATCACCGAACCACGCAGCACCTCCCCCACCGGGTCCTCGAGCGACGCCACCTGACGCAACCCCCCAGCAATCCCCTCCACGCGACCAGCGTCGAGCGCCAACCGGTCAATGAGGGAGTCGGACAGCCCCGCCTCACGCCCAGCAGCAATATCGCGCTCGTTCGCCGCGATGATTTCGTCCGTGCGCGCCACCAGCTCCTTGGCGGCGGCGAGAAGCACCTCATTCTTCGCCGACGTTGACAGCGTGGCCACCACCGGAGCCACGTCCTTGGCTACGTGCGCCTTGGCCAGAACCTCAGCGCGCTCTTCCTCACGGTCAGTGGCACGTGTTGCGTCAGTCATGAGGCCCGATCCTAGCGCCTAATACCCCTGCTCCACATCAACTTCGGTGGGCATTGCTTCCCCGCGCTGCAACGCCTCCCAATTTCGCAGGGTCAATCCACCGATGCGCTGCTTGCCAAAGCGCGGGGTGCCGGCCGTATGCGGTGTCATCAAACACCTGTCACAGTCCCACAACGGGTGATCGGCCGGTAGTGGCTCCGGGTCGGTCACATCCAACGCCGCACCCGCAATCGTGCCGTTGTTGAGTGCCTCCACCAGGTCGTCCGTGACCACCAATGGTCCGCGGGCCACATTGACCAGTACCGCGGTCTCCTTCATCTGCGCAAGCACATCCGCATTGACCAAACCGCGGGTGGATTCTGTCAGCGGGGCAAGCAGCACCACCACGTCCGCGCGGCCCCAGACGTTTTTGGACTCGATGTCCGCCATCGGGACTGTCTCATCCGCACCCTCCACTGGGCGGCCAGAACGGTTCACCGCGATCGTGTGCACGCCAAACGGGGCCATATAGGACAGCAGTTTCTTCCCAATTCCCCCTGCCCCCACAATCGCCACCGTCTTATCCTCCACCAGGTACTGCGTCTCATGCGCAATATCCCGCGTCGTCGACCCATCCCGCGTTACACGCCGGTACTGGTGCAACGCCCCCAACAAGAGGGCGAGGGTGGACTCGGCCACGTTGTCGTCGTAAAGCCCAGCAGCATTTGCCCACCGCAGACCTGAACGCTTGAGAATTCCGGCCTCATCGAGTGCATCAATGCCCGCCCAAGCGAACTGGACAAACTGCACTGACTCCGGAACCTCTTCCGGGAAGTCCTCTGCCCCACCGTGATAGATGAGCACATCCGGGTTCCCCTCAAGGGTCACATGTTCGTGCCCTTCCGCTTCCAATTCAGCGACGGTCTGGGTCCAGGGCCTTGGCAAAATTGCAAACTTCATGCCTTAGAGCCTAGAGGCATAATTGGACAAGTAGTCCGCGTGCACCACCGAACGACGCTGATGAGCCGGCAGCTCGTCCGTATGTTTGCCCAGCATGCCCGCCAATTCCGCTGAGCCGTAGGCAGTTTCTCCGCGGCCGATCGCTTGCCCATTCGGCCCCAGAATCTCCACGATATCCCCGGCGTGGAAGTCGCCCTCAGTATCCGTGATGCCCACCGCTAGAAGCGAGGTCCCGCCGCGCGTCACAGCCTGCACGGCACCTTCGTCGAGATACAGCGTGCCTTCTGCATCCGCCGCATACAGCGCCCAGAACTTCCACGCCGACAGCTTCGACTCCGGGCGCGTATGAAAGACGGTGCCCACCTGGGCATCCCCCAGCGCGTCCTCGATCTTCTCCGCCGACGTCAACAACACCGGCACACCACCACGAGTAGCCAAACGTGCCGCCGACACCTTCGAGGCCATACCACCGGTGCCAAAGCGCCCGCCATCGCCCGCGACGACCCCCTCCAAGTCCTTGCCACTACGCACCTCATCCACGAAGCGTGCGCCCGGGTCCGCCGGGTTCCGGTCGTACAAGCCATCCACATCAGACAGCAAAATCAGAGCATCAGCAGAAATAAGCGTGGCGACGATCGCCGACAACCTATCGTTATCCCCAAACCTCATCTCCGTGGTGGCCACCGTGTCATTCTCATTGACAATCGGGACCGAGCCCATCTGCCGCAACCGATCAATAGTGCGCTGTGCATTCCGGGCGCGCTCACGCACACCCGCATCAGACTGCGTCAACAACACCTGCCCAATCGCACGCCCATACCGGGCAAAAGACTGCCCCCAGGACTGCGCCAGGTGAATCTGGCCGACTGCGGCGGCCGCCTGCTTCGTGGCCAAGTCCTTTGGCCTGGCCTTAAGCCCCAAGGGCGCCATCCCCGCAGCAATAGCACCGGAAGACACCACGATCACGTCGCTGCCGCGCCCCATCCGCGCTTCCAACGCATCCACGATGCGGTCAATCTTGTCCTGCGACACCGCCGAGGATTCATCCACCAACGAACTCGTGCCCAGCTTGACCACAATCCGCTTCGCGCCCGCGATCTGTTCCCGAAGATCCATGCCTTATCCCTGCCAACGTTCGCGGTCGGCTTCCGTGCGATTGAGGAGGTCGTCGCCGAAATCGTATTCGTCGATAAGCCCCCTGCGCGCTTGCGACGCACGCTTGCGCTCCGCCGCGGACATACGATCCGTGCCCCCCAGACGCGCATCCTGGCCGCGACCCGCTGCCGTCGGGTCCCCGCCTATCGACGGCTCCCAATCAAACGAAATCTCCCCAATCGTCACGGTATCGCCCTCATGCGCGCCCAGCTTACGCAGCTGATCCTCCACGCCAGCCTTATTGAGGCGGTCGGAGAGATAACCCACCGCCTCATCATTTTCAAAGTCCGTCTGGCGGATCCACCGCTCCGCCTTCTCTCCCACGACCAACCAGCCGCCGGGGTATTCCGGATCCGGTATCACACTGACATCATCCCCACGATCCACTGCCTTTGGCCGAATAACCTGGCGCTCCGTCTGTTCCTTGACCTTCGGGCGAGCCTTACGAGCAGCCTTCACCACATCCCATAACGCCCACTTCAGCTCATCCAAGCCCGCACGGGTAGCGGTAGAAATCATGAAAATCGGCCAACCGAAGCGCTCCCTCAGGTCAGCTTCGAGGAACTCCGCCAGCTCCTTCGCCTCGGGAACGTCCACCTTGTTCAACACAATGATCCGGGGCCGCTCACGCAGATCACCCAAGCCGGTCTCATCCGCCTCGAGCTGCTCCGCGTAAGAATCCAGCTCCGCTTCCAAGGCCTCAATGTCCGACTGCGGGTCGCGGCCCGGCTCCATCGTCGCGCAATCCACCACGTGGACCAGCACAGCGGTGCGCTCAATATGCCGCAAAAAGTCCAGGCCAAGACCCTTGCCCTGGCTCGCGCCCGGGATCAGGCCCGGCACATCAGCGATAGTGAACGTGTCATGGCCCACGTCCACCACACCAAGGTTCGGCTGCAGGGTGGTGAACGGGTAGTCCGCAATCTTCGGCTTCGCTGCCGAGAGAACCGAGATGAGCGAAGACTTACCCGCCGACGGGAAGCCCACCAACCCCACGTCTGCCATGGACTTCAGCTCAAGGATCAGGTCATGCGCCTGACCAGCCTCGCCCTTCAGCGCAAAGCCGGGGGCCTTGCGCTTCGCTGTGGCCAGCGCCGCGTTGCCGAGGCCACCGAAGCCACCCTCAGCCGCGATAAAACGGGTGCCAGGTACGACCAGGTCAGCCAGGATCTCCCCATCCGCACTGCGCACCACTGTGCCGACGGGGACCTCCACCACTAGGTCCTCACCGCGCGCACCATTCCTGTGGTCACCTTCACCATTACCGCCGCGCTTCGCCTTCAAGTGCGGGCGGTACTGGAAGTCCAACAGCGTGTGCACCTGGGGTGAGACCACCAAGATGATGTCTCCACCGTGCCCACCGTTTCCCCCATCAGGGCCGCCCAACGGCTTGAACTTTTCACGGTGCACAGAGACACAGCCGTGGCCACCATCGCCGGCCTGCAAATGCAAGACAGCCTGATCAACGAACTGAGCCATGGTGGGTCTCCTCTCCTAGGGGTTCAGCGGTCGGGATCCGAACGGGTGGGGTTTAAACACGAAACTACCGGCGCCGGTGTAAAAAATGACACCCGGTCCTCGGGCCGAAAATAAACCTGCTGGTCAGGGATTTCTATCTCAGGGTAGTTACCGGGGAAATGTAAAATTTTACACAGCTTCCAGCCGGCAAAGGGCCACCCACGCCCCACCCACGCAAAAACGCGCCGGCAACCCCCACCCGGGGATCGCGGCGCGCTCTTCAAGCATGGCCGTGGGACTCAAGCGCCCCACGCTGGCTTACGCGGTAGCGGTCTTCTCCTCGACCACTGCGTCATCGACCAAGCCTGCCTCGTTAGCAGCCTCGATGACCTCGGAAGCGACGCCCTCGCCGTCAGCGGGGACGATGTTGACAATGCGACGCTTCTTCTTGATGCCGAACTGGACGGAGCCAGCTGCGAGCGCGAAGAGCGTGTCGTCGCCGCCACGGCCGACGTTGTCGCCCGGGTGGAACTTGGTGCCGCGCTGGCGAACGAGGATCTCGCCTGCCTTGACCTGCTGGCCGCCGAAGCGCTTCACACCGAGGCGCTTGGACTCAGAGTCGCGGCCGTTCGAGGTGCTGGATGCACCCTTCTTGGTTGCCATTGTGGTTCCTCTCTAAACGTCTCGGGTTACTTGATGCCGGTGATCTTGATGGTGGTCAGCTGCTGACGGTGGCCCTGACGTTTCTTGTAACCGGTCTTGTTCTTGTACTTCATGATGTTGATCTTCGGACCCTTGCCGTGCTCAACGATCTCAGCGGAAACGTTGACCTTGGCCAGGTCGTCGGAGGTGGCGGTTACCTTGGCACCGTCGACAAGCAGAACAGGGGTGAGCGCCACAGAATCGCCAGCTTCACCCTCGATCTTCTCGACCCGAACGAGGTCGCCTTCGGCAACCTTGTACTGCTTTCCGCCGGTCTTGACGATTGCGTACATAGCGGGTTACCCCTTTCTTCTTCTCGCACGGCGCCGGCATGCCACGGCACCACTGTCTACATTCTTGATTGTGTTTTGGGTTGTTAACGGCAGCCTCGCCCGCATGCTTAATCACGAAAGGCGCGCCCCAAAACAGCGACTGTCAAAGATTACACCGGCACCCCCGCAAAGACCAAACTGCTCTTATGCGTGAGCGCCGTGTGTCCGTTTCTAGGTGGTGCGCCTTCGCGTCGCGCGTCGTCGTCCGCGGGCGGGGGTGCGTGGCGCGGTCTCCTTCACCTCTTGCTGTTGCGTGGGCTCAGGTGTTCTTTGCACGCTTGTCGACGCCCTCCTCGTCGCACGCCTCCTCCCCCGACTGCCAGTACTACGGACAACGGGCGTCTTCTCTTCCGGAGCGGTCTCAATTGGCTTCTCCGCCGGTTCGGGCTTACCAGCGGGGGTTGTTTTATCGAAGTCTTCCCGGCGCGGACGGTGGTCAGACTTGGAGTTGCCGCGGGTCTTGCGCTTGCGGCGTGGGGAGTTCTCGAATTCTTCCAGTGCTTCTTCGTAGGTTTGAGAAGTGGTCTGGGCAGCTTCTTCCGGCACGGAGGCCTGCTGCTCCTTCTGCTGCCCCTCAGCGCGACCACGTCCACGACCGCTGCCACGGCGTCCACGACGGCGGGAGGAGCGGCGCTTGGGCTGCTCGACCGCGGAGTCGGTAGTGCCCTCAGCAGACACCACTGCATCGGCGAGGTCTTCGATGCTGGAGGATTCCTTGGTCTCCTCAACCTCATCGTGCGAATCTTCGCGCGCATTCATTGCCAGTGCGGTTGGGTGGCTGCCAGGATCCTGGGCCGGCTTACGGCGACGAGAGGAACGGCTACGGCCATGTTCCGAGCCAGAAGAGTCGGAGGGGTGGGTGGAGTCGGTGACGGGGTCGTCGGTAAGCACGATGCCCCGACCATCGCAGTGCTCGCACTTAGTGGAGAACGTTTCCACGAGCCCCGTGCCCAACCGTTTGCGCGTGAGCTGGACGAGGCCGAGCGAGGTGACCTCGGAGACCTGGTGGCGGGTGCGATCGCGACCGAGGGCTTCCTTGAGGCGGCGGAGGACGAGCTCCTGGTTTTCGGGGAGGATCATGTCGATGAAGTCGATGATGATCATGCCGCCGATGTCACGCAGGCGCAGTTGACGCACGATTTCTTCGGCGGCCTCCATGTTGTTGGAGGTCACCGTCTCCTCCAGCGAACCGCCAGAGCCCGTGAACTTGCCGGTGTTGACGTCAATGACGGTCATGGCTTCCGTACGGTCGATGACCAAAGTGCCACCAGACGGCAGCCAGACGGTGCGGGACAGGGCCTTCTGAATCTGCTCGTCGATGCGGTAAACCTCGAAGGCGTCCTTGCCGTCGTGCTCGCTGCGGTCGAACTTCTCCACACGGTCCAGCAGGTCCGGCGCGACAGACTGAACGTAATTATGCACGACGTTCCAGGACTTCTTGCCATCAACAACGAGGGCATCGAAGTCCTCATTGAACAAGTCACGCACGACCTTCACCAGGAGCTTCGGCTCCTCATACAGAGTGACTGGCTTCGCACCCGGGGAGTTCTTTTCCTTCTCCGCCTGCTCCTGGATGGCCTCCCACTGGGTGTGCAAGCGCTCAACATCGGCGCCGATGGCTTCCTCCGATGCGCCTTCCGCAGCGGTACGAATGATCGCGCCACCCTTACCCGGCACCACCTTGGCCAGGATGTCCTTGAGGCGCTTGCGCTCCGGGGCGGGCAGCTTGCGAGAAATGCCAGCGCTGCGACCACCCGGGACGTACACGAGGAAGCGGCCCGCAAGCGAAATCTGGGTGGTCAGGCGGGCACCCTTGTGTCCTACCGGATCCTTGGTCACCTGAACCAGCACCTGGTCGCCGGACTTCAGCGCCTGCTCAATGCGGCGGGAACGACCGCCCAGGCCAGCAGACTTCCAGTCCACCTCACCGGCGTACAGCACACCATTACGGCCCTGCCCGATGTCAATGAACGCGGCTTCCATGCTCGGTAGCACGTTTTGCACACGGCCGAGGTAGATGTTGCCAATCATGGAGGCACTCTCGTCCGAATCCACGAAGTGCTCGACCAGCAGGCCATCCTCTAGAACGCCGACCTGCGTCAGCTTGCCCGGACCATCATGGCGCGCACGTTCGCGCACAACCATAGTGCGTTCCACGGACTCGCGTCGCGCCAAAAACTCAGCCTGCGAGACAACGCGGGAACGCTTGCGTTCCTCCTCACGCCGCTCCGTGCGACGGCGACGCTGCGCCTCCAAGCGCGAAGAGCCCTTGATCGCCTTGGGTTCCTGAATCTGCCCCTCAGCAGGTTCTTGCTTTGCTTCTTGCTTTTCGACGCTCTCCTTCGCCCCACTGGCCGACCGCCGCACACGCCTGCGGGATGCACTCGGAGCCTTGAAGACCGGCGCGTACACCTCGGTGGCTTCTTCTACCTCCGCGGCGTGAGCTTCAACTTCGGCAGCTTCTTCAGCAGAGATCTCCTCGACGAGATCCTCAACGTCGATGGGTGCATCTTCAGAGTCTTCAGCCATGGTCTGCTCGAGATCCGCCTCGACCTTTTCCGTGATCTGATTGATCTCGTTTTCCACGTCCTTGCGCACGCGGTGGCGGATCTTCTCATCCGCCTCCTTCTCAGCGCTCTTCGTGTCAGCGCTGTCCTGCTGTGCAGAGGGGGTGGCAGGAGCCTGCTCCAGTGCATCCAGAAGTTGCTCGATTTCTGCACGCGTCAGCGTGGACTGCGCCACCTTGACCAGGCCCAGATCGCTCAGCGCAATGATCAGTTCTTTCGACTGCATCCCCAGAGTCTTCGCCAACGCGAACACGCGAGTCTTGTCCTGAATCTGGGAACGGTCCATCAACTGCTTTGAAGCAGCAGGCTGCTTCAAAGATTTCTTTACAGCCTTCTTGGCCGTCTTCTTCGCAGTTTTCTTCGCGGCTTTCTTCGCAGCAGTGGACTGCTTCGAAGCCCGACGACGTGGCTTGTCGGGGGTTGCAATGTCGTCCTTATCCGACACGGAAATCTCCTATTCAATTGACCGTGCAGGATACGTCCACGTTGACCAGCCGGGCGCTGGTGAAAAGAAAACCACCGCCGCCGCACAGCTGCGTGTCCACGCCCGCACGGTAGTACGAGTGTGTAAAAGCTTGACACCTATTGTGGCATAGCTTGTGCGGGGACGGTGGGAACGTCGATAAGCAAAGAGGGCTTAAGCCTGGAAACCGTGCCCAGCAACCCACGTGCGGGAGACCGCATGGCGCGTCTGCGCGGCGGGATCCTCCACGTTCGAGACACGGTAGAAATCCATGGTCACACGGCCCTTCTGCACGCGTGCGACACCGAAACCGTGGGAATCAAAGTCAACGTGGTTGACCCACGGGTTAGCCGAATACATGACACCTTCGACGAGGTGCGAGATCGGGTTGTCCTCCGGGGCGTAGGTCTTGGTATAGGTGGTCACGATCTCGTCCACATTCGGCGCCGAGATGGAGGTGCACACCATCTCCGCCCCGTTGTGCTGCACGGAATGCGCCCACTCGGAGTGGATATCACCCGTCAAGAACAGGGTGTGCGGTGTGGTCCCCTTCAGCAGGTTGGACAAACGTGCACGCTCCACGCGGTGGCACGCTGCATGCCAGAGCTAACGATGTTGGTGAACTCCCTATCCGTCGCAATTTCCCACTGCACATCCACATCAGCCCCGAGCCCCGAACCTGGCACTGCCTCCGGCGACACGGTGACACGAGTCCAAATAATCACCGAATTCGGAATCGGATCCCCCGAAGCCACACCGTGCATAAACGCGGCATACGGTGCCGGTGCCGGCTCTTGTGGCAAACGCGCAGAAGACAATGCCGACGAAGTAGAGGACAGCTGCGCCCGCGCGGGGACAGCCTGCGAGATTGCTGCCCCAGCAGCAACAGCAGCGGAGCTGGTGAGGGAACGGCGGCGAGGGAGATTCTTAGACATGCGCGTAAGTATTAGCCCTGCTAGCAGGCCCTGCAACCGGAAATGAGTTTTAGTTCAAAATTTCTTTTTTATGTCATGTTTGCGTAACCGAACAATAAAAATGTCCCCACCAGTTGGTGGGGACTGAAGCGTTATGGCGTGCTCCTAGAGGTTCGGGAACCAGATGGCAATCTCACGCTCAGCGGACTCTGGGGAATCCGAACCGTGAACGACATTCTCGCCGACGCTCAGAGCGAAGTCACCGCGAATGGTGCCAGGCGTTGCTGCCTCGACCGGGTGGGTGCCACCAGCCAGCTGACGCCACGCGGCGATAGCGGACTCGCCCTCAACGATGCCAGCCACCAACGGTGCGGAGGTGATGAAGTCAACGAGCTCACCGAAGAACGGCTTGTCCTTGTGTTCCTCGTAGTGCTTCTCAGCGGTTGCGCGATCAGCGGTGCGCAGATCCATCTCAACGAGCTTCAGGCCCTTGCGCTCGATGCGGGAAATGATCTCTCCCACGTGGCCGTTCTTAACGCCGTCCGGCTTAATCAGAATCAGTGTACGTTCAGTCATATTTCCAACCTTAGCGCCTAGAGCTCCCTCACGACGGTCGCGGCCTCGCCATAGCTCACATTCCGGAACCACAACTGGATCTGACGCGCCGCCTTATCCACGTCACCGTCCGCTTTCATCTCTTCGATGACCCCGCGCTGCTCCTCATCTAATTCAATGGGAGCGCTCTCCATCGAGGCATAATTCTTCGCCAGCCACAGAACCAAACCCACGGCAGCTAAGGCAACCGCGGCAATGTTGATCACACGAGGAAAATCCAGGTACACACCAGCGATAGCCACGATCGAGCCAAGCGCCGCAACGATGAGGTAAAGGGCTTTCATGCTGTCTCACATTAGTAGAGGTGACCAAATTCTTCACAGCTCCTGCTCAGTGAATTCCAGAGCGAAACTTAAGCCGAAACTTAAGCTAGGACCGCGCCTTTAGCCCAGGGCGCACGTTCAGGGAAAAGAGTGCGAGCAATCCCACAAAAATCGCCTCGCTTTCATTTGTAAACACCTGCGACATAAGTCACAATTGAAGGCGTTATGGTTTTGCTCCACATTCACGGGGTGAGACCTCCCCGGAATCCAAGAAAGAGGAACTCATGGCTGACAACCCAGTCCACGAACTGCTCGACCCGAAGACCGACTACTACCAGGTATTCGCCGATGTTGAAGGTGAGGACCTGGAGTGGTGGAAGAAGGCCCGCGAGTTCGGTGAATTCGCCCGCCCCTACATCAACAAGGGTTGGGAGACTGCCGAGTACCAGATCCCGGTCGTCGCAGAAGCGGGTAAGCGTGGCCTGTTCCGTGATGGCATCGACATCGAGGGGGAGCCGCACATGTCCGTGCGCGCTGCCCGCCTGATGGCTTTCGAGTACGCACGTACGGATGCCTCCATGGGCACCGCATTCGGCGTTCAGGCTGGCCTGGCTATGCAATCCATTGCCATGTGTGGCTCCGAGGAGCAGAAGGCAAAGTACCTCAAGCCGATGTGTCACCTGGAAATCCGTGGCGCATTCGCGCTGACCGAGCCGGACCACGGCTCTGACTCCATCGCCCTGGAGACCACCGCTGAGAAGGACGGCGACGAATGGGTCATCAACGGTGAGAAGAAGTGGATCGGCCACGGCTCCGTCGGCCACATCGCCATCGTCTGGGCACGCGACACCGCTGACGGTCAGGTCAAGGGCTTCATCGTGGACCAGGACCAGGAGGGCTATGAGGCGGAGACGATCGTCGGCAAGGCATCCCTGCGTGGCATCCCGCAGGCACACATCAAGCTGAACAACGTGCGCGTTTCCGATGACCGCCGTCTGCCCGGCGCAAACTCCTTCCGCGACTGCGCAAAGGTGCTGGCCGGCACCCGCGTGTCCGTCGCATGGGCATCCCTCGGTCTTGCAACCGACTGCTACGAGAAGGCGCTCGACTACGCACAGCGCCGCGTCCAGTTCGGTCGCCCGCTGGTGAAGAACCAGATCATCCAGCAGCGTCTCGCTGACATGCTGCAGGACCTGACCTCCATCTTCCTGTACTGCCGTCGCCTCCTCGAGCTCGAGGAGTCCGGCCAGCTCACCGAGCAGCAGGCAGCCCTGGCGAAGGTTCACTGCACCCGTGCAGCACGCAAGATCTCCGCTGACGCACGCGACATGTTCGGCGGTGTGGGCATCCTCCTGGAGAACGACGTGGCACGCCACCACGCCGACATCGAGGCACTGCACACCTACGAAGGCACGGACACCATGCAGTCACTCATCGTGGGCAAGTCCATCACCGGCGTCGGCGCATTCGCAGGTTAGTCGCCATGGCAGATCAGAATGTAGATGGGGTTGCAGCTCTGCTGAACCCGAAGACGGACTACTACCAGGTCTTCGCCGATGTTGACGGTGAGGACCTGGAGTGGTGGAAGAAGGCCCGCGAGTTCATGGAATTCGCCCGCCCCTCTATCAACGAGGCGTGGGAGAAGGCCGAGTACAACATCCCTGGTGTTGAGGAAGCAGCACGCCGTGGCCTTGTCACCGACGGCATTTCCATCGATGGCCAGCCCGGTATTTCCATTCGTGCAAACCGCCTGATCCAGATGGAGTTCGCACGTACGGACGCGTCGACGGCCACCGCACACATCGTGCAGTCTGGCCTGGCCATGCGCTCGATCGACATGTGCGGCTCTGAGGAGCAGAAGGCCAAGTACCTGGGCCCGATGTCCCGCATGGAGATCCGCGGTGCGTTCGCGCTGACCGAGCCAGATCACGGTTCCGATTCCATCGGCCTGGAAACCTCGGCTCGCCGCGAAGGCGATGAGTGGGTCATCAACGGTGAGAAGAAGTGGATCGGCCACGGTTCCGTCGGCCACATCACCATCGTCTGGGCACGTGATGAGGAAGACGGTGAAGTCAAGGGCTTCATCGTTGACCAAGACCAGGAGGGGTACTCGGCGGAAACGATCGTCGGTAAGGCATCCCTGCGCGGCATCCCGCAAGCGCACATCAAGCTTAACGACGTCCGCGTGTCCGACGACCGCCGCCTTCCCAACTCCCACTCCTTCCGCGACACCGCGAAGGTGCTCACTGGCACCCGCATCGCAGTGGCGTGGGTGGCACTCGGCATGGCGATTGACTGCTACGAGAAGGCGCTTGACTACGCCCAGCGCCGCGTCCAGTTCGGCCGCCCGCTGGTGAAGAACCAGATCATCCAGCAGCGCCTAGCTGACATGTTGCAGGAAGTCACCTCCATGGCGCTGTACTGCCGTCGCCTTCTCGAACTTGAGGAAGCCGGCGAACTCAACGAGAAGCAGGCAGCCCTAGCCAAGGTGCACAACACCCGCGGCGCCCGCAAGGTGTCCGCCGACGCACGCGACATGTTCGGCGGCGTAGGCATCCTGCTGGAGAACGACGTGGCACGCCACCACGCCGACATCGAATCCCTGCACACCTACGAGGGCACGGACACCATGCAGTCCCTCATCGTGGGCAAATCGATCACCGGCGTGAGCGCGTACCGCTCATAACGGTTCCTACGGCGCACAATGCCCCTGGACTTTGAATAGGCCAGGGGCATTTCCGTAGGGTCCCGTTCGATATTTCTGACGAATTGGAATTTTTCACCCTCGATTCCCCCAGCTCGCCATTCCTGCAATGCGAGATTTCTCGAACCAGAGGAAGTAAAAAGGCCGGCTCCCGAAGAAAACTCGAGGCCGGCCTGAGGCGTTGAACGTTAGTTGTTCAGCGGGCGACGCGTGGTGGCCATGGCCACTGCACGGTCGTGGTTTTCCTGACGCGCCAGGACCTTGGCTGCAGCCTCAACCTGACGGCGGCCAAGCTCGTCCTCGTCCGCAGTGCCTTCACCGGCGTAGACGGAGGCGAGAGCCTCGCCGATCGCCTTGTCGGTGTCGGAGCCGTCGGTGTACTCGAGGGTCTCAGTGGTCAGCGGCAGCTGTGCCTCAGCGGGGGCGGAGTAGCCCTCGGCGAGCTTCTTCACCAGGTCCAGTGCGCCTTCAACAACGTGGTCCGGAGACTGGATGAGCTGGTCATCCTTGCGCCAGAAGTCGATGTTGATGGCCGGGACCGGCTTCACGGTGCCCAGCAGTGCGTCGAAAGCAACCTTGTGCGGGTTCGGCACACCCAGGTCCACCAGGCGCTCCAGCAGGCGCACCGGGCCGGACCATGCCGGGAACAGGCCAACGTTGCGCTCCGGGAAGCCAACGCGGGTTTCCGCGTGGATGACGGAAGCGTCGGTGTGCAGGAGGATCTCCATGCCGCCACCGAGGGCAACGCCACGGACAGCGCCAACGACTGGGTACGGGGCGCCGCGCAGTGCGCGGAAACCGTCGATGCCCTGCTTGATGGTGCGGGCCAGCTCCTCGTTGTCACCCTCCGGGCCGGAGAGCTTGGCCAGGGTGCCCAGGTCAGCGCCGGCGGAGAAGGCACGCTCCTCATCGTTGGCAATGACAAGGCCCTTGATGTCCCACTCACCAGCGTGAGTGAGCAGCTCAGTGACATTGTTGGAATTGGAGTTCATCGGGGTCTTGTACACGAAGACACCGAAGCCGGCGTAATCACCATCGGTGAGCTTGTATACCGAAACGTCAGCGTTGCCAGCGATCTCCTCAGCACCAGCGACCAGGTCAGCGACGCGAATGACGCCTTCGCGGGCCGGCAGGTCAGTCAGTTTACCGTCGGTACCCAGCACCTTGCCGTCGGCATAGAAGCCACCGGCGGTCTGGGCGGAGGCGAGGAGGGCCGGGACATCGTCGAAAAGCGATGCAACATAGTCCAGCCCGATGGAATCCGCGAGCTGGAATGGGCCCTGCTTCCAGCCGTAGCCGAGCTGCATGGCGATGTCGATCTGGTCGACGGAGTCTGCGATTTCCGGTGCGGTATCGCAGCAGTACTTGATGAAGACCTTGAAGACTTCCTTCGCGTAGTCGCCCTCAGGCGTGCCGGACTCCATGAGCTCCTTGGCGTCCTTCGGCACAGTGAAGGACTCCTTCGGGCGGTAATCACCTGCAGCAAAGTCGTAGACCTCATCGCGACCACGGTAGAAGCCGGACTCGGCGGTACGGCCGGTGAAGCCCTTGTCCAGCAGGGTCTTGAACTCATCGCGCTCCACGATGTTGTAGTCGTGGTACGCATCCGACTGGGGCAGGGCCTTCAACAGGGAGCCCCAAATGCCCGGGACGAGCTGGATGCCCACGTAGTCGAAGAGGCCGAAGATACCGGTGCGCGGAACGCCGAACGGGCGGCCGAAGGCGACGTCTGCCTGCTCTGGCTTGATGCCCTGATCAAAGGCGGTCTTGGCACCAGCGGCCATCCAGAAGTTACCAATGCGGTTAGCAATGAAGCCCGGGGTATCGCGGCAATCCACCACCACCTTGCCCATCTGACGCTCCAGCACGTGGTGCATCTTCTCGTTGACCTCAGCGGAGGTGTCTGGGCCCTCAACGTACTCCACCAAGCGCATCACGCGCGGCGGGTTGAAGAAGTGGGTGATGGAGAAGTCGCGCTTGAACTCATCCGATGCCTCGCCGAGCAGAACCTCGAGCGGGATGGTGGAGGTGTTCGACGACACTGGGGTGCCCGGCTTGCGGTGTGCGTCAACCTTGGCAAAGGTGTCGCGCTTGACGTTGATGTCCTCGAAGACAGCTTCAACGATCCAGTCCACCTCGCCGAGACGATCCAGGTGGTCCTCGGTGTTACCCGGGGTGACCAGCTTGGCGTACTCGGGGCGCTGGAAACCGTAGCGCTTGATCTGGGTGTCAATGCCGTTCTGGGCGCGAGCATTACGCTCATCGCCTTCAGCACCCTCCACCGGCAGGTCAAGGAGGTGAACCTTGATGCCAGCGTTGGCCATGTGCGCGGCGATGCCAGCACCCATGGAGCCAGCACCGAGAACAGCTGCGGTCTTGATGTCATTTACTGCCATGTTTTAAACCTCCAGAACGAGTGCGATGCCCTGGCCGCCACCGATGCAAGCGGTGACCAGGCCGTAGCCACCACCAGCGTTCTTCAGCTGGTGGATGAGCTTGGTGGTCAAAATGACGCCGGTGGCGCCGATTGGATGGCCGAGTGCGATAGCGCCACCCTGGATGTTGGTCTTCTCATTATCGAAGCCGAGCTGGTCAGCAACAGCGATGCACTGCGCAGCGAACGCCTCATTGGACTCAATCAGCTTGATGTCCTTCAGGTCCAGGCCAGCCTTTGCCAGTGCCTTCGGCACAGCGGCAACCGGGCCAAGGCCCATCGTTGCTGGGTCGCAGCCAGCGAGGCCCCAAGAGACAACTTTGGCCAGTGGCTCCAGGCCGAACTCCTTCAAGCCGGACTCAGTGGTCATGACGGTGGCCGCCGCCGCGTCATTAATACCGGACGCGTTACCAGCGGTGACGGTGCCGTCCTTCTTAAAGGTCGGGCGCAGGCCGGCGAGCTTCTCCAGCGTGGTCTGGCGCGGGTGCTCATCGGTGGTGAACTCGCCAACCGGAACAATCTGGTCGGCGAACTCGCCGTTAGCAATCGCGGCAGCAGCACGCTCCTGGGACTGCAGCGCATACTCGTCCTGGCGCTCGCGGGAAATGCCGAACTTCTCAGCGATGTTCTCTGCGGTGATGCCCATGCCGCCGTTGCCCATTGGGTCCGTCAGTGCACCGGTCAGCCAGTCAATCAGACGACCGTCTCCCATCTTGCGGCCCTGACGCATGCCATCGACGGAGTACGGCGCCTGAGACATGACCTCCACGCCACCAGCGATGGAGAGCTTCGCATCACCCGTGATCAGCTGCTGTGCAGCGGAAATGATGGCCTGAACACCGGAGCCACACAGGCGGTTCACGCCGTATGCGTGGGAGCTCTGCGGCATACCGGCCTCGAGCGACACAGCGCGGGAGGTGTAGTTGTCGCGCGGGATGGTGGTGACAACGTTGGCCCACACAGCAGAATCAAACTGGTCGGCGGAAACGCCGGAAGATTCGATGACAGCCTTGGCAAGGTGGGTGCCAAGGTCAATGGTGGCCATGCGGGACAGCGAACCGCCGAACGTGCCAATCGGGGTGCGCTTGGCCTGGGTAATGTAAATCGGCTCAGACATGGATCTCCTTTATAAATTGTGCTGGATTACACATCGCCACAATTATAGGGAAGATCACACTGGAGTATCGAACCTCAATCACTTTTCTTCAGCTAGGTGCCTGCCCAGCTCCGAGTTACGCACCCAAGTGCTGCGTGACCAGCAGGCCACGGCGCTGGCGTTCCAAAATGTCTGCGCGCATTTTCACGATGAGGAACCACACGATGCCGAACATCACGCCCACTGCACCGACAGACCAGTGGATGAAGAACCCCGGAATGATGAGTGGGACTTGCAGCGCAAGATCAAGCCATAGCGCCCACGGGCGACGCTGGATGAAAGCCACGAAGAAGTGCACGAGCCCCATCACGGTGATGAAGACCCAGTTGAAGGTGGTCCACAATTCGCCGTCGTTAATCTTCAAGATCACGGTGAGGCACAGCAGGATGGTGATGGATTCCATCACCAACGTGCCCGCCAAGACACCACTGAGTCCCTTAATCGGATCTTTGACGGGGGCGGCACCGGGGCCCAGCGGGCCCATTTCAACTCCAGGCTTCTTTTTTTCCCTTGACATGGGGCCATCGTATCCGGGGTTGGTGCTGAAGTTCACTCCGCATCTCTCACCTGAGCCCGTTTCGGGGCGGCCGCTGCAAAAACGATCAGGGGGAGGGCAAGAATGAAGGCAACCGCAGTCCACCACATACTGATCCCCATGGACGGGACCACCTGCAAAAGCGTGAGCAACCAAGCTAAAGCTGAGAGGACATAGATGTTGAGAGTCTTCTGCAGGAGGTAATTCACATCGCGGTCCACTCTCACGGACTCGTTGATGCCGGGAACCCCGAGTTTTGTGCGTAATCCGACCGGTATGCCAATCACTGCGTCAAGGGTTTCTGCCTGGCTGATATAGGAATTCATACGAAATCTGTCTTCGTCCGTAATCGCCATCGCCCGCGCAATGATTGAATGTTTGCCGTAGCGGATTCGCACCAAGTCCGTCTCCTCAATCCCCAACGATGTCATCGAATCAGGTGACAGACGTACCGCTGCGCGGGATTCATCGATGTCATACGGACGAACAACCCGCAGCATGTGGTCCCGTGAACCCACATACTTTTGCGCCACCCAGTACCAAATGCGACGAAGCCTGGCAAAGCGTTTGCCACGAGTCTTTGCTCCCGCAAAAAGCGAAGACTCTGGTTCCTGGACAAGTGGAGTGATGCAAATGGTGAAGAAATGAGCCTGTTTCAACGCCCGCATAATCGTCTGCATCTCTGGGTAGAGCAAACCGTCCGACCGCACGCGCGGCCACCCACCATCTTCAGCGGTGTAGTAACCGTCGATGACCTTTACAGCCTCAGGCGTCAGAGTGCCATGAAGGAGCTCCTCAAAATCAAGTGGCGGGTACAACCGCAGAAGAATGCGCTGGTACCGGGAGAGTTTGATGGTCCCTTCAGGCTCACTGCCTTCCGGATAGGTTGAAATCTCCTTCCGCGACACAATGAACGAGCATTTCGTTGCGGGACATGTGACCCGGTAGTGATCAGCTTTGGGGAGGCGGGCGAACGCTTCCGGTGCGATCTGCACCGTACGTCCACGAACAATGTCTGCACCCTGGACCCCGTAGCGCGTGAACACCTCTGCTTGTAGTGGAGTGAGTTTCTCCAGTTCCCCCGAAGTCAAGCTACGGGACACATCCCGCACGCGTTTTCCGGCCTGCGCACCACTGCCTACTGGCCCCTTCACCAGCCGTACTACCTGCGTATCGTTCAACAGCGCTGGGTGATAGTCCCTGAGACCTTCCCACCCTTCCCAGTCCGCTTCAATGACGATGGCATCAAGTGGATAGCGCCCAAATTCTAATTTCTTGGAGCTGAGTTGAAGGTGGCGTTCAGGCAGGTACATTTACTTCTCCTCGGCCACGCGCACAAGGTAGTCGATGACATGGCTTGCCACATCAACCCCCGTCGCTTTAGCCAATGTGACAAACTGCGCGTTTGAATTGACCTCCCCAACGAGGGGTTGCCCGGACGCAGGCTCCAGGAAATCAACAGCCGCGATATCCAGGCCCAGTGCATCCATTGCTCGGCGGGCAACATCCACGTGCTCGGCGGGAGGGTCCCACGGCTCCGCCTTCCCGCCTCCCGTGATGTTCGCACGGAAGTCCCCGTCCGAACCAAAGCGACGCATCCCAGCGACAGCCTCGTGCTCCACCATGTACAGTCGCATGTCGCGCCCCGCGGATTCCGCAATAAACTTTTCGACGATCACCGGTGCCGGATACGCCTCCATCACCACGCGCACGAGATCAGAGCGGTTGTGCACCACAAAAACGCCACTCCCCCACGATCCAACCGCGTGTTTCGCCACTGCCGGATACCCCAGCTGCGACTCGACAGCAGCAACGAAGTCACTGTTTTCCCACTCTTGGGCCGAAAGCGCCCGGTATGCCAAAGGCGCAGTGATAGTGGCCGGATGCGCGATACCCGCGCGGGTCAAGGCCGCATGGGTGTACGCCTTGTTATCGCACAATGCAATCGCCTTCGCAGTGTTCACAGTCCGGACACCAAGCGCTTCCAGTTGTGCGACGGCTGCGACGTCCTTGTCCATCACCAATGCGACGTCCGGGACGTCACCGTCAAGGTGGGACACAACCCAGTCGGTAGAAACGCGGGAAAGATCGAGGACCCCCTCCGCAGCGGCGAGGAGATCGTCGAACTGGAGCTCAAACTTGTCCCACTCCAACCACTCGTTGGTGATCAGCCATCCCCGCTTCACCGCTCCTCCTCGTTCGCTTCGCGTGGGAGCTCGGCGGGCAGGCGGGACACGATCTTTTCAAGGGCCTGGCACACGACCTCGCGCTGGGAGTCCCCCACCAGAGCGCTGTTGATCTCAATTTGCACGTATGGAATGCCAGTCCGCCGAGACACGTCCGAGGAGACGCGGTATTCGCCCATGGCGGGGAAGATTTCGTCGACAAGCACGGGGATGCCCACCGCATTGAATTCGGTGACGACGATATCGCGGAACCCCCACAAGCGATGAATATTCCTCCCCCTACCTGTGCCCAGAATGATCTGATCTTCCCGCTCCGAGCTCATTTGGTGCAGGTCTATCCCGGCGCGAATGCCAGTTTCAGCGACCAGCGCAACAGCCTGATCCCGGAAAGGACTGGATTCATCAGCATTCGGATCCACCGTGTCTTCATCCGTCTTGATCAGAGCAGTCGCACCACATCGTTCGGCAAGCTGCTGCGCTAACCATGCTGTGGCTGGCTCAGCAAATCTCATCTTCCCGTCACGTTCATGCGCAACCGCGTGCGGTGCAGTCACGAGAACCGGAAACTGCCCCTCAATGAGCTGATGAGAACCCATGCTTTATCCCCCTACTTCTTGTGGTGTGTGGCGAAGTACGCGCGGGCTTGCCCAGCTGTTGCCACCGAACCAGTCACAACCACTCCGGCGCCGTCCTCACTGTGTTCTTCTGCCAGTTCCATACCCAGCTCAATCGCGGCCCCGAAATGCTCTTCCACCCTGACCCGATCATCACCAAAAATCTCATAGGCAATGTCCACAACATCAAACGGATCGGCTGCCCGCGAGGAGCTGTTGCGAGTGAGCACGACCTCGCTGACCACCGGTTCTAATTCCGTGAGGAAAGCCCGGATGTCCTTGTCGGCGAACACGGAGATCACCGCGATAACCGAGGCGAAGTTGAAATCGCGCTTCAGGGTGTGGGCGAGGCTGCGGGCGCCATGGGGGTTATGGGCGGCGTCGATAAGCACTGTGGGCTCCGAATGCACGCGCTCAACGCGCCCTGGAATCCTCACTTGCTCAAACCCGGCGCGCACAGCAGCGTGATCCAACTGGGAATCCGCCGTTGCGCCGAAGAACGCCTCGACAGCAGCAAGCGCGAGTGACGCATTGGCTGCTTGGTGGGGGCCGGACACCGGCAAGAAGATGTCGCTGTACTCCCCGCTGAGCCCTTTCAATCGCAGCTGTTGGCCACCAACTGCCAAAAGCGATTCAGCGACGTTGAATTCCGTACCTTGGCGGGCAACAGCGGAGTTTGTTTCCACCGTGCGTTCCAGAATGACGTGCAGCGCCTCTGGGTCTTGCTCAGCCACAATTGCAATATTCTCTGCGGGCCCAGAGCCCATCGGGTCACGTGGTTTGATGATGCCGGCTTTGTGCCCAGCGATCTCCGGCAGCGTGTCCCCGAGGAAGTCCGTGTGATCAAAACCAATTGGGGTGATCACCGCCACCTCAGCATCAACCACATTCGTGGCATCCCACGTGCCACCCATGCCCACTTCGAAGACGGCAACCTCCACCGGCGCGTCGGCAAACGCGGCGCATGCCATGCCCACGAGCAGCTCGAACCGGCTCATCGGGGCCTGTCCCTGCGACACGAAATGTGCGTCCACCATGTCCACATACGGTTCGATGTCGCGCCACGTTTCTACGAAGCGGGTTTCGGAGATCTCCTCACCATCGATCTCGATACATTCCGTGATCCGCTCAAGCTCCGGCGAAGTGAAAAGGCCGGTGCGCCGGTTGAAGGAACGAAGCAGGGACTCCGTCATGCGTGCCACGGACGTTTTACCGTTGGATCCTGCAACGTGGATGGCTGCGAATGATTCCTCAGGGGAACCGAGGTAATCAAGCAACATTTCCACCCGATCGAGGCTCGGGTTGGGGTCGCGGGCACCAGCCCGCGCATCAAACAACGCGACCACATCGGCGAAGTCTGGGTGCGCCCCCTCCTCGGGTGCTACGGCGGGTTCCTCGCCCCCATCCTCCTCAGCGTTGGTGGGCGTGCCGCTTCCGTCGAGATGCAACGTGAATCCGGAGGAGGTCATCTCCAAAGGACCGAACTCGGTGAGGCTCTGATCTTCGCCTTCATTAGGCAGGTTACCCACTACTTCGCCTCCGGCAGCCCTTCAAGGCGGGCGGTGAGGCGTTCCGCTTCCTCCTGCGCAATCTGCTGGCGGGCCTTGATCTTCTCCACAACTTCAGCAGGAGCATTGGCCAGGAAGTTCTCGTTGCCGAGCTGCTTGCCAGTGGTGTCCAGTTCCTTCTGGGCTGCCGCGAGTTCCTTCTCCAGGCGCTTGCGTTCCGCCGCAATGTCTACGGTGCCGGAGGTATCCAGCGCCACGTCCAGGGTGACGGTACTTAGACGCATCTCGACGCTTGCCAACGCCGTGAAGTCAGCACCCGGCGCCTCCACCTTCGCGATGGAGCGAACCATGTCCTCCTGGCCAGCCAGATCAGCCGCAGCGAAATCAATCTGGGCCGGAACCTTCTGGGAGGGCTTCACACCCTGGTCAGAGCGGAAGCGACGCAGCTCGGTGATGAGCTTCACGGCATCCTCGATGCGGCGCTGCGCTGTCTCATCCACATCTGCCCCACCATTGGTGTCCTCAGCAGTCGGCCACGGCGCCAGGCACAGGGAGTCCTTCTCCGTCAGCGCCTTCCACAGCACCTCGGTGACAAACGGCATGGTCGGGTGGAGCAGGCGCAGGACCACATCAAGCACGCGTCCAAGCACGATCTGGGTGGTACGGCCACGCTCCTGCTCCTCGGGTGTCGCTTCAGCGGCATCGCGCGGAATCTGGGTCTTGGCAATCTCCAGGTACCAGTCGCACAGCTCATCCCACGCGAAGTGGTAGAGCTCTTCGTTGGCCTTGGAGAACTGGTAGTCATCGAGAAGCTTATCGACGTGCCCCCGCACCGTCTCCAGCCTGTCCAGAATCCACCGGTCCGCGTCCGTCAATGCGCTGCGCTCAGGCAACGCCCCAACCGCCGCACCATTCATGAGCGCGAACTTGGTGGCGTTGTACAGCTTGGTGGCGAAGTTACGAGCAGATGCGGCGTTGTCATCGCCGATCGGCAGGTCAATGCCAGGATTAGCACCGCGTGCCAGGGCGAAGCGCAAAGCGTCCGCACCATAGTCACGCACCCAATCCATCGGGTCGATGCCGTTGCCCAAAGACTTGGACATCTTCCGCCCCTTCTCATCACGGACAAGGCCGTGGAGGAAGATGTTCTTAAACGGTACCTGCGGACGGCCCTGGCCGTCCGCACCATCTGTGCCAGCACCAAGGACATCGGGCGTCTGGGTGCCGGCGAAGGTGCCAAACATCATCATGCGGGCAACCCAGAAGAAGAGAATGTCGTAGGCGGTGACCAGCACCGTCGTTGGGTAGAACTTCTCCAGCTCCGGTGTCTTGTCTGGCCAGCCCATCGTGGAGAACGGCCACAGGGCCGAGGAGAACCAGGTATCCAAAACGTCCGGGTCCTGCTCGTAGCCCGCCGGTGCTTCCTCGTCCGGGCCGAGACAGATGATGTCGCGCTCTCCGTTTTCATCTTCCGGGCCGTACCAAATAGGAATCCGGTGGCCCCACCACAGCTGGCGCGAAATGGTCCAGTCGTGCATGTTATCCACCCAGTCGAAGTAGCGCTTTTCCAGGGACTGTGGGTGGATAACGGTATCGCCCTTGCGGACAGCGTCACCGGACATGCGGGCAAGCTCATCCACCTTGACAAACCACTGCAGGCTCAAGCGCGGCTCGATCGGCTCGCCGGTGCGCTCAGAGTGGCCAACGGAGTGGACGTACGGGCGCACTTCCTTGACAATGCGCCCTTGCTCCGCCAGTGCCTCACGAACTCGCACGCGGGCCTCGAAGCGATCCAGACCATCAAACTGGGTACCGGTATTAGCAATGTGGCCGGTCTTGTCCATGATGATCGGCATGTCCAAGTTGTGGCGCAGGCCCATCTCATAGTCATTCGGATCGTGCGCTGGGGTGATCTTCACCGCGCCGGTACCCAGCTCCATATCCACGTAATCATCAGCGATGACTTCAAGCATCAGATCATCACGGAAGGGGTGCGGGAACTTCTCGCCGATGAGGTGCTGGTAGCGCTCATCATCCGGGTGGACGGCAATAGCCACATCCCCAAGCATCGTCTCCACACGGGTGGTGGCAACGATCAGGTGCGGCTCATCGTCATTCAGCGAGCCGTAGCGGATGGAGACGAATTCGCCTTCCACATCCTTGTACATGACCTCGATGTCGGAGACCGCGGTCTCCAACACTGGCGACCAGTTGACCAGGCGGTAATCGCGGTAGATCATTCCCGCGTCGAAAAGCTGCTTGAAGATGGTCACGACAGCGCGGTTCAGACCATCATCGAGCGTGAAACGCTCCCGCGACCAATCAACGGAATCACCAATCGCGCGCATCTGCGACGTGATCGTGCCCCCGTATTTTTCTTTCCACTCCCACACGCGCGAAATGAATTCCTCACGGCCGTAGTCGTAACGGTCTTTGCCCTCAGTCTCCTTGAGCATGGCCTCGACCTTGGTCTGCGTGGCAATGCCGGCGTGGTCCATGCCCGGCAGCCACAGGACCTCATAGCCCTGCATGCGCTTACGGCGCACAAGCGAATCCATGAGGGTGTGGTCCAGCGCATGGCCCATGTGCAGCTGACCGGTCACATTCGGTGGCGGCAGCACGATCGAGTACGCGGGCTTATCCGACGACGGGTCCGCCGTGAAGTAACCGCGGACTACCCAATCATCATAAATGCCCTGTTCAAGCTCCTGCGGCTCCCAACTCTTGGGCAGGCTATCTGCCCGGTTGACGCCGATGAGGCTCTCATTGAATGCGCTAAAAGTCCCGGAAGTGTCAGTCACGGTTAGATAGTTTAACGCGGGCTGGTTTTCCGGGACTCGTCGATAAGCAAAAAGCCCTAGAACAGGCGGTCCGCGATCGCTGCCTCCTCGCGCAGGGCCTCCACATTCGCGTTGATGCGTGCACGCTGGAAATCAGTCAGCTCCAGGCCTTCCACAACGGACCAGCGACCATCGCGGGCGATAGCCGGGAAGCCGAAGACCAGGCCCTCGTCGACGCCGTAGCTGCCTGTCGACGGCACCGCCGTCGTCGCCCACTTACCTTCCGTTCCAGCAACCCAATCACGCATGTGATCAACAGCTGCGGACGCCGCGGATGCAGCGGAAGAACGCCCACGGACCTCAATGATCTCCGCACCACGCTTAGCCACACGCGGGATGAACTCATCGACGTACCACGCCTCATCCACCAGATCCTTCACCGGCTGGCCATCCACCGTGGCATACGCGATATCCGGGAACTGGGTGTCCGAGTGATTCCCCCACACCGCGATGTTCTCAAACTCGCTAGAGTGCTTGCCCAGCTTCTGCGACAGCATCGAAATCGCACGATTGTGGTCCAGACGCATCAGCGCGTTGAAGTGCTCCGCCGCCACATCCGGTGCCGCTTTGTTAGCAATGTACGCATTCGTATTCGCCGGATTACCCACCACGAGAACACGCACATCATCCGCCGCATGGTCATTGATTGCGCGGCCCTGACCAATGAAGATCTTGCCGTTGGCCTGCAACATGTCAGCGCGGGACTCACCCTTACCGCGTGGCTTCGCACCTACGAGAAACGCTGCGTTCGCGCCATCAAAAGCCTTCGCCGCATCATCTGTCACCGTGATGTTGCCCACGCGCTCCAGCGCGGAATCAGACAACTCCATGGCAACACCTTCGGTGCTAGCCACATGGGCTGGCACCTCCAGCAACGCCAAGTCAACAATGGTGTTAGGGCCGAAGACTTCGCCTGCGCCGATGCGCCACAGCAACGAATAAGCGATGTTGCCGGCAGCACCGGTGACAGTTACTTTGACCTTGTTGGGTGTGGTGGTCATATCTCCTCCTAGAGGTTGGGCAATGTTGGGTGATGGTGTGCCGTTTCGGAGACCGTGCGTAGCCGCATACCCCCGAATAGGCGCATCCGGACCATCTGCATGCTCCATGCTACCCCCGAAACTCTAGGGCTTTTCCCCATCCAGTGCCCCACCTTGCGCGGTACAAGCGACAAATAGGCCCACTGTTAGGCACGATGAACAGAAGTGGAATTGGTTGAGCACAAGACCACAGAAAAAACCACGGAACGAAAAGCCACCGGACATTGCACGGACAAAGGACATGAACGTGACGGAACTTGGTGTAGGCGGCAGCCACCCCGACGGGATTGAACCCACGGGCCCAGTCTCCCCCACTGACGCGGCCGAGGGCGCAAACAAAGCTGACCTCGATCGCGCTATCACCGTTGCCATGTCTCACTTTGCCCAGGAAGGCTATGCAGCCACCAGGCTGGATGCGATAGCCAAGGAAGTGGGCATGTCTAAACGCATGCTCCACTACCACTTCGGGGACAAGAAGGAGCTCTATCGCCGTTGCCTCGTCCACGCCGCGTGGAGCTTCTCCCCACCACAGGATTTCTTAGAGCGCTCCTACGCCGCACCCGTGGAAGGCATCCGCCGTTTCGTCGATGCGCTTCATCACGGCATGGTGCAAAACCCAGAAGCCATTCGTCTGCTGTTGCGGGAGAACCTCGATCCGGTGCTCACTCCCGGTGAAGCCACCTCACTACGCAGTGAGTCCGAGGTGATCCTTCAACTGGAACGCCTTCTGCTCATGGGGCAGGACGTTGGCGCCTTCCGCCCAGGCATCAGCGCTGCGGATGTTGTGGTGCTCATCGCCTCCCTGTCCTTCTTCCGCACGAGCAATCACATCACGATGGACGAGTTCAGCTCCATCAACTTGCTCAGCCCCGCCAACACCGAAGGCATGCGGCGCCTCACCATTGATGCCGTGCTGACATTCCTCACATCCAACATCCCCGACTCGGGCTACGAGTCCTACCTCACCCACACCACTGGCACCCCGCGTGCCATTCACTCCGATGATGATGGCCACACGAAGGACTACCTCTCAGGCACCTCCATCGCCGAGCCGCTTATCGACGACATTTACGACGACGACCTCGAACCCTCCGGCGAATAAAAACCGCCGCGGTGTGCACCCAAAGGTGCGTGCCACGGCGGTGAGTTAAACGAGCTGTTTAGCCCTCAATCTCCTTGACAGGGATCTTGTCAATGAAGCCAGCCAGGGAGGTCAGCCCCAGTTTGCGTAACACGTCAGCAGCAAGCGCCTTGGAGAACTCTGCAGCGGTCTTTCCTGCCTCTGGGTTCGGCGCTGGGCGCAGCTGAGTTGCGATGGCAACGTAGTAGTAGTTCTCATCATGAGCCGTGCGCATATCCCAGCGGACGTTATTCAACCAGTCACCGCCCATACCGGTCTCCGGGTTGAAGATGTTGCCCTTGTGCTCCGTACCAACACCAAGGTCAACGCGGTAGAAGTACACCACCGTCTTCTCATCAGCCTGGTATGCGAGCATATCCACGCCTGCGAGGTCCTTGTTCGGCTTCACTGCCTGGCTGAAGTCCAGGGTGTCCCGCGCCTCAAGCTCCTGCTTTGCAATAGCCGGCAGGCCACCACCGGCGAAACGAACCGAATGGTTCTGAATGCTGCGCCCCACCAGCTCCGTGTTGAAGCGCTGCTCCTTGATACCAATCCGAACCTTCGTCAGACCAAGCTGCTCCTGGCGGGACGGGCCCTCCGGCGGAGTGGTCGGCTCCGTCAGAGTCGGGCGTGGCGCCATGGTGGTCGTCGGCGTGGTCGTCTCAGTCTCCACCGGACCAGACGGCAACGTGGGCATCTCGGTCGGCTCCGGATCCTTCGTTGGCGTCGGCTTCGGTGTCGGCTTCGGCGTCGTAGTGGTAGGGGCGGAAGTCGGGGTGTCCTTCGTCGGAGTCGGCTCCGGAGCCTCCGGGGTGGCTGTCTCGGAGGTAGAGGGCTCCGTGGTCTCTTCGGTGCCGAGGTTCGAAGAACCATTTCCGCCCTTCATCCCAAAGGTGAGGCCGAGGACGAGAGCAAGGATGGAAAGAAGGCCTACGGCTGCACCAGCAATCTGCTCGAGCCTGATCTCACCGACACCAGGAGTGTTGATAGTTGGCATGAGAGTCCTTTCAGACACAGGAAAACATTCAACGGAAAGTTAACACACCAAAATTAAAAAAAGAAGCGCAGACTCAAACTGCGCTTCTACAAAATCTGGGAGAGCCTCTCACCAGAGGATCTAGGCCGACTTCTTCGTATCGTGCAAAACGTATTCTGGGCTCGCCCCTGAATCAATAACCGCCTTGCCAATGACTACTTCACGGACATCATCACGGTCCGGCAGGTCATACATGATGGGCACGAGCGTCTCTTCCATGATCGCCCGCAGACCACGGGCACCAGTTCCACGTTCAGCAGCCTTCTTCGCCACCGCATGCAACGCAGCATCCGTGAAACGGAGCTCCGCACCATCCATCTCAAACAGGCGTTGGTACTGCTTCACCAAAGAGTTCTTCGGCTCCGTGAGCACCTTCACCATGGAATCCTCATCCAGGTTCTCCACCGCCGCCAAAATCGGCAGACGACCAATGAACTCTGGGATCAAACCAAACTTGACCAGATCCTCCGGCTGCACCTTCGACAGCATGTTCGCCGCATCACGCTCCGAAGCTGAATCAATCTCCGCTCCGAAGCCAATGCCCTTCTTGCCCACGCGCTCCGCAATGACCTTATCCAGACCATCAAAAGCGCCAGCAACCACAAACAGGATGTTGGTGGTGTCTAGCTGAATGAATTCCTGGTTCGGGTGTTTGCGCCCGCCCTGCGGTGGAACAGAAGCCACGGTCCCTTCCAGGATCTTCAGCAGCGCCTGCTGCACACCCTCACCAGAGACATCACGCGTGATCGACGGGTTCTCCGACTTCCGGGAAATCTTGTCCACCTCGTCGACATAGATGATCCCGTTCTGCGCACGATTCACATCAAAATCAGCCGCCTGGAGCAGCTTGAGCAGGATATTCTCCACATCCTCACCCACGTAGCCGGCCTCCGTCAACGAGGTCGCATCCGCAATGGCAAAAGGCACATTCAGCATGCGCGCCAAGGTCTGCGCCAAGTAAGTCTTACCGGAACCCGTCGGACCCAGCAGGAGGATGTTGGACTTAGCAATCTCCACGTCCTCGTCGTTCTTCCGAATGCCGTCCAGCTCCGTACGGACACGTTTGTAGTGGTTGTACACAGCAACAGCAAGCGTGCGCTTAGCCTGATCCTGGCCAATCACATACTGGTCCAAGAACGCCGTGATCTCCGACGGACGCGGCAGCTTCGCATCATCATGCTGCTCCTGCGCCTGGCTGCCAGCGAGTTCTTCCTCGATAATCTCGTTACACAGCTCAATGCACTCATCACAGATGTACACCCCGCCACCGGCGATGAGCTTGCGCACCTGTTTTTGGCTCTTGCCACAAAAGGAGCACTTGAGCAGATCGGAGCTATCTTGCGTAACCGCCATTATGTGTCTCTTCAACCCTCGCTTGCTGGATTTCTAACTGTATAAACGCTACCCCACCCACGCGAGATTCCCGCTAAGTGGCGGGTGGGCGGGGCAAACGGGGCTCGTCGATAAGCAAAAATGCTCACTCCGAACTGTATCCGCTCCCACGACCCCACATCCACTAAGGTGGGCGCGAACGAAGCCCACGAGTTTTAGGGAGCAACCTTGACCATGCACCGCACCTTACGCGCCGCTGCACTCGCCACTGCCCTCCCCCTAGCACTAGCGGCGTGCTCTGAGCCCGATTCCATCGCCGAACCGGAACTGACTGCACAAGCCCCCAGCACCTCTGAACAATCCTCCACCACGGTGAGCACCATTGTTGAAACGGTGTCAGAGGAAGAATCCTCCGAACCAGAAACCCCCGCCACCGGCCCATGTGACTGGAAACCATCCGAACAAGGTCAACCAGGCGAACTCGTGTCCATGTACTGCGACGGTACACACGCATCCATCGGCACCTACGCCTCTGACCACGTCCAATACCTCTCCTGGGACGGCACCGACTGGGTGCCCTTCGAAAAATCAGGCACCACCTACACCGGCTTCGCCTGCTACGACACCGACGAAGCCAAACGCCAAGGATTCCCCGCGCAGATCATTGAACGCATGATTGAGTGCGACTAGCGCGCACAGCCGGATAGCAAGAAGGCCAAGCTACAACCAGCTTGGCCTTTTCTCTTGTGAAAGCTCGAGCGTTTATGCGTTGAGCTTGCGGTAATCAAACACCTGGTCAATGATGCCGTACTCAACGGCCTCTTCGGCGGTGAGAATCTTGTCACGGTCCGTGTCAATACGCACCTGCTCAGGGGTACGGCCGGAGTGGCGGGCGAGAGTCTCCTCCATGAGACGACGCATACGCTCAATCTCTTTCGCCTGGATCTCCAGATCAGAGACCTGGCCGCGGGTACCCTCCGTTGCCGGCTGGTGAATGAGCACACGAGAGTTCGGCAGAGCAGCGCGCTTGCCGGGCGCACCAGCAGCCAGAATCACCGCGGCAGCAGACGCCGCCTGACCAAGGCACACCGTCTGCACATCTGGGCGGACGTACTGCATCGTGTCGTAGATAGCCATCAACGAGGTGAAGGAACCACCCGGGGAGTTGATGTACATGGTGATATCACGGTCCGGGTCCTGGGACTCGAGGACAAGCAGCTGCGCCATGATGTCATTTGCCGACGTGTCATCCACCTGGGTACCCAGGAAGATAATGCGCTCCTCAAACAGCTTCGAGTACGGGTTCGTTTCCTTCGTGCCGTACGAGGACTGCTCAATGAAGCTCGGCAGCACGTAACGGGAGTGAGGCATCTGGAAAGACATTATTTTCTCCTTAAATTCTGTGTCTGCCGGTTAGTTGCTGATGCTGCCCTGGGCGCTGGAGATCACGTGGTCGACGATGCCGTACTCACGTGCCTGCTCCGCCGTGAACCAGCGGTCACGGTCAGAGTCCTTGGTGATCTGCTCAAAAGTCTGGCCCGTGTGCTCCGCAATCAGACGCGCCATTTCTTCCTTTGTCTGCGCAAACTGCTCAGCCTGAATAGCAATGTCAGCTGCAGTACCGCCCACGCCTGCCGACGGCTGGTGCATCATAATCCGCGCATGCGGCAACGCGAAACGCTTACCCTTGGTGCCGCCGGAAAGCAGGAACTGACCCATCGATGCAGCAAGACCCATGCCGTAGGTAGCAATGTCGCACGGGGAGTACTTCATCGTGTCATAAATAGCCATACCCGCCGTGACAGAACCACCCGGGGAGTTAATGTACAGCGAGATATCCCGCGTCGGATCCTCCGCGGAAAGCAGCAAGATCTGTGCGCAGAGCTTGTTAGCAATCTCATCGTCCACTTCCTGGCCCAGGAAGATAATGCGCTCGCGCAGCAGGCGCTCGTAAACCGAGTCACCCAAATTCATACCGGCTGCTGGCGTAGTCATGCGGTGTACTCCTTATCCTCAATGCATGTGCGTTGTTCTTTTAATAACGCCCCACCCTAGTCGCGGATTCCCGCCATGTGGTGCGTGTTCGCTGACAGCGTGCAGGGGCTCACGAAAGACCGCGAGCCCCTGTACTGACGCATACGACCCCGGGGCGGGAGTTTCCTCCGGCCATCCGGGGTCGTTGCATTTTGCAAGCGCTGACGCGACTAACTCCCGTCAGCTGCCTTAAGCGTTGTCTTCCTCATCGAGCTCACCGAAGTACTCGTTCGGGTCAATGTCCTTACCCTCATCGTCCTTGACGGAGGTACGGGAAATAGCGGCGGCCAGAGCCTTGCCGCGACGGACGTCGGCGAACAGGTTTGCAACCTGGCCGGACTGCTGCAGCTGCATGATGAACTGGTTCGGGTCCATGCCGTAAGACTGTGCGGTGAACAGGATGTGGTCCGTCAGCTCCTGCTGGGAAACCTCTGGCTCCTCCTGGTCAGCGACAGCGTCGAGGAACAGCTGGGTGCGCACGGAGCTCTCAGCGTTCTCGCGGGACTCCTTCTCAAACTCCTCACGAGTAGTGCCCTGCGCCTCAAGCAGCTGGGCGAAAGCGTTCTCGTCGTGCGCCAGCTGGCCCAGGATCTGGTGGAGCTGGTTGTGCACCTGCTCATCCACCACTGCCTGTGGCAGCTCGAACTCGGTATTCTCCAACGCAGCCTTGAGCACCTCATCACGGATGGCTGCTGCCTGCTCCGCCTTCTTGGACTCCTCAAGCTGAGTCTTGGTGGACTCGCGCAGCTCCTCGACAGTGTCGAACTCAGACGCCATCTGAACGAATTCCTCATCCAGCTCCGGCAGCTTGCGCTCCTTGGTCTGCTGGACAGTGACCTTGATGGTGGCCTCTTCGCCCTTGTGCTCGCCGTACTGGATCTCAGAGGTGAACTCAGCTTCCTCACCGGTCTTGAGGCCCTTCACAGCCTTGTCCAGACCCTCGATCAGATCATCGCGACCAATCTCGTAAGAAATGCCCTCAGTCGAGGCCTCCTCAACCTTCTCACCATCAATCGTGGCTTCAAGGTCAAGAACAGCGAAGTCACCCTTCTTCAACTTACGACGAGTGTCCTTCAGCTCACCGAAACGCGCACGCAGGTTATCCAACTCAGCATCCACTGCCTCATCGTCAACCTTCAGAGCCGGGACAGTAACGGAGATCTTGGAGAAGTCCGGCACCTCAATCTCCGGACGGATATCCACCTCAGCGGTGAACTCCACAACGTCATTGTCCTCAATCTTGGTGATGTCAATCTCCGGCTGACCAATAACCTTCAGGTCATGTTCGGTCACGGCAGCCTCATAACGCATCGGCAGCATGTCATTGACCACCTGCTCGAGGATGGGGCCGCGGCCAAACCGTGCGTCGATAAGCTGGCGAGGAGCCTTGCCGCGACGGAAACCTGGAATATTGACCTGCTGAGCAATTGCCGCGTATGCCTGGTCAATTTCCGGGCCGAGCTCCTCAAACGGCACGGTCACGTTCAGCTTCACGCGAGTGTCGCTGAGCTTGTCCACAGAAGTCTTCACGGAAATTCTCTCCTGGCTAGATTGCGTAATCGTTCTAAGAATTAAAAGGGACGCGGATGGCGTCCCTTTGTCGGGGCGACAGGATTTGAACCTGCGACCCCCTGCTCCCAAAGCAGGTGCGCTACCAAACTGCGCCACGCCCCGTAAGGTGACCGCAAGCCTACCGATGAAGCACCGGCTCGCTCACGGGAAACGATTCTAGCGTGCCCCAAAAACACGCCACATCATTGGGGGCCAATTGCATGTAACCAGCTCCCAATGGTGCTGCTAGAGCAAGGAAAAGCCGGCCACTCTCTAATTTGAAGGCCGGCTCCCTTGGAGGGAATGACGGGAATCGAACCCGCGTCTTCAGCTTGGAAGGCTGAGGTATTAGCCACTATACGACATTCCCAGCTGCGCAAAGCGCGCTCAACAGCATATCTCACTGCACCGCGCGCTTCAAAAAGGAACTCTTTTTACTCACGATTCGTTGGAAAAGTAGTTGAACATCCAAAAGAAAAGGGAGCATGTGGAACTCGTAGTCTTGCTAGCTGTTGGCGTCCTTCTATTCGGCGCGGTCAAAGCCATCGGAAGTGCCCAAAAGAAAGGTGATCACGCAAGCCTCGACGATGAACTTGCCGACGCGCGACGGTGGATCGACCGCCTCGGCCACCAAGTCCTCACCATTTCCGGCACGGATACTGCGTCAACGCAGGCGATGGCGGATGCGTCGGAACGCTATAACGCTGCGCATTCCGCCCTGACTCAGGCGACTACTGTCCGCCAGGCTCAGCTCGCCCGCGAATCCGCCCTCGAGGGCCTCTATTACGTCAACGCTGCGCGTGAGATTCTCGGCCTCACCCCTGGCCCGCAGCTTCCCGAGCTTGAAGCCCAGCGCCAAGCCGGCCGCGTCACCGAACCGCGTACCGCAGAGTTCGACGGCCAGACCATCCAAGCTTCCCCTTACGCCAGCGCCCAGACTCCGCACTACTACCCCGGCGGCGCCGTCGCTGACCGCCCTGTTCCCGCCGGCTGGTACTCCACCGCCTGGTGGGCGCCGGCAGCCATGACCGGCGTGTGGGCTGCGAGTTCCATGATGTTCTACTCCGCCATGTTCGCCGGTATGGCGGGCACTCCCAGCGCTGACCAGTTTGCGGCAGGCGACCTCGGCGACACGGGTGGCGGCGATTTCGGCGGCGAAGCCTTCGATGACGGTGACGTTGGCGGCGATTTCGGCGGCGAAGACTTTGGCGGCGTCGGTGATTTCGGCGACTTCGGCGGGGGCGATGGCTTCGACTTTTTCTAGTAACGCACGCAACACTTTCTCGCGATGTGTAATGTAGCTCTCATTACAAAGCCATATCGAAGGAGTGCACAACATGGCAGCAAAGATCAATACCCGTATTAATGAGATGCTCGGCATTGAGCACCCAATCATCCAGGGTGGCATGCAGTGGGTTGGCAAGGCCGAGCTTGCGGCGGCAGTATCCAACGCAGGTGGCCTGGGTATCATCACCTCCCTGACCCAGCCGACCCCGGAAGATCTGGGTAAGGAGATCGATCGCTGCCGTGAGATGACGGACAAGCCGTTCGGTGTGAACCTGACCATTCTGCCGACGATTACGCCGCCGCCGTACGAGGAGTACCTCCGCGTGGCCATCGAAAAGGGCATCAAGATTGTAGAGACTGCCGGTGCGAACCCGGCTCAGCTCGTCCCGGGCCTAAAGGCCGCCGGTGTCACTGTCATCCACAAGTGCACCTCTGTCCGCCACGCCATCAGCGCCCAGAGCAAGGGCGTTGACATCCTTTCCATCGACGGCTTCGAGTGCGCCGGCCACCCCGGCGAGGACGACATCCCGGGCCTCATCCTCCTGCCGGCAGCAGCCGACAAGCTGGAGATCCCGTTCGTCGCTTCCGGCGGTATTGCAGACGGCCGCGGTATGGCCGCCGCCCTCTCCCTCGGTGCCGAAGGCATCAACATGGGCACTCGTTTCCTCTGCACCCAGGAAGCCCCGGTCCACCAGAACGTCAAGCAGGCCATCGTTGATCGCTCCGAGCTGGACACCAACCTCATCCTGCGCACCCTGAACAACACCGCCCGTGTGGCGAAGAATGCGGTGAGTGACGAGGTCGTCGAGAAGCTCAATGCTGGCGCAACCTTCCCCGAGATCCGCGACCTCGTGGCTGGCAAGCGTGGCGCGCAGGTATACGAGACCGGCGACTTGGACGCTGGTATCTGGTCCGCGGGTCCGGTCCAGGGCATCATCAACGACATCCCGTCCTGCCAGGAGCTCATCGACACGATCGTGGCGGACGCTGTGGAAATCATCGAAGGCCGCCTCGCTGGCTTCGTGTCCAAGTAAGGCCACCTGCCATGTCACGCCAGCTCAAAGGCAATATCACCAGCGAAACGCGGGGCACCACGGAAATCGTTCGCATTTCCAACCCCGCCAAGCGCAACGCCCTGGAGCCGGACTCCTACTGGGCGATCGGCGACGCAGTCAATGCTGCCAACGCAAACCCGGACATCCGCTGTGTAATCATCACCGGCGACGAGTCCGCGTTCTGCTCCGGCATGGACCTGCAGGCCTTCCTGAGTGAGAATTCCGCAGAGGCTGCCTCGCACTCCCTCGGCGGTATCGAGCACGTTATCTACGCCATCACTCGCGCGGACGTTCCCGTCATCGCCGCTGCTGAAGGCGCCATCGCCGGCATCGGCGCCTCACTAGCCTGCGCCTGCGACCTCATCGTCGCCGGCCAGTCCGCGTTCATCACTCTCCCCTTCGGCCGGATCGGCCTCATGCCGGACGGCGGAGTCGTGGCCACCCTGGCCGCATCCGTTGGACGTCACCGGGCCATGCAGCTGGTCTTGCGACAAGAGCGGATCCCTGCCGTTGATGCAGCGCAGATGGGCCTCGTGACCGAGGTCACGGAAGGCCCCGCCCTCGACCTCGCACTCAACTGGGCCGAGGAGTTCCAACTGTCCCCGCGCGGCGCCGTCGCCCAGACTAAACGCGCCGTCAACCGGGTCGCTTTGCCCCAGCTGCCGCTCAGCCTAGCCGAGGAAGCCCGCGAGCAGACGCTGCTCACCCAAAGCGCGGAGCACAAAGAAGGTGTGGCCGCATTCTTGGAGCGGCGCCCACCGTAGTTCTAGTATTCTATTTTTAAGGACCGCACGGAGCACCCCCATGAAAGCCCTCAAGATCATCGGAAAGATCCTCCTCTGGGGACTAGCAGCCATCCTCGTACTGGCGCTCGTGGTCATCGCTCTGCGCGCCTACAACGGGAACAAGTACCCAATCACGCATTCCATGCCCGGAGGAATGAGCTCCGACAAATCCTCCTACGAGACCTCGGAGCACATCACCGCCATCGAGGGCGACTACTTGAACGGCTTTCATTTCCGCCCAGCCGACAAGAAGCACAGCGGCGTCGTGGTCATCTACGGGGGTTCGGAAGGCTCTCCGGATTACAGTCGCGCCAAGCAGCTTTTCGACGCCGGCTACGAAGTCCTCAGCCTCTTCTTCTTCGGCCAACCGAACCAGAAACCCACCCTCGCCAACGTCCCACTGGAACAGTTCGACGAGGTCACCACCTACATCGACGAACACGTTGAAGACGCCTCCCCCGTGACCGTCATCGGCACCTCCAAAGGCGCGGAATTCGCTGAACTACTCGCAGCACACGGCTACCCCGTGGACAATGTCGTCGCCTTCACGCCAGGCCACTATTCCTACAGTGGCCTCGACTTCACCGGCGGTAAGGACTTCCCCTCGTTCATAGATAAGGGTGAGGTGGTGGAGTATGCGTCGTTTAGGAAGGCGTCGATAAGTTCTGGGGCAAAGATGTTCTGGGACATGGCCACGAGCTACCCGGTCTCCTACCGCGCAACCTATGAGAGCGCCGCGGCCAACGCTGACGCTGGTGCGCGGATCGACCTCAGCGATTACCGCGGCAACGTCCTGCTCTTCGCTGGCGACGCCGACCAGATGTGGCAAGCCGACGTTGCCGCGCGTGCACTCGCCGAGCAAGGCTCGAACATTGAAGCGCACGTCTACCCCGACGCTGGGCACGTATTTTTCCCTGATGCCGAAAAGCTACCGAACGGTTGGCACATCATGCTCGGCGGAACCGCGGAAGGAAACCGCGCCGCCCACGAGGCTTCAGAGAAAACCCTGCACGAGCGCCTCGCGGAATGGCACGGGTAATCACGCAGCTTCGCGGCGCGCACGGAGCATACGGCGAAGATCTCTCACGAGCTTCCCACTCACCACATCACGCCACCCGGCGCGCACCACACTAAACCCGAGGGCCTGGATCTCATGCTGGCGATCAAGCTGGTTAAGCAACACCGTCACCCCATCGCCGTAAGTGCCATCAGACTTGATCCGCCCATCAAACTCAACGGCAAGCCACCCATTAATCATCATGTCCACGGACGCAAAACGCTGCTGCGCAAAAATGTCCTCGAAGACGACCTCCACCTGAAACTCAAAGGTGTGTGCCTCCGGGATCTCCGCCCTCAGCACCGTGTCGCGCCCAATCGTCTCAAGCGCGCTTTGCGACGTCCCCGCACTCCACCCCACCAACCCCTCAAACCCCCGAATCCCATTAGCCCTGGGCAGCACGCTCTTGGCCGAATCCATCAGCGCCTCCTGAGTGACTTGGCAGTGGTAACGCAGATGCTCGATCGGCACCAGTGCATCCAATCGGCCGTAATAGCGGTAAATGTCGAAGAGCACCTGGATCGGGTGCGCAGTTCGAACGCCATTGCGCTCTTGCACGAGGTCCTGCCTCATGCTCCCACCGCGATACACCACCCGCGGGTCCTTCGGTTGCTTTCCCGGCTTCGCCCCCGACAGATACCGCAGGTCCACCGCCTCCACCCACCCCAGGGTGGGCAGCCCCATCACGATCGCGGCCGCTGGCCCCGTCACCGCCGCACGAGGAAACCTGGCTGCGACTTCCCTGATCTCCCCCAAGCTCAACCCCTGCTGCTTTCTGTAGTTCCCCCTCATGCCTTCCAATGGTTCCTCATCCGCGGCGGTTGCGCGAGGGAAAATTGTCCACTCTAGTGTGCATTGCCGGAAAACACCGCCCTCCCTGCCGCTTCACCGCGCCCCTCCCCGCGCCCCTCCGCGCCACCCTCCGGGGCGAGTTAGTCCCGTCGCAGCTTCACACCACACCAGCCACAGCCGACCTGGACTTTTGCCGCGGCGATTTCGGACGGGACTAACCCGGCCTTAGAACAAGGGTTGAAGGGCAGCGCCGCTGCCGAACGACTGCGGGGACGAGCCCGTCGAAAAGCGAAAAGCCGCTCCCCGCGGCTTCCCCACAGAGCAAGTTAGTCCCGCTGACGTTTCACACCACACCAGCCACAGTCGACCTGGGTTTCTATTGGACGGGGTCCGGACGCGACTAACCGCGACTAACCCAGCCTTGAAAGAGCGCTGAAAAGGCCCCGAAAAGGCGGTGGGGAAAGCAGTGGCGGGCAGACAACCCCGTCCCGAGAAAAGCAAAAACCCGCTCGGAGGAGCGGGCTGGGATTAAAGGCGAAGGCCAGAAGGAAACTAGAGCGTCTTCGGCGCCGGGATTTCCTCGGTCTCGCCGGTCTCCTCGTAGCGGGCGAGGATGTCAATGCGGCGCTGGTGGCGCTCCTCCACCTGGTGGTCGGGGCCGATGCCGACGAAGGCGTCGACAATAGCGAGGGTCTCCTCCAGCGAGTGCATGCGGCCACCGATGCCGATGAGCTGGGCGTTGTTGTGCTCGCGGGCGAGCTGCGCGGTCTCAACGGACCAGGCGAGAGCGCAGCGTGCGCCCTTCACCTTGTTCGCGGCGATCTGCTCACCGTTGCCGGAACCGCCTAGGACGAGGCCGAGGGACTCTGGGTCGGCGACGGTCTTCTCAGCTGCAGCGATGCAGAAGGCTGGGTAGTCGTCGGCGGCGTCGTACTCGTGGGCGCCGCAGTCGATGACCTCGAAGCCCTTGGCCTTGAGGTGCTCTGCGATCTGGTTTTTCCGCTCGAATCCGGCGTGGTCTGCTCCAAGGTAAATACGCATGGTGCCTAGCCTACGGGAAAACCAGCGGCCAAAACACCAGAGCCCAACCTGGTTAGACCTGCGGGTCCTCAGTGCGGGAGCGCTTGAGCTCGAAGAAGTAGGGGTAGGAGGCGAGGCCGACGGCGTGGTCGAAGATGGCGCCAGCCTCCTCGCCTTCAGGCACGCGGGTGATCACGGGCCCGAAGAAGGCGTTGTCACCGAGTTTGATGACGGGGGTTCCTACGTCGTCGCCGACTTCGTCCATGGCGGATTGGTGGTACTCGCGCAGCTTGGAATCAAAGGAGTCCGAGTTGGCCACAGAAGCGAAGGAAGCATCCAGGCCGACCTGGTCAAGGGCCTGGGCAATCACAGCATCGTAGGCACCAAAGCCCTTTTTGCCACCTTCGCCGCCGGGGTGGATGAGGGTGCCCATGGCGGTGTAGAGCTCGTCGATTTTGTCGGGCGCCTCGGCTTTCACTTTGGCGAAGACGCGGGCGGGGCCCCAGTTGGCTTCCATCATGGAGGAGTAGTCGGTGGGGAGGTCGCGGCCGTCGTTAAGCACGGAGAGCGACATGGGCACCCAGTCGACGCTGATGTCGCGGACTTTTTCTACTTCTTTGACCCAGCGGGAGGTCAGCCAGCAGAAGGGGCAGGATACGTCGAACCAGAAGGTCACTTTTTGAGTCATGGTGCCAAGGGTACGTTGGTTTGCATGAAGGCAAATCTTTTTCGGTCCGACGCGCAGCATCGCGCGGAGCTCATCAGCAATGTTCATTATTCCGTTGACCTCGACATTACGGGCGCGGACACGTTCACGTCGCGCACGAAGGTGACGTTTGAATCGAAAGCGGGTGAGACGTTCTTTGATCTCATTGCGGACAGCTTCGAGGCCACGCTCGATGGCACGCTTATCGACGAGCGAAAGCTCGCGCTTTCGCCTGGCCCCCACGAACTCGTCGTGGAGGCGACCCACACGTACTCCCGGACAGGCGAGGGCCTGCATAAGTTCACAGACCCGGCTGACGGCAAGGATTACCTGTACACCCAGTTCGAGCCGGCGATGGCAATGCGTACTTTCGCGTGCTTTGACCAGCCCGATCTCAAGGCTACTTATGAGATTGCGGTGACCGCGCCGGAGCGCTACGTGGTGGTGCTCAACGAAGTGGTGGAGCGCACCGACAATGGCGACGGCACGGCCACCACCCGCACGAGGCTCGATTACCCGCTGTCGACCTATCTCATTTGCGTGTGCGCTGGTGAGTTCGAGCGTGTTTCTGACACGTACACCTGCACTTACAACGGCAGGGAGCGGACAATCGAGCTCGGCCTGTACGCGCGCGCGAGCCTGATTCCGCATATGGATTCGAAGCGCCTGTTCAAGCAGACGAAGGACGGATTCGATTTCTACCATGAGAAATTCGGCCGCACCTACCCGTTCGGTGACAAGTACGACCAGATCTTCTGCCCTGAGTACAACATGGGCGCGATGGAGCACGTTGGTGCGGTGACCTACCGGGACGAGTACGTCTTCACATCCGAGCCGACTCCTTACCGTCTTGAGCGCCGCAACGACACGATCCTCCACGAGATGGCCCACATGTGGTTCGGCGACTTGGTCACTATGAAGTGGTGGGACGATCTGTGGCTCAACGAGTCCTTCGCTACGTGGTCTGCCGCAACAGCCCAGGTGGGCATCGGCGAGTATCCGGAGGCGTGGACCACGTTCGCTTCGGTGGAAAAGGCATGGGCTTACAACCAGGACCAGCTGCCATCCACGCACCCGATTGCGGCGGATGCGCCAGATATTGAGACGGCGGAGCAGAACTTCGACGGTATCACCTATGCCAAGGGCGCCAGTGTGCTCAAGCAGCTTCAGGCCTATGTCGGCTACGAGGAGTTCTTCGCCGGGGTTCGCACGCACTTTGACAACCACGCCTACTCCAATGCGGAGTTCGCGGATTTGCTCGGGGCGCTCGAGGAGGCATCAGGACGCGATCTGTCTGACTGGGCGCAGCAGTGGCTGCGCACCACCGGCGTGTCCCGCCTGCGCCCGGAGATCTCCGCGGACAGCTTCGCCGTCGTACAAGAGTCCGATGTGATGCGCACGCACCGCGTTCGTGTCGGGCTGTATTCGCTTATCCACGGCACCGTCACCCGCATCAAACAGGTCGAACTGGATGTCTTCGGCGAGCGCACCGAAATCCCTGAGCTGGCGGGCGTGGAGCACGACCTCGCACTGGTCAATGACGATGACCTCACCTACTGCCTCATGGGCCTGACCGAGGAGCACCAGCGTTTTGCTTTGGAGCATCTCGGCGACATTGAGGATTCCCTCGCGCGCACTCTCGTGTGGTCGTCCTTGTGGGAGTCCGTGCGCGACGGCTTCCTGCCCGCGCGTCAGTTTGTTCGGCTGGTGGCACGCTTTGCCCGCCAGGAGACTCACCCGAGTGTGCAGGAGCGTCTGCTCGCGCAGGCCACCCAGGCAGTGAAGCAGTACGTTGCTGAGGACTGGCACGCCGAGGGCATGGCACTGCTCAACACCGCTTTCCGGGGTGCTGAGCCTGCTGTTGTCTTCGACCGGGCTCTGGCTCGTCTCACTCCGGACAAGGAGACGGTGGATCACTTCACCACACTTCTGGAGACCTCAGATAACCAGGAAACGCGCTGGCTTGCACTGACAAGCCTCATCGCGGCTGGAGTGTTGCCGGTATCAGCTGCTGAGGAGGAAAAGGACTCCACCTCGGAGGGGGTGGTGTCGAGGTTGAGGGTGCGGGCGAGCGTCGATAAGCAATGGGCGTGGGACAAGCTGGTGAGCGAGGACCTCACCAACCTTGAATCCCGCTACCTGATGGATGGCCTGACTTTTACCCGCGAGGGCCTTGAGGGTTTGACCGACGAGTACTTCCGCGTGGCGCCGCAGCTATGGGCGCGGCTGTCCAATGAGATGGCACAGCGCACCCTCGAGGGCATGTACCCGTTGTGGGATGTTTCGGAGGAGGCTATCGCGAAGGCCGATGAGCTGCTGGCCGGGGATATTCCGGCTGGCCTGCGCCGCATCATCTCTGAGGGCCAGGACCGCGCAGCCCGCGCACTGCGGAACCGCACGGTGGACGCACAGGCCTAGAGCTTGTCCAGGGCCTGGTCGAGGTCGGCGATCAGGTCCTCAACATCCTCGATGCCGACGGAGATACGCACGAGCGTGGGCGACACCTCGAGGGCCGAGCCAGCAACGGAAACATGCGTCATGGTGGCGGGGTGCTCGAGCAGGCTCTCCACGCCGCCGAGGGACTCGGCTAGGCAGAACACCTTCGTGGAGCGACAGAAGGTCTTAGCCTGCTCCGCGGTGTTGAAGGCCACGGAAACCATGCCGCCGAAGCGGGTCATCTGGTGCGCGGCGATCTCATGGCCTGGGTGATCCTCCAGGCCCGGGTAGTAGACGCGGGCGACCTTGTCGGAGGCCTTCAGGTGCTTAGCCACTGCCTCGGCGTTGTCGCAGTGCTTGTCCATGCGCACGCTCAGCGTCTTCAGGCCACGGCCGGTGAGGTAAGTGTCGAAGGGGGATGGGATGGCACCGACCCAGCCGAAGAAGAAGCGGAGCTGATCCTCAAAGTCATTGAGGGCATCGAAGCTGGCAGCGGTCACGCCGGTCACACCCTGGGAGGTGGAATCAGCCGGACGGTTCGCGCACACCACACCGCCGATGACGTCGGAGTGGCCACCGATGTACTTGGTGGTTGAGTGCAGTACCACGTCCGCGCCGAGCAGCAGGGGCTTCTGCAAGTACGGGGAGGCAAAGGTGTTGTCCACCACGAGGGTGGCGTCACCCTTAATAGCAGCGATGGCCTGAATATCGGCGATGGACAGCAGCGGGTTGGTCGGGGTTTCTACCCAGATGACCTTGGTGTTGTCCTGGATGGCGCCCGCGATCTCGTCGGTGTTGGTGATGTCCACGGGGGTGTTCTCAATCCCCCACTGGCTGAAGATCTGCTGGATGAGGCGGTAGGTGCCACCGTAGGCGTCATTACCAATGACGATGTGGTCGCCCGGCTTGAGCAGGATGCGCAGCACCGAGTCCACAGCCGCCATGCCGGAGGCGAAGGCGACGCAGTAATCGGCCTTCTCCAGCGCGGCCATGGTCTTCTCCAGCGCCGTAATGGTCGGGTTGCCCACGCGGGTGTACTCGTAGCCATTGCGGGTCACTGCCAGGTCATCCTGCGCGAAGGTTGTCGACGCGTAGATGGGAGTGTTGATCGGCCCGTAGAGGGAATCCGGCTCATATCCAGCGTGGATGGAGTCGGTGCTGAAACCTGAGCGAGTGTTCTCGGTCATGGGGTCCTTTCCTGGTGGGCTTCTAGGGAGACGTCGATAAGCACAATAGACCAAGCTGTCCACTTTGGCCGACGGCGCGGTCGATTTAGATTCACGGCTAAGGTGAACGGTGTGGACACAATGTATGAGACACTTGGTGGAGACGCCTTCTTCAGGCGCCTGGTTTCCGGCTTCTACCAGCAGGTCAGGAAAGATGATCTCATCGGACCGATGTACCCGGAAGATGACTGGGACGGCGCCGAGGATCGCCTGCGCTGGTTCCTCGCGCAGTACTGGGGCGGGCCAACCACCTTCAATGAGCGACGCGGGGCGCCGATGCTGCGCCGCCGCCACCTCCCCTACCCGATCGGCCAGGCGGAAGCGGAGCGCTGGCTTGAGCTGATGAACCGCTCGTTGGACCAGTTCACCGCGGATGAGCTGAACGAAGAACAACGTGCCGCGCTGGTCAACCACATGGAGCGCGTGGCCTACATGACGATCAACCAGCCGGGCGAACACCCAGGCATGTCCACCAACCCGAACCTGCTGTAAGTCCCCACCCAAAAACGCAAACACGATAGTTTTGGGGAACTAGCATGTTTTCCATGCCGTCAACGTCGACTTCCCCGTCTCAGACTTTGCTCGCTGTCGTGCCAGGGCTTATCGACGCCGACGAGGCCTCCGCCCCCTGCGCCGCCATGGACATCGCGGCCTTTGATTACAACGCAGCCCAAATGCAGCAGCGCGCCAAAGGGTTGCCCATCCGGGTGGCATCCAAGTCCCTGCGCAGCGTGGCTGCCCTTCGTCGGGCGTTGTCTCATCCAGGGTTCCAGGGCATCTTGTCCTACAGCGTGCCGGAAGCAATCCACTTGGCGCGGGAGGGCTTTGACGACATCGTGGTCGCCTACCCTTCAGTGAACAAGGTGGCGCTACGCGAGCTGGCTAGTGATGACCAGCTGCGCAGCACCATCACTGTGATGGTGGACTGCGTGGAGCACCTGGACCTCATCAGCTGTGCGGTCCGGAAGGCTGGTAACGCCGGCCCGGTGCGGGTGGCAATTGACCTGGATTGCACGTTGCACCTCCCCGGCCTGGTCATCGGGCCACGCCGTTCCCCCATCCGCACGCCGGAACAAACCGATGAGCTGGCGCGCCAGATCACCTCACGGAAAGAACTCTCACTGGTGGGGCTCATGGCCTACGAAGGCCAGGTCGCCTCGGTTGCAGATGCGGAATCCGGCATTCCCGGCGCAGTGAAGCGCTGGCTGCGCACCACCTCCATGGACCAGCTTGGTCCGCGCCGGGCAAAGTGCATTGCGGCAGCACGCCAGCACGCTGACCTGGAATTTGTCAACGGTGGCGGCACGGGCTCGCTCGATGTCAGTGCTGCCGAAGGCACGCTGACAGAACTCGCTGCGGGATCCGGGTTCTACACCCCCGTCATCTTTGACAACTTCGCCGACATCAACCACAAACCTGCCGCGTTTTTCATCTGCCAGGTCTCACGCATCCCGGCGCCTGGCTGGGTAACGGTGAACTCCGGCGGGTGGATCGCCTCCGGCCCGCCGGCGGCAGATCGAGTGCCCGTCCCGGTGCACCCGGCCGGGCTGCGGTACTCCACCACTGAGGGGGCCGGTGAGGTGCAAACGCCGCTCCACGGCCCGGCTACCAGCAGCTTGGGAGTAGGCGACACAGTGTGGTTCCGTCACGCAAAGGCAGGCGAAATGACCGAGCATGTCGACGAGATCATCGCCGTCTTTCCGGACGGCTCAACCGAAACATGGGATACCTACCGAGGACAAGGGTGGACACTGCGATGACACTTACACCGGAAAAACGCACCAACCAGCGTTTTAGCAACTGGTCTGGCTCCGTCAACACCAGCCCGACCGCGTTCTACTATCCCGCCACCATCGCAGAGGTGCAGCACATCATCCGCACGCTGCCCGCCGGACAGAGCGTGCGCACGGTCGGCGGTGGCCACTCCTTCACCCCGGTAGCTGCCGGTGCGCAGGCGATGATCAGCCTGGACAAACTCGCCGGCATCATCAACGTGGACCGAGAGACAAAGCGCGTCCGCTTCCTCGCCGGCACACGCCTGTACCGCATTCCGGAATACCTCCAGCCTTTCGGCCTCGCGCTGGCTAACCAGGGCGATATTGATAACCAATCCGTCGCCGGCGCGATCTCCACCTCCACCCACGGCACCGGCATCGAGTGGACCGGATTCGCCGGCACGGTGACAGGTCTCACGCTTGTCGACGCCACCGGGGAGCTCCGCACCTACTCCATCGACGACGATCCAGACTTGCTACGCCTCATCACCGTCTCGGTTGGCGCTTTGGGCGTTATTGTCGAAGTAGAAATGCAGTGCGTTGACGCCTTTGATCTCCTGGCGCGTGAGACCAGTGACAACCTGGATGATGTCCTGGACAGCTGGGAGGAGCGCACTCGCGCCGTTGACCACTTCGAGGCGTTCTGGTTCCCGCACACGGACAAAGCGATGATCAAGAACAACACCCGCCTCGCCCCGGGCGATCCGGCTCCGGGCGGTGAGCCGAAGAAGCGTGGCCGTCTCACCCAATTCATCGAGGATGACCTGGTGGGCAACGGTGCTTTCGCCGCCGCGTTGACGGTCGCACGTATCGCGCCGAAGACCACGACATTCCTCAATGGCATTGCCACCGATGCGATGGCGGCCAACACGTACCGCTCCCGTGCGCATGAGGTCTTTGCCACCCCGCGCCGCGTGCGCTTCCACGAAACCGAATTCGCTGTGCCACTTGCCGATGGCCCGGAGACCGTCCGCGAAATCCGCCGGGAGATTGACCAGCGCGGGTGGCGCATCCCCTTCCCGCTGGAGCTGCGCTCCACCGCCGCGGATGATGTGGCACTGTCCACCGCCAACGGGCGCGAATCGATGTACATCGCCTTCCACGTCCCCCGCGCGATGAACCCGCACGACTACTTCCCCCACATCGAGCAAATCTTCATCGCCGCAGGCGGCCGCCCCCACTGGGGCAAGATGCACACCCGCGACCGGGAATTCTTCTCCCAGGCGTACCCGCGTTTCGACGAATTCTGCACCCTCCGCGAAACCATGGACCCCACCCGCACGTTTGGGTCCCCGCACCTTACGCAGCTTTTCGGCTAGCGCCGAAAAGCTGCGTCAGAATAATTGGGTAAGAAGAGGGAAAGTTAAAGGCTAAACGGCTTCTAGAACAGCAGGTTGAGTGCGGTGGAGTGGTACACACTGCCGAAGGGGGCGTCCATGCGCACCCACCGGCCAGACGTGGCAATCCGTAGATGACGGGGCACCTCGGCCGGGGCACCCGGACCAGGGATGAAGCCCAAAGATGTGCAGGTGAAAACCATGCGCATGGGCACTTCCACCGTTCCTGCCCCGGTTTCCTGCTCCGCATCCACGGTGAGCACCGTCTGGTTGAGCAAGGACCGCGGCGGACCGAGTGGTCCCGAGAACTGGCGTGCCAAGCGGCGCCCTTGATCCGCCAGATCACGCACGACGGCAACCGGGACCACGTCGCGCTCCGCAAAACCCTCTGCCGGGGGAAGTGCGCCAGGCCAGCGGGAATCACGGGCAGGACCGATCTCGGTGCGCCCTGCTGCGAGAGCAGCATCGAGGTCTTTCAACGCCACGACGGCTTTGTCTCGGGACACCGTTCCCCTCACCCGTCGCGCAGCCAAACAGTCAAAGGGGGTGGTGACGAAGATGTCGAGGGACCCGTCCCTGCGATCGTCGATACGCACTGAGGCGTCCTCATCCAACGACAAGGCGCGGGAGGTGAGGGCCTTGAGCCCCGCTGCTCCCGCGCTGATTGCGAGCGTTTCGATGATTACTCGCCCGAACCCGCCGTGAGAATCCCACGCTCCTGCTGCGTGATCTCGCGCGGCGAGGCAGTGGACAGATCCACAGCCACAAGCACCGTCTTGACCACACCGCACACATTGCCGTGGCGGTCCTTCAAATCCTGCGTGGTTTTGAAAGACGTGTTCCCGATCTCCGTGACCGTGGTCTCCACGGTCACCTGCGTGGTATCAGGCATCACCGGGCGGAGGTAGTCCACCTCAACGCGGCGGACGAATACACCGAACTCCTGCTCCCGGTCCGCGAAGTTCTGCTGCATGAAAGCAATACGTGCTTCCTGCGAGATGTCCACGAACTTGCAGTTGTTCAGATGCCCATAACGGTCATAGTCGTTCCAACGCAGCGGAATGACCTGGGTATCTGAAAGAAGGTTGCTCATAGTGAATGTCCTTATCTTCTCAGACCTTTAGCGGGTGAGCTTACGGTGGGTGACGCGGGACGGCTTGGCCGCTTCCTCACCGAGACGCTCAATCTTGTTGGCCTCGTAGTCACCGAAGTTACCCTCGAACCAGAACCACTTACCCTCTTCCACGTTGCCCTCCCAGGCGAGGATGTGGGTACAGGTGCGGTCCAGGAACCAGCGGTCGTGCGAAATCACCACAGCACAGCCAGGGAATTTCTGCAGCGCGTTTTCAAGGGAACCCAGGGTTTCCACATCGAGGTCGTTCGTCGGCTCATCGAGCAGGATCAGGTTGCCGCCCTGCTTCAGCGTCAGCGCCAGGTTCAGGCGGTTGCGCTCACCACCGGAGAGAACCTTCGACGGCTTCTGCTGGTCCGGGCCCTTGAAGCCGAACGCGGACAGGTATGCGCGCGACGGCATTTCGTTCTGGCCAACGTGGATGTAGTCCAGCCCGTCGGAGACGACCTCCCACACGGTCTGCTCTGGGTCGATGTTCTCGCGGTTCTGGTCAACGTAGGAGATCTTGACGGTATCGCCGATCTCCACCGTGCCAGAATCTGGCTCCTCGAAACCAACAATGGTTTTGAAGAGGGTGGACTTACCCACACCGTTCGGACCAATGACACCCACGATGCCGTTGCGCGGCAGGGTGAACGTCAAGTCCTTGATCAGCGTGCGACCATCGAAGCCCTTGTTCAGATTCTTCACCTCGACGACCTTGTTGCCCAGGCGCGGCGGGGTAGGAATCTGAATCTCTTCGAAGTCGAGCTTCTTGTACTGCTCCGCCTCGGCTGCCATCTCTTCGTAGCGCTCCAGACGAGCCTTGTTCTTCGCCTGACGTGCCTTCGGGGAAGAACGCACCCACTCGAGCTCGCTCTTCAGACGCTTCTGCAGCTTCTGGTCCTTCTTGCCAGCAACCTCAAGGCGCTCAGCCTTCTTCTCCAGGTAGGTGGAGTAGTTACCCTCGTACGGGTAGAGCTTGCCGCGGTCGACCTCACAGATCCACTCAGCAACGTTGTCCAAGAAGTAGCGGTCGTGCGTAATCGCCAGCACTGCACCCGGGTAGGACTGCAGGTGCTTCTCCAGCCACAGGACGCTTTCGGCGTCGAGGTGGTTCGTCGGCTCGTCAAGAAGCAGGAGATCCGGCTCGGACAGCAGCAGCTTTGCCAGGGCAACACGGCGGCGCTCACCACCGGAAAGGTTGGTCACCGGCGCATCAGACGGCGGGCAGCGCAGAGCCTCCATCGCCTGCTCAATCTTGGAGTCCACCTCCCATGCGTCCGCAGCATCCAGCTCCTCCTGCAGTTTGCCCATTTCTTCCATGAGCTCATCGGAGTAGTTCGTAACCATCTCCGTTGCGATCTCTTCGAAGCGCTGCTTCTTTTCAAAGATCTCGCCGAGGCCCTCTTCGACGTTCTCCCGAACCGTCTTTTCCTCATTCAGTGGCGGCTCCTGCAGCAGGATGCCCACGGTGGCACCGGGGTCCAGGAAAGCCTCACCGTTATTCGGCTGATCAATACCAGCCATGATCTTCAGCAGGGAGGACTTACCTGCACCGTTCGGGCCAACGACACCAATCTTGGCGCCGGGGTAAAAGGCCATGGTGACATTGTCCAGAATGACTTTTTCACCGACGGCCCTGCGAACGTTTTTCATCGTGTAGATGAACTCAGCCACTAGCGTCCCCTTCTCTCGCGTTTCATGCGTTGTGGTGGAAGTTTAAAAACCACCTCAAAGGGTACATCACCCCGGCGACAAGCTGGGTCGCCCCGTCTTAGCCAGCCATTGCTGGCTGTTGTCGCGGTGCGTTTGCGCCGGACGGCCTATTGAGCACACCATCGCCCGCGCCGCTCTGATTGCTTGAGGACGGCGTCGGTTTCTCCTGCTGATCCCCCTGAGCGTTCTGGCTCTCTTGGCTTTCCTCCGGCGCCTTGGCATTCTGCGTCACAGTCACGCCGTGCTTCTGACCGAATTCCTCCGCGGTGAGGAGTTTGACTTCGTCTACACCATTGGGGGTGTGCGCCTGGGAGGCAGTGGAGCGATATGCCACCTGGTGGCGGCTGAGCTCCAAGGCAATGTGGTTGGCCTTAATGATGTGCTTGTAGCGCGTCACGTTTTCCTTGTCTGTCCACTTCTCGGAGACAAGGCGCCCGGAGACAATCACGGGCACCCCCTTGCGCAAAGAGGCGTTGACGTTCAATGCCAACTGTCCCCAGCATTCAACGTCGATGTACAGGTTGTCCGTGTCCGCCCACATGTTGTTGCCACTGGGGTCCACGCTGTCCGTGCGTACGCGACGGCTCGAGGCGAGGCGCAGGCGGGTGAGGAAGGTGCCGGTATCAAAAACCTTGCTCACCGGATCCTCAATGAGATTGCCCGACAGTGTGATGGGTAGGTACGTCATTGCAGTGTCCTTTCGGAAAAGTTGTTGTGGTGTTTCATGTACTTTTTGTCCCGCTCCCGTATCGGGGAGAGGTGACACCACCAACGTTTCCTCACAACCACACATTGCGCGAGTACCCCCCCAAAAGACCTGTGGATAACTCAAACGAATTCCACAGGCTGATCCTCCGCTAAGCGCCCCCTTCAAAAGAATTTCGTGCCACAAAGTGGCGCCCGCTGTGCCACATCTGCTACTGGCGCGGTGGGCCCCCTCGACCCTGCGAGTACTGGGCTAGCATCTCGTTGTATGCGCGCCACTCCTCATCATCGTTTTCCTCTTCGCGCAGGTCACGGGCCTTCGCATCGGCGCGATCCTCACGGAGCCAGCCGACGGCGAGGTAGAGGAACACCACCGCCATCGGGAAACTTCCGGCGGCCCAGCCGATACCGGCGCCGACTTTTTGGTCGCGCAAAAAGTCGGGGTTCCATGGAAGAGCAAGATTTTCGTAAAAAGTTTCCCCCAAAACCAAATTCAGCTGCATGAGGTACACACCCATGAACAAATGGACCGGCATGGAGAAGACAAACCACGCGAATCGGACCGGTGTTGGCTTCCTGTTGGGAATATGATCCGGGCCAATAAGTTCCCAGAAGTAGAAGTAACCGGAGACCAAGAATGCGGCGTTCATGAGCACGTGACCGGCATGTTCAGACACGGCAACCTGGTAAAAGGCCGGATAGACATACAGCACGTAGAAAACAACGAGGAACTGCACCGTGGACACTGGCGGGTAGGTAAGCACGCGAACGAGCGCTGATTCCTCAAAAGCCTTCACCCAAGCGTATGGCCCGAATTCATCCTCCGGGTACGCACGTTTGATCAATGTCAACGGCGCACCGAGCACCAGGAAGACGGGTGCCCCCATGGACAGAATCATGTGCACAACCATGTGGACCGAAAATGCAGCCGGCATATACATGCCTAGGCCGGAAGACATGGTCACTGCGATCGTCGCGCAGCCAGCCAACCACCACGCGGTGCGGGCTTTCTCCCACCCGCTCACGCGCCGTAGCAAGTGCAGGTAGTACACGGCCAGCAGAATCGCGATGACGGAGAACAGGACCTCTGGGCGCCAGATCGTCCACACGTTAGTGAACGTCGGCGCTTCGTAGAGGTTGTAGCCCATCTTCACCTGCATCTGGGTCAGGTCAGTCACCACCGGGGTGGGCGGCGGGGTGCGGCCCATCGAGACAGCCACACCGGTGACCGCAGCCATGACTAATGTTTCCACCACCGCTATACGACGAAACAGCCCCGGCCGCTCCTGCAAGTGCGGGATGGTCAGTTCACGGTGAGCAAAACCAAGTAAGCCCAACACCACCAAGCCAACGGCCTTGGCTAGGACGGTGGCGCCGTAAGCGGTGGCCAAAAGATCGTCGATACGCACTCTGATGAGCGCATTGATCACGCCTGAAATGGTGACCGCGAAGAAGGCGAACAGCGCAATGCGCGAGTACCGTGCGACAGCTTGGGACATGTTGGGGCCGAGGCGGCGGCCATGCGCGATGAGCGCGAGCAGACCACCCACCCACACGAGCATGAACACGAGGTGCCATAGGAAGGAATTCGTGCCGTAATCGTGGTTACCGCCCGCTGCGGAGTGCCCCGACATACCCAGCGGCATGATGGTAGCCAAACTACCCAGCAGCAGTGCCACCTGCGAAGACCAGCTACCTGCCAACAAACCGCACACTGCCACTGCTGCCGCAAACACGGCGACGAGCAGCCAAATCTTGGCATCCGCCACGCGATCCAGAGCCATCGCCCACATCTCAGGACTAAACAGCACATCAGTCAGCGGCGTGCCCGAAACATCAGAGAGCACCAGCGGAATCATGAACAGCCCAATGAGCGCCATACCTGCGCTCGCCCACGCGCCCGTACGGCCCGCAATGTGCCCGTCCACCGTGAGCTTCGCGCCGTGCAAATCCTTCTGATCAGGCGGAATTAGGAAGGCAGAAAACATGAAGGAGCCCGTGGCCAGCGCCGCCAGAATCCACGCCGCCGCACGCATCATGGGCAGCCCCACCGTGGTCAACGGCCCCGGATCCGGAATGCCCAGCGCCGCCAGCGAATCGCCGAGGAACGCAAACGACAAGGTGCCTGCCACCAGCGCACTGATAAGCATCACTACCAGATAGATTGGCCAAGCTACGCGCGCTGAAACACTCAAGGACATGCAATAAAGCGTACAAGTTGCCATTGCTTATCGACGACTCCCCCACCACCCACCATCCCCACCCTCGGCGTGAGTTACCATGATGAACACCAAGCCTCCATAGCTCAGTGGATTAGAGCATCCGGTTTCTACCCGGCTGGTCGCGGGTTCGAGTCCTGCTGGGGGCGCCAATTTTTTGGCTTAAGGGACATTTCGTGTGGATTTGCGGCGTGTCGCACTAAGGGACATTTCGTGTGGATTTAGGAGCGTCCGGCCCAGCCTTTTCTTATGCCTAAGCTGGGGTTCCATTCGTTGTCGATGTGGATGTCGTATGTGGCTGGTCGTCCGTCTGGGTGGCCGCGTCGTGTGAGTTCTTCTCTTGCCCAGGCTGCGCGTGCTGCTTTTTCTCTTTGGCGTCCGAAGTCTTGTTGCTTGGCTAACTCCAGTGGCGCTACCGGGTCTTCGGTGTGGGTGTAGAGCCACCAGTCCATGGTGATGCGCTGATGCTCATCGAACATGCCACGATGGTTTCCTGCTAGGTCTTTGAGCTGTTTGTTGATGCCACCTTCCAGCAGGTTCGTGGTGGCTTTTAAATCTTGTGTGACACCTTCAGGCGGGTCAAGGAAGGTAAATAATTGTCCGGCGTGGATGAGCTTTTCTAGCCGTTTTAGAGGCCTGCGGGCGTTGCGGTGGGTGTACCACCATTTCTGGTTGGGGTTGACCCATTTCGGTACTTGGCCTGCTGGTATAGCACTGCGGTAGGTTCGCTCTTTAAGCCAATCGGCAAAGGTAATG